>NZ_JACJPA010000049.1:0-39799 GCF_014695845.1 Trichocoleus sp. FACHB-591
CTCAGGGGTGAGGGTGACCGTGTACTTTTCTGGCATGAGGAGGGGATTGTTGATTTTCAACCAGTTTCCCTGACTTCTCTCTACCTGTCAAAATCGGTGTGTCGAACTACTAGGTTAGGGTTTTAAAACACGTCCTAGCGTTAGCTTGTGTCACTGTATGCTTGGATAATGCACTATCAAGGAGCGAACGATTATGCATCTCCAAGCGTTATCTGTCCTAATGTCCGTCAGTCTTTTTTTGCTCACTGGAGTACAGTCTGCGTCAGCACAAGCATCTACGCAGGGAGCTTTCCCAGTTTCAACACCAAATTCTGAATCATCTCGCAAGGTCATTCCTCAAGTTCTTTTTAAGCCATCAGGTACAGGAAACCCACCGCCAACGAGAGGAGCTGGATCACGAAACGATCGCGCTTGTCTCCAAGACTCATCAGAGAATCTAAGTGATTTATCTGCTCGACCTCAGCCGCTTACGGCTCTTGTTCCTGGTAATCAAGTAGGTTTAACTTGGGCGGAGCGTCCTACGTTTTGGGTGTATTTGCCAGAGACATCTGCTCGTCAGATGGTTTTGAGTGTTAAGGGGGAAAGTACAGGGCAGCACTCACAGCGCTTTCTACCGATTACGGGTGAGGCGGGAATTGTTGGGATTCAGTTTGATCAAAATGCTGCTCCGTTGAAGGTGGGTAAGTCTTATCAGTGGGCAGTGGTGTTGGTGTGTGGCGATCGCCCTAGTCCGAATGATCCGTTTGTGACGGCCTGGATACAGCGTGTGGCTCCTGCTCAGGCTTCCAATAATCAACAGTCGGCTGTAGAGCGGGCAGCCTGGTATGGAGAGAAAGGAGCTTGGTATGATGCCTTGACAGTTTTGGCGGAGGTGTGGCGATCGCAACCTAACGATTCAACGTTGGCGAAGATATGGGCAGACTTTTTGGCGCAACCAAGTGTAGGGTTGGGGGCGATTGCCAATGAGCCTGTGTGGTAGATTAAGAGATCTCTTCATTGCCAGTTTCCTACCAGTACGAAGGGTGCCCAGTAGTAGGGATGTTGGTAGTTGGGCGATCGCAGCAAGGAGAGTTGAGCTTGTCGTAGCGCTTCGGCTCGGCTGATGCCCGGTTGCTTTAATGCAGTATAGAAATGCGTGATCAGCTCTGTGGTTGAGTCGTCCTGTACGGACCAGAGCGTAGCGATCGTACTGCGAGCACCTGAACGGACTGCGATCCCGGCGAGTCCCAGGGCCGCCTGTTTGTCTCCTTTTGCGGTTTGGCAGGCACTCAAGATCAACAGTTCAATTGGTTGACGATTTTGGCGATCGCGCACTTCTAGTAGTTGGTCAAGATCTTTAACCTTGATTCTCCCTTCCCAAGTGAGCAAAAAGGTGTTTTCTGATTGGGAGGAGAACTGCCCATGAGTTGCGAGATGTACGATCGGGAAAGGTACGGATGTCAATTTTCTAGCCAATTGAGAGCGGGTAAAGGATTGATCCAATAGGATACTTGTCGGCATCAATGTAGAGATTTGCTGGATTTCTTCAGCCACACCGGGGAGGGCAGAGAACCCTTGACGTGCTTGAGATAATCCTCCTGCAAGAATTCCCAATTGTTCTGGAGCTAGGGGTTGAGGGGGCAACAGTTGTAATTCTGGTGTTAGGGCAAGGCTATATTTTTCAATCAAATATTGCTGACCATCGTGCAGTGCTGCCAATGGAACTCCCCGCAAAACGCCATCTAGCACAAACACAATCGTCTTCACCCGGCTCTTGGCTAAATCAGCTTCTATGGGGCGGATTAGCCAGTCATACAGTTGTTGATGTGGACGTAGGGGTTCTTGACCGGTGATGAATGGGCTGAGTGTGGCAAATAGATCCTCATAGGTGCGATCGATCTCCCCTGCTTGATTTTTCTCGGCTGTTCTATCAGAACTTAAAGTGAGAGGAGTAGAGCGATATTGCAAGGGCTGATTAGGGAGAGAGAGAATTACGGCAAGGCGATCGCGGAGGATAATTGAGTAAACGACCGCTGCTTGGGGATCTACCTGGTCAATTGGTTGGGGTTGCGTATCCAGACAAGCTTCGCGAAAGAAGTTATTGAGTTCCGCTAATTGCAGTGCTTCAATCACTGATCGCGCCCGTTCTAAATTGGCTTGGTTGGGGTTGTTGTCTAGGAGCAGTTGCACCAATTCCCGGTAGATCGGTTCCACTTGTTCTCGAAAAGAAAACTGAGCTTCTGGATTGATCGCTACTAAATCGCTCCGCAGGACAGAGAGGGTTTCAACTGCCTGGTTGTAGGCTGCGATCGCCTCTGAAGTCTGGCCTTGTTGCTTGAGAATGCGTCCCAGTTGCCAGTACCAGGAAACGGCAATATCATCTGCTGGAATGGATTGGGCGATTTGTAGGGCTTGCCTGGTCAATTGCTCGGCCTCTGACCATTGCTTTGATGTTTCGTAGAGATGTCCGAGTTGACCTAAGGCATAGGCTTCTGCTCTTAAATCCTGTAAATCTCTTGCTTGTTGAACCGTGTTGGCAAGAAGTTGAGCGATCGCCGTGGGAAAGGAGAGAGACCGGTAAGGTTTGGTAAAACCAGCTTTGATCAGGCTTTCAGCCAGATTTACCTGGGCATAAACTTTAGTACGACTGGAAGGCAGATCGGCTAATAAAGTTTGAATTTCAGGCAAAAGGGAGAAGGCCTGAGCGTGTTGGTTGCTCTCAACGAGAAGACTGAGCAGGTTTAGACGCGCTTGCAATCGAATTGGGTTATCTAATGTGCTAGTGGCAGCTTGTTGATAAAAGGCGATCGCTTCCGTGCTGGCAGAGCTATTAGTTTTAGCATCATCCTGTTTTGCTCTGGCGACATTTCCCAAAGCCAGGAGGGTACTGCTGGTATCTGTATTTAAGCGTTGGGATATCTCTAAGCTAGATTTCAAAACCTTCTGGCTGGCTGTTAAATCTCCTATCCGCAGCAGCACAATTCCTAAGCTACGGAGACCACCAGCTTTTAAAGGAGAATTCGGTAGAGTCTGCAATTGTGTGTTGATTTGTTCTAAGAGAGTTCTAGCTCGGCGGTATTGCCCTAAGGTTTGCAGCGCCTGTACCTGATTCAGTTGACTGCCCAGTTTTCCTAACTTATCTCCTGCTCTTGTATAAGCTGCTTCTGCCTGTCTCCAAGTCTCCAGAGCTGCTTCTGCTTGCCCCGCCTCTAATTGACGAATTCCCCCGTTGTTTAAGGTTTGGGCATAGAAGATCGCTGAGGTCGTACCATGATCTGGTGCTGCGATCGCTCTCGGAGAAGACTGCAAGGCGATCGCTATCCCTACAATGCTCATCAGTCCTGCTGACACAACACCCAGCAAAATATCTGTAGAAATGGTTGATCTGAGCATCCTGATTACCCCTAGCACTAGAGGGTTCTGTGGCAAGAACCATTGAGGCACAAACAATTGACCGACTCTAGACTCAATTAAGCAACAAGTCCAAAAATTCGAGATACGAATTCTACTTGTGATCGCACATCGCTACTTTCAACCCCCTGAACCTGCCCCCTACGAATCGTATTCATCGCCTCAATCCCGCTTAAGGTTCGTCTAGCACTGTGGAAAGACTGGAATCCCAGCATCGGTTTCGTAATTCGCTTGATGTTGCGATGGTCCTGCTCAATCAGGTTATTCAAGTATTTCACCTGCCGTAATTCGGTTTGAGATGCCAGCGTTTGTTCGCTTTTTAGTCGTTCAATGGCGACCGGATAAGCGGCATTCTTGTCCACATTGATCACGCGTGGTTGGGTGACATGGTTAGCTTTCAACACTTGGCAAAAGAACCGTGCTGCCGCTTGGCCATCTCGTTTGGCACTGAGTGCATCATCTCCTCTAGATTCCGGTAGCTCAAGGGATAGCGGCAGTACCACCGCACATTCAGCAGGATGATTTCGGGCAAGAAATGCTGCCATTTGAACAGGGAGGACGTGGACATAGGAGGTGAGGGAAGCAGGGGTTAGTCCTCTTACCTTACCTCTCTCCTGTTTTTGCGACACTACCATCGTTGCCACCTGTCTACCGTCAATGTGCAGTGGCATACACTGACTTTTTGGCCGCTTATGGGACAGTTCTACCGAGCAAACGACATCGAGCGGTGGGAAAGAAACAGGCAAAACCAGTTACATCGAGCGATTCAACAATACCTTAAGGCAACGGGTCTCTCGATTGGTGCGCAAAAGCTTATCCTTTTCTAAGTCACTGGAGAATCACATTAGTGCGATTTGGTACTTCATCCATCACTACAATGCATCATTACCTGTGTAGCACTACCCAAGAGATAATGAGGACGGGTATGTCGTCATGGCTTGACCTAATGCTTTTAGCCTGACTCTACCCTTTTCTTAGAGAATTTGCGATCTACTGAGACTATTAGGAATATCATTTTTTACGAAAATTTTATCAAAAAGGCTTCTGAAAATGCTTTGATCTAGAGTATCAGTATCTGCGTTTTAGTTAGCGAGCAATCCTATTTCATAGGGAGGTTGATACGTTCTATGATGACAGATCCCACCATGACTGATTCCCCTCAGACCGGGCACAAAACTGAATTGGGCACTTTAGTGCCCCTTAATGCTAATGCACCGTCTGGAGTACCGTTGCAGTCCCAAACAGCGGAACTGATTACAATCCTTACCAATCCTGAAACTGGAATTACTTACAAAAAAGCTACACAAACCACCTGGATTTTGCTGAAAGCAACTACTTTATTACTGATCCATCTGTCGGTGACAGTGTTTGCGCTGTTTGTGTGGTTGTGTGGCATTGGATTTCAAGGAGGGTACTATTTCAGAGACTGGCTTGAGGTTAAATCGCCTTCGTTAGGCGAAGTGGTCTATGCCGTGCTGCAGATATTTGCATTCCCCTTTGTGAGGTTATATCAATGGGCTATGCAGACGGTCAAGAAAACATTGGGACTAGAAGTTCAATTTGATTCTCTGAAAGATGAGGTGGATACGACTGAATGTGATGAATTGCTTGTATAGTTTACCCTGCTGATGGCGAAGCTGCACAAACAGCCGAACATCGTTGCTGATGTGAATACAGTGCTGTTGAATGGAAAGCCATAGTTGCATAATGCTGTGGTTGACTTGCCGTTTTTAGGTATATGTAGCCTTGGAGACTGGTTTAGGTTCTTTTTTAGGAGAGGCGAGCACCGCCTCAAGGTTATAAGTAAAGAAGCCTAGAATAAATGCAACGAACACTGAAAGTGCAATGGTCCAAAAGATGTTACTCACCATGTTATCGTCTCCTCCTTAAAGGGTAAAAGAGCTATGAGCTATCACGATCGCAGTCGGTTTTAGTTCTCAGGATGTCACGATTGTATCGCTCGGGTACGAATAGATTGGTAGGCAGCTTGGGCTAGGCTATTATCTTTATTACCTTAGCGGGGTAGAAGCGATCGATCTCACTATCAAAGGTCGTCCAGAGGTTGTCGTAAGCAAGCAGATGAATCATAACTATCAGGGGCAGAGAAACCGTTTCTCTACCCCTGATAGTTGGTTTTTAGTATTTGGGCGATCGCATTAGCCCAGCTCCGTTCATCAAGCTTTGACTAGGGCTAGGCCATTCCGGCAAGTGTGAAGAAGAAGGAGGCTTGAAACTGAGCTTTAAATTATTCTATCTTTGAGAGCACCAATTCTTCATTATCTGTTGCAGCCGCTTTCAATTCTACTTCCAGAACATCCTGCCGACGTTCTGGTGCAAGTAATACCTGGATACCACGTTCTGCACATTTCTGGGAGAAGTTTTTCAGAGAGATTGCTCGTTCTTCCTCAGTGTTTTCTCCATTGTTCAGCAACAGGGGCTGACATCCTAAACAGGCTAACCCATAAATCAAATGCTTCGAGAAGGACGCTGCGGGTTGAAAGTATCCTCCGTGAGTGTCGATCCTACCCGTGAAGAAATCATAGGAGAGACTAATGTAATTCCAGAAATTTAATGATTGCTTACGGAGGGCGTGGCTCACTATGCCGACTTTTTGGGCAGAACTATCCGGGCTATCGGAGTCGATATAATCAGTGCAATCAAAGACAGTAAAGAAGTTAGCGATCGGACTCTGGTACTTACCTAAAATCTTCTCTTGTCTATTCCTTAAGGATTGGGAGGGTAGGCTATACAAATAATCCAGAAACTCAACATCCCGCCCTAGTTGACCGTTCTTGTCAAGATTCAGGATGCCATATAGTTCTTGGGCTTTAGGCTGCTGTTGGGATAGCACGGACGATCGCACCACTACATTACCCAGACGATATCCACCCTCACGGGTCCTAGATGAGAAGCTGAAATAGTTGGCTGCCGTTGATGCCAGTTTGAGTGCCATATCGCCCTCATTGCTGAACATGTATGCCTCTTCAAATCGTCGGAGCGAAGAGCTAAGAAAATTAGCCCGTCCCGAAATGACTGTTTCGGCAGGGATATCCGGCGCGACAAGAACCAATCGCCCTAACGAGAAGACATGCCCGATGTCGGAGGGGACTGCATTCTTAGCTCCCATCTCAATAGAACCGACCGATCGCTCATCAAACACATCTGAGAGAATTCGGACGGTGTTGGTTACTACAAATGCCCCCATGCTGTGACCAATAAAGGACAACTTGACTCGGGCCTGCTGTAACTCTTTGTCATCAAGCTGGTCTCTTAACTCGAAAATGGCTTTATCAAGTTGTCGAATCAACTCTACTAAGTCTGGAACACCAAAGTGATTGGCTCGGTAAGAATCTCGAAAATATCCCACAATTCTGAAAAGAAAGAGGGAAAAGACGAGCGTAAAAACGAATGTTGCCAGAACTAATAGACTGGCTCCAACAATCTCAAAACCCATTGTGCTGGGTAGATTGGTGGTTAGCGAGACGATACTGAGCCCAACAAAGATGGCGATCGCCAGAGCTGACAGAACCTTCAGAGCAACCGGGAGGGATGCCTGGGCGTAACCGAGCTTACTCCCTAGGGAATCGTTACCGCCTCCTTTGATCTGCTCGGATGGCCATCGATAGCCAATAAGCACCAATGGGTTAGATTGATCGAGGTAGTGTTCGGCAATATGATCCCGAATTTCCTGATACCAACCTTTGACTCCAACACCTGGTTTGCTTTCTTTTGTCGTGGCGAACCCTCCTAGAGCGGTGTTATAGCCATGAATGGCAATCAATAGCTCTGGATTTTCCCGGTTCTTGATCTGATTGATCAAATAATGGGCAATTTCCTGAATATGTGGCGTTGGATCTGGAACCGGTTGAACCTGATCTTCAACGTTGTTGGGGGCAGTACTGCCAACGAAAAAAGCTGGAAAGGGTGGGGGCTGATTGGCTTCAGTGGTTGGAATCGGTTCAATGTCGAGCAGATATAGGTCTGCGGAATGCTCTGGGGGCTGAGTCATGGTTTGTTATGGGAGAATTGGTTACAAACTTGACTGGTCTATCGTGTCATTCACTGATCATCAAAACATTTTTGTGGGAATGACTGAGCAGGGACACGATCGCTATCCTGTCATTAACCGAAAATCTATGATTGTCGCCTGTGACGCGATCGCTACACCAACAAAGCGCCAATCTGGATCTGGAGTAGATGGTTTTAGTAGATCCTACAACCCCGGTTGATTAGTTCCCAAAATAGAGAAAATTTGTTACTTTTATGGCTACTGTCTTAAGGTGAACAAAGCTCAGGTGGTGTGCTTTGCGATCGCACTTCCATTTCAGAAAGGCCGTTTACGGGACATCGGAAAAGAGAGTAGCGGGAAATAGGTTTCAGCAAGTTTGTGCCACAAGAGCAGGGTGCAACCGAGGGTTGCATTAAGGCATACCTTCTCCGATGGTGGCGATGGGTGTGACTACAAGTGCTTTCCTCTCGTAACTTTGCTTTTCTATTCTTTTCCGCAAGCCTCTAAAACTTGTTTGTGTTCGCTTATTGCATCTTGAAGTGTGGTAATCTTTTCATCAAGATTTTGCTTTCTCTTTGGATTCTCTGTCTCTGCTCGCTCTATTAACCCCAGTACCGCCTTCAAGCGTTTCTCTCGCTTAGCTAATTCGCTTTTCAGTTCTTTCTTCTTCTCGGTTATTCGCTTTTCATACTTTTTAATATCCTCGCCTTCGTCCTGTTTTAATGCTGTCGGCTCCCTCATATTTTCATCCAACTGCTTGATCTTGCCTTCCAGGCTTACTTTCTCGTTCCTTAACTCTTTCTCGTCCTCATCAACCTTGTCTATTGCCTGTTTTGCTTTGCTTATTTGGTTGAGTAATTCTTCTATTTTTTTCTCTGTATCCTCCTTTATTTTGTGTTTCGCCGCTCGATCTAGTTTGCCGGATGCTAGCCCAAGTTTATACAAGGATGATATTCCATCTCGTCTTGCCTCTACGACATGCAGCCGCTCTGGAACCTGTGTAATTTGCGCCTTTCGCGGATCGATATAAGTATCTTGTCGCGGACCTATCATTTCTTTGTTATGTTCCATGAATTTAATTGAATTTATAGGAACAATTGCTAAATCCTTACTAGGTCTGCTGTCATCGAGAATCCGGTCTATCTGTCCTACGACAATCTTTATAGCCTCAAGCATCCTGTTCTTTGCTTCTTTTAGATTCTCGCCGACGATTTTATTTCCTTCTTGTGGTTCTTTCTCAAATCCATTAATATTTATAAACGTAGGTAGTGACAGGTTCGTAATCACTTCTTCCAATTTTCGGTTGTTCAGTGCTTCTTTGACCGCGTTCCACTCTGTGTCGTCCAATAAACCTAATCCAACATTCATTAAGCTGTCTTTTATCCATGCGCCATGTACATCTTTGACCGCACTCGTGAGGTTAGCACGTAACTGGAACTCAGCCTTTGCTTTTGAATCTTTTGTAATGTCTTTCCCTGTGTATATTTCTTCTTGCATTTTCCGCACTGCATCTATAGCAGGTGTTGCAAATATGCCACTTAATGTGCGTGCAAAGTTCTTATAAAACAGACTTTTAGTCGTCGTCTTGTCATTATCTACAATGGCGTTTAATATCTTTTCTTCTATCGTAACAAGTATAGCTTTGGGATTAAATCCTGGTGGTTTACCCTCTGTTTTTAGTTGTTTGTCTTCATTTATTTTTTGGAGTTTGTCAATTGTATCGGCATTTGTAGCAAAATTCACTTGGGATGTTATTCCACCCCCTTTCTGTGAAGGTTTGATTTTAATACTGCTTAGTTCTTCCTTGGTGATCTGATGAATTGCTTCTTTGCTATAGTCTTTCATAGCACTTTTATGAGATAGGTTTTTAGCCCCTATTACTATTTTCTCTTTTTGTTTAAAGTCAATGCCTAATCCTATAAACCCATCCACTAGTTCTCCTATAGTCTCTGATTTGCTTGTGAGACCCTCTAACGCGCTTCTGGTTAAAGCATCCACCTTCTCTACATCAGTTGGATTAGGAATTCGCGTGTCCTGCAAGGTTCTAATGAGAAAAGGCGGGCTAACTAGCTCGATTGCATTAGCTGCATCCGTCTCGAGGATAAATGGTAAGTCGGTGTATGGAAGTGAGCTAGACTTAGCAAACTTTAAATGCGATATCCCTATCAACCGGTTCTCATCGTTAGTTTGAGTGAATTCATGTTCAAATCCTACTGTGGTGAATGGCTCTAGCCCTTCTACTTCCTCTGCCTTCACCTTGCTTTGCTTATTTTTCTGTTCTTTAACATATTCTGAGAAACTATTGCTTTCTATATCAAGAAAAGCTCTTTGCACTGTATTGGTGTTAGACCGTTGTTGCACCACATGGGTCAACTCATGAGCAAGCAACTCTTGCCCCACTCGACTCCCTGGCTGATATGCACCCTGTCGAAAGAACACATCCTTTCGGCTTGTAAATGCCTCTGCCTGGATGGTTCTGTTCAGTTGATCAGATTTTGCATCGGTGTGGACGCGAACTCCGCTGAAGTCGGCTCCAAAGGCTTGTTCCAGGGAGGCACGAACGGGTTCGGCAATCGCCTGCCCACCGCCTCGCTCTTGCTGAATCGCAGAATCTAAACCAGAGGAAACATCCCCGCCCTGTGTCGTCACCTGTGGGGCGATCGCAGACTTCATTTGTAATTCCTCATCCTCTTTCCCCGTCCGCTGAATGGTTTCAGCGATTGGTTTCGTCTGAAGTTTTTCTTCTTCCTGCTCCACCCGTTGAATTGATTCAGACGATCGCTTCATCTGCACCTCATCCTCTTCCTGCCCCATCCGTTGTACCGTCTGGGCATCGCTTCCTTGCTGAACTGCCGGACTATTGATTCGATCGACCACCTCAGCAGCAACGCGATCGGCTTCTTGTTCGTACTTGTCGCCCACCGCCCCAACCGTCAGTTTTGCTTGAATGGGAGTGGTCAGTGAGGCATTTGAGGGCTGGAAAAAGGGATCGCGTTGCACCGACTGCCCTGGCGCAAAAAATGCGGTGTCCGACTTCGCACCAAAAAAGGGTTGGGTCGATCGATTCGCACGGGTTGGCTCTTGCTTTTGGGAGTTAGTGCTTTTCATAGCGCGAGGGGGTAAGTTTGCAGATGGGCGCTCGGACAAGGGAGCGATAGGTCATTTTGTCACCGAACCAGTCACAAAATGACCCTTGGCGAAACGGATCAGCCAGATCCTGAGTTATCCTGCGACTGCTGCGGCTGGTGGAGTGGTTGCCTCGGCTGGCTCGGCTGCTTCGGGTGTCTCAGTTTTGGGCGGTGGGGGTGCTGCCCGCCCAACCAGAACCGTAACCTTGGCTGTATTTTTGTTCAGCGTGTCATCCTTCCCATCAGTCCATTTATACAAATTCTTGAACGTGACTTGCGTTGGCTGAGCGATCGCCTCAATCAGTTTACTGCCTAATAAAAACAGAGGCTCTTCGAAGGGCAAATCGGTGATTTTGTCTTTGATTGTGTAGGTGATGATGGCATCCTCATTCGGGTTCGAATAGAGCGTTGATTGAATCAGCAAGAGGTTGATAGCTTCTTTATCATCGACGGTAAAGTCCACATCAATTTTGGCGGTTCCACTTGCGTTGGGCGGTAAAGTCCATTCCAGCGTTTGATAGCTCGCCACTGGGACTGTGCTACCGCCCTGCACCGTGGGTCCACCTGGAATCTGCACACTCAACTTCACAGTTAGGTCAGGCATAATTGATCACTCTCCAATAAAAATTGACAACTTGAAACTACAAACCACGGCCCCTAAACTCGGCAGTGCGCCGATCGGGTTGCGCCGAAACACTTCCTTACGTCCATTCCACAACCAGCACCTCCATCATCCACGGCAACTTCACCATACTGACGCCCCACGGCAACCGACTCAGCAAGACATCAATCGCCTGCTGCTCCACTCGCAACTTCCAGCCTCCCATCTCTGGTCGAGTGAGTTTTCCCTGCCGCTGTAGAAAGCCCTCTCGCAAACCATCCGGGCTGGTATGCTTCAGCACCTCCCAATACCGAATCACTGTCTCCAGCAGGGTTTCGCCCTCAGCTAAAGCTGCTGCGGGTAGCTCCAGCCCTCCCATCACCGGGTCATTCAGCGGCCAACCACATAGCAATTTCGGCAACACCAGGGCATATTCTGGGGCGCTCGTTTCACCCGTTGCCAGGTAGTGAAGGAGGGCGATCGCGAGTTGCTGAGCATACTCATCCCGGAAGGAATTTTCACTCACCAGTCCAACCGCTTCAAAGTAATAGGTCAGGAACGGATGAAGGAGCACCAATCCAGCGTGGTTCAAGTAAATACCATTGACTCTTTCGGCAGGTGAAAGGGAGACATAGCCCATCTGCCTGGGCGGGCTAGCCATTAGAGGATGAAGCCCCTGAGGGAGTCGCTCGGTCTGAGCAGTCGAGTCTGCTGGCGGGTCAGAAGATGGGGCATCAGTTGGAGTGACCACCGCTGCTATCGGGTCAACCCCGCTAGTCTGCCCTGCATCAATAAATTCATCGGATGGGGCGATTGCGTTGGATGGAGGCGTGATTTGTGAAGCGGCTTGTTCTTCTGGAGCGATCGCGTCGGGTGCGTCAGTCCCTTCCAGGCGTGGTGATGATGGGTCGCTTGATGGAATAAGCTCCGATCCGGTGGGTTGTCCCGATGAGGTCAGAGATGTAGATGCCAGACGTTGTTCCGTGGGTGCTAACGGCTCTAATGGAGCGATCGCATCTGCTTCGATGGCTGGCTCTCGTGGAGTGGGGGGCAATGATCGGGCGATGGGTTCTGTTATAGGTCGGCGTGCCAATGGAGAGGCTTGCTCTAATGCCGTATTCACGTCTGTTTCACTGTCTTGTTCAGTAACTTGTTTAGTAACTCGTTCAGTGACTTGCTCGGCTCCGGTTGGTTGTTCTGTTGGTTGTTCTAATGAAGCGATCGCATCAGGTGAAATCGTAGGTTCTAATTCTGTGGATGGCTGTGATGGAGCGATTTTAGTTGCTTCCGCTCCCGGTTGCGCTGTAATGGATTGACCTAGGGGAGCGATCTCTGCGATTCCATCAGTGCGTTTTAAACGAGTGAGCGGGTCTACGGGAGCGATCGCCACTTGATCTGATGTCGGTTCTAACAGAGCGGATGACTCCGACGGGGCGAGATCTTCTGACGCCGCAATGCGCTCTATGGGTGTTGATGGGTTTGAAAGAACAACTGAGTCTATTTCAGGAGTTCGTTTTGCTCCAGTGCGTGGTCCTGTTGAGAGAATTGCATCGGGTGAAGTCGTGGGTTCCAGTGAAGTCGATAACTCAGGGGGGGCGATCGCATTAACTTCGTTCGTCTGTTCGGATGGAGTTGATTGGGATGGGGTTAAGGATTCGGTTGAGATTGATGGATGGACTGGAGTAATCTCATTGACTCGAGGCGCTTGGTCTGGTGCGGTAGGGGCTTCGGATGGGGCTAGCGAGCTAGGTGCAGTAGAGCCTTCTAATGCAGTGAGTGGCTGTGATGCCGCAATTGTCTCTACTGCACTAGTTTGGGGTGCTTCAGGGGGTTGCTCTGATAAGACTAGCGCTTCGGGTGAAGTTGTAGGTTCTACTTCTGTGGATAGCTGTGATGGAGCAATTTTGGTTGCTTCCGTTCCTGATTGGGCTGCAACGGATTGGCTTGGTGGGGTGGTCGCCGATATTCCGTCAGTGCGTTCTGAAAGAGCGAGTGGGTCTATGGGAGCGATCGCCGCTTGTTCTAATGTCGGTTTTAACAGAGCGGATGGCTCCGACGGGGCAAGGTCTTCTGATGCTGCACTGCGCTCTACAGGTGTTGATGGGTTTGAAGGCGCAATTAAGTCTACTTGAGGAGTTTGGGTTTGTTTTGCTCCGGTGCGTAGTCCTGCTGGGGGAATCGCATCAGGTGTGGTTGTGCGTTTTAGGGAAATTGATAACTGAGGTGGGGCGAGTTCATTAACTTCGGTTGGTAACTCAGGTGGGGCGATCGCATTGACTTCATTGGTCTGTGCAGATGAAGTTGATTGAGATGGGGTTAAGGGTTCGGTTGGGATTGATGAATGGGCTGGAGTAATCTCGTTGACTTGAGGCGTTTGGTCTGGTGTAGTGGGTGCGTCAGATGGCGCGATCGCTTCGGGTGCAGTAGAGCCTTGCAATGCAGGGAGTGGTTGTGATGCCGCAATTGTCTCTACTGCACTGGTTTGGGGTGCTTCAGGGAGTTGCTCGGATGGCGCGATCGCTGTCGTTGCATTAGTACTTCCTGGAACAATTCGTTGATCGACTGGAGCGATTGTTTTCCAGTCTGCCCTCTGTTCTAATCGAGCTGGCTGTTCCGATGAAGTGATTTCCATTGATGCAGGCATACGCTCCACAGAAGTTGATGCATCGGGTAGGACAATCCGATCCATCACGTCTAGCCAGAGATCTGTTTCCGTCAATGATTCGGCTGCAATCAGGCTTCGCACTTGTTGGAGGGTTGTACCGGAAGCGATCGCCGCATTGCACAGCAACGGTAGCCAGGTTTGGAGCCATTGTCGAGTTGGCAATGGAGCACCGAGAGAAGTATTAGTTTGAATTTCAGCAAACAGCAGTACCCAGGCTTGTTGCTCTAAATAGTGCGTCGTGCGAGCGTCCAACTGAAGCGATCTCATGAATGCTTTTGCAGAGTCCAGCAATCCCTGAAACTCTACCCAGGTAGGTTGCATCCGCATCATCAACCGTTGGTGAAAGGAAGCAGGCAATTGTAAAACTAACCGCTGACGTGCCCAAGGCTGACGGTTAAGCAACCGCTGTAATGCTGCCCGCCAAACGGTATCACCCTGAATTACGGCCTCCCAGCGTAGCACCCAGGCAGAAAGAGGTTCGGATGGCTGCCACCAGGGTAAACGTCCGTATTCCAGGAAGTAGAGCAATACTTCCCAATCTGCTTCTGGTAGAACCTGAGCCACCGGGTCAGTTTCAGCTTCTAGCAAACTAGAGGAGTGATCAGCGATCGCAAAGGCTGGAGCGTCCATCCATGACTGACGAATGTCATCCCCAGAGGGACGGGGCAAATCTTCTAATGCTTGCCTCAAAGCAGTCAGTAACTTTGGCACAAATTCATCTGCTAGATGATGAGGGGCGATCGCAGGCAGTTCAATCACCAGTTGATCTAACCGCACCACCTCGTCGCTCTCAGTCCACCCATCAAATAATCGTTCTATCTGGGGCATGGCAACCTGCTGGAGCAACTGACTGAGTTCTTCCTGTACGCCCCAAACCTCGGTTGATTGCTGAGTTTCAACCTCCAAAAGGAGCTGTCCGATGATATGACGTTGGGCGTTACTCATAGAGCTAGCATGGGGGTCAGGAAAGAACCAGGTAGAGCTGTTTCAGGTAACAAGACTATGAATCATGTGTTGTTGCAGAGCTAGGGCTAGGTGTTATCTCATCCAATAGGTCTGGTTAAAAGGTAGACTATCTTTTGCCACAATCCGGTTTTGGAGCTGTTTTCATCTGATGGACTAGCAGGAGAAACAGAACTCCTGGAATTAGGCGTAATAGATTTATGTAAAAAGGGTTCTGGGGAGGGAGCAGACATTCCATTGTCTGAGATAGGAAGCCTTGATGCTTCATTTTGTGCAGCACCATTACTAGAGCTAAGGGAGGGTTCCGAAGAAGACCAATTGGGTTGTGATAAGTCCCCCAGAAGCAGTTTTGCGGGAGCAACACTGGGTTGATGAAACGCTGTCAAGGGGGGAGCAGGCAAAGACGATTCCAGGAGAGAGAGTTTAGGGAAGGATAAATCGGGGGAAGGCGATTCGGGGGGAAGTAATTGAGGGGGAGGTGAACCGGATGCAAGCGATTTAGACAGAGTTGCTGGCGGAGTTTCTGTCGGAAAAGATGAATCAGGTATGGGTGAATCCAGGCGAGGGGAATCTAGTGGAGATGATTCAAGTAAAGAGGATTCCAGAAGTGAAGCCTCGGATACAGGAGAAACCTCAGATGCAGGAGCCTCGGATATAGGAGGAGCTTCGGATACAGGAGATTTGGGAGCAGGTGAGGGAGGAGCAGGTTTTAACCTGGATTTTATATCAATTTCGTTGCTTGAAGCTGACCGAGCAGAAGTTGCGGTGGGAAACGATACAACGATAGAGCTAGTCTGCTCTCCCCACTCCGGTTGCAGCTTGTATTCAACGATGAATTCTGTAATATCTGTTGCCACATTCTGGGGAACCAATGCCCAAGGATTTTGCTGGAACAAGTTGCCCAGGTTAACCTCCTGTGACCCCGACCTTGTGAAGGCTCGGAAGTTCCCGTCCTGGATATGGGTTGGGATCAGAGGCACGGGTAGACTTGCTCTGTCTAACTTCACACGAACCTCATTTCCCTGCGCATCTGGGCCACTCACAACGTCATTCAGCCTGAACTCTGCCAGCCGCTGGGCAATTACCGTAACAGTCTGAGTTCTAAACTGGTCGTCCCACTTGCCAGTAATCTCAATTTCAACCCGCTTAGCGATCGCCTGACTGAGTTGGCTGGGTAGAAAATAAAACTTGCCCGCCTGCTCTTGAACCCCGTCTCCCTCCACAATGCCATAGTCTGGGAAAAGTGTAATCTCAGCTCTGGCATCAGCTGCAATAAAGCTAGTTTTTTCAATTGAGAGCTTCAGCGCATACACCGTAATGATTTGGGTTCTAGTGTGGTCACCCCATCTGCCGATGATGGGAATGGTAATCCGCTTGTTGATCGGGTGCGTGAGTTGACTGGGAACAAAGTAGAATTTATCCCCTTCCTTTCTAACCCCTTCACCTTCTACAGTTCCGTCTTCTGGGGAAAGTGTGATTTCAGTTTTGTCTTCATCTTCAATAAAGGTAGTCTTTGCAATGGATAGGTACAGAGCATTCACCGTAATGGTTTGTGTCCTACTGTAGCCGTCCCAGGTTCCAGTGATGACAATATCAGCCCACCGATTGATATTACCCTTCAGTTTTTTGGGTATGAAATAATATTGATCTCCCTGCTTTTCAACCCCTCTACCCTGAACACTTCCACCTTTCGGAAAAAGTATGATTTCGGCTTGTTCATCCTCTTCCGTAAAGGTACTTCTGCCATCGCCAATAGACAGAGTAAAAGCATTGACAGTAACTTCTATTTCCCTATTGCGCTTGTCCCAGTTCCCAATAATTTTAATTGTCTTTTGGTTATTTTTTATCTTCCCTTTTAGTTGGGTGGGCTGGAAATAGAATTTACCCGATCGCTCTACAACACCCTCTCCCTCTATAATTCCGTCTTCTGGGAAAAGGGTGATCTCAGATTCCTCATCTTCTTCGGTAAAAGTGGGCTTTTCATCAGTGGAATCTGGTTTTTCAATGGATAGGATTAGAGCATTTACAGTGATGGTCTGTGTTCTAGTATGGTTGCCCCACTTCCCTACAATGTCGATCTTTTCCTGCTTATCTCCTATCTTCCCTTTGAGTTGGCTGGGGTAGAAATAGTATTGACTTCCTTCCTTCTGCACCCCCCTGACACCCTCTACAGTTCCGTCTTCTGGGAAAAGCGCGATTTCAACTTTGTCATCATCTTCAGTAAAGATAGTTTTGCCATCGTCAATGGTTAAGGTAAGAGCATTTACAGTAATTGTCTGTGTTCTAGTATGGTTGCCCCACCTCCCAGTGATGACAATCTCCTGCTGTCTATCTTTGATCTTGCCTTTCAGTTGGCTGGGCTGGAAATAGAATTTTCCCTCTTCCTGGACAACCCCCTCACCCATAACAATCCCATAGCTCGGAAGCAGCGTGATTTCTACCGGGTCATCTTCCTCAGTCAAGGTGGTTTTGGCAATGGATAGGGTGAGCGATGGCGGTGCTAGAAGTTCCAGGGTGCGCGGTTCTATAGGGTAAGGCAGGGAAAAATCAGCCAAGATGACATCGCTGTTTTCCTGCTCAACATACACCAGGATGAAGGTGGCACCTTTGGGAACGCCCCCCAGATGTTCTAGTCCGGGGTAGGACTGGGCGAAGTGATAGAAGAGGTGTTCCTGCTTCGTGTTCTCCGCAGTTATTGCAGAACCATCGAGTTTCAGACAAAGGACATCAAACGCCAGGTTATAGTTCTGCTGGATGGTGTCAATCTGGGCCAGGGCATCGCGGCACGATCGCCCCACATGCCCCTCAATCCGATAAAGCCCGTATGCATCTAATGATGAAATGAGATGGTTGGTCTTAGAAAAGTAGGCGGGTTGGTTTTGAGCTGTACCGTTGAGCGAGGCATCGTAGTTCCAGTAGGATGATAAATTATCGTACTTTAGATAATAGGGAATGGCTTGCTGACTGAGAGGGCGGGAGCGATCGCCACTGGGGATAATCTTAATGGCGTTATCTTGGCTAGATGGCACCTGAAAATTATTAGCATCAGACAGGTACAATAAGCGGGAGAACAGATACCGGATGCGATTGATCTGAGGTTGGGTTGCTATATCTTCGAGCTGCCGCTGAACAAAGTGCTGACGGTAGAGGTCAGAGGTAGACAAGCCCTGAAGTTGCCCCTGATCTAGATTGATTTGTCCTAACAGGAGATGGGGTCGCCCCGCAATACTAGTAGCAGACGGTGTATTGGACTTGATCTCGGGAGAGGATGGGCGATCGCCCGTTAGCTCTGATATTGCATCAATCAGTTCTCGATGAGCAGCAGCAATCTGGTTCAGATAATCATAGAAATATTGAATGCCTGTTTGAGCATTTAGTGTGTCTGATTTCTGCTCAAGTTCACTTCTCAGTTTCGGTATGTCCAGATCTCGAGAACTGACCTGATCAGAGAGTGCGGGAATTATTCTAATCCGGTTGACTATTGCTTGAAGTGACGTGTCCAGGGTAGCGATCGCGTCTTTACAGCAGGCTAAATAATTGGCACTAAAATTATCTTTAGTTGCAATGGCAGGAAGCCGAACAATATCATTATTATCTTTCTTTTGATATCCAAATCGGCAAAGTACCGGAGCCGTCAGCCCAGAAGTGGCGATCGTAGACGGGCTGGTAGATATTTCAATATCTCCATTGGGCAATAGAAAGAATCGCGGATAGAACTGTCGGTCTTTGCCCATCTCGGTATAGCTGAGGAGTGGGGACGTACGATCAATGTCTTCATAGGCCCAAATCACGGCTAAAACAGATTTTTTCAGGATTTCGGCCATATTTGTATCAAACTGGTCTATTAGTTTGAAATTGTCACTCCTATCTTTCTCAGACGCAAAGAGTTCAATTGGCTTCTGCTCCTGTAGGTCATCAGCTTTGTAGTATGTTAGCGGGATGGTTTTGTCTAGAACAATAAGCTGTCCGTCCGTGGCAATGCCAACCCCTGCAGAAATAGAAATTGTCGTTTTTGTATCAGTGGCAGGCTTAGCCTTACTAACAGAAACAATCATTCCCTGAGCAATACCCTGACCAATGAGTTGACTTTGAGTCAGATGAGATTGATTATCCCAATAATCCACAATTGCATTCAAATCTTCACTATCCAGAACCTGATTGGGTATGAAGATTGGATAGCTTTTGTCATTGGTAATGGGATTATTCATAGTCCTACTCATACATGCTGCCTAAAGGAGTTTGATTTAAGATGATCGGATTTTGGATCAAGCCAGGGGTTGCAGGTCCATCCAGCGTTGCAACCGGATACACACTTTGAAGCTCAGACAAAACTTGTAGCAGATCATTACGAGCCTGAGCCTGTCCACAGTCTTGATCCTCACAGTTCATCAGGGACAGTTGATTTATCCAGGCGCGATAGGCTTGTTCAAACCGCTGCATTGAGCGCAAACTCACCCACGCAATTTTAAGGGCGACATGGGCGGGGGCTTCTGCTCTTAATGTACTTTCTACAAACTGCCGAAAACTCCGATCTTGAAAACGCCGTGGCCATGCTGGAAGGATGACACTAACCCAGAAGGAATAAGGATCTAAGGGTAGGGGGAATGCAGCAGTGGTTTCCTGCTCATCACCTCGCCTAGGCATCATGGGTATCGGGAGCATCGACAAACCATTGTAAGTTTGGAACATGTCGGTTTGGCGTGGACGCAGCAGAATATGTTCGATCGCATACAGCCCTTCGCCGTTGATTGAATCTCTCAATACCTGAATGGCTTGCGATCGCTCGCTAGCACTTTTGAAGACGGTGGGATATCTCGCCAGGGTTGAACGCTGGTCCATGCCAGAAAGGGCAAAGGTGTGGTCACCTGTTTGTGTTCCCTGAGGGGTGGAGTTGAACGGTTCCTGTGGATCAATCAGGCGGATGCTGTCATCGCTTTCTACGAGCCTGATCAGCATACTGCCGTGTTCCCAGGCATTGTCCTCTGCCCACTGGGCTGGCTCCGCGTCAAGGATAATCAGGGTAAATCGTACTTCTTCCCCCCATTGCCGTTGCAGGGGCCGCACGGGTTTCTCCTCAGACAGAGGGAATTTGGCCGATCGCAGCCGTTCTAATGCTCGATTTCCCCAGGCTCTAGCCTCACGAGCAGTGGGATATAGAGCCAAACTATTAAACTGCCAGGGCTGTGCCTTGGAAGGATGGGATGGGACGCAGCAAAAGCGATAACCGCTGGTTCTCTTACCCTGTTCGTTGCCAACATTAACCTGAACAATTTCCAAGTTAATGACGCGATCGCTCCGCATTAAATGATCCTGAATAGAGGCTTGCAAAGCGTCCCACTCTACACCAGCCAGATGCCAGGTCGTGGTTTCAGATGGAGAATCGCTATCTATTGTCTGACCTGTTTCACCAAAACAAAACAAGCCAGCAAGTTCAGCGGTAAACCGATGAATTTCCTGGAGCGGCAGCGTTTTTCCATTATCTAATCTAAGCTCCCCAATATAGCTAGGCGCGACTTGCTGAATCGCAATGTTGAGACTGGTGGTGTCTTGCAGGTCTTCAATCTTCTCATCTCGCTCTCTAGCACTGCCAAAGCCAAGAGCACTATCCATATCCGCCAGGATGGCTACTTGATCATCGACAACAGCAAATCCATAGGTGGTTAGCTTTCCATCAATTAAAACTGTTGGCTCGACATCATTCAGAGCGATACTAATCGGATGGTAAAACGACTTGAATAGAATTTGCCCCAGGGTTTTGACTGCCGCATCCTGGGCCGCATCGCGGTATTTATAGCGCTGGGCACTGCGAAATTGAGGGCCGATGGGTGAGAGTTTAAGGAGAAAGCCAATATCCTGCGCAGTTCCGTTTAATTCGATGATATCGTCCAGCAGGGGGCGGATCGCGCTGGTCCAAACCTTCTCAATGTCCTCTGACGGAAGCATTGGCAGTGCTTCGAGTTCAAGGGAGGTTGAGTCGCCGGGTTCAAGAAAGCGATACACCAGGAGTGTGTTTTGAGGCGTTGCGTCCAGATTTATCAGAAGCTTTGACTGAAGAGCCTGGAGATAAGCTGATATTGATTCATTTGACCGCAAATCCGGGGATAGCCTATCTCGTAGCTGGTCAAACATGACTTGTCTGATCTGTTGTACCAGTGGAGTCAGGGCTGCATTCCGGGCTATATCTGTTGGATAGGAGTGGTCGTAGAGTGCAAGACTGGTGCAGTCATTATCGATGACTTCCCACCCATAATAAGCACTGCGGTAAATCAATCGTTGGAAGCGGGAGGAGTTGCGGATACACTCCAAAATCTGCGTCAGGGCGTTTTGAGCTGCTTCCAGGGTGGGGTAGGTTTGTCGAACCAGCAGGGGGCGATCGCTGTCCCTGTCTCTTCTCCCATCCCATCCCAGACAAATCCTGAAGTGTCCAGGTTGATAAGCCACATTATATCGAACCAGCGTTTGTTCCGTAGAGCCTGTCTTGATTCCCAGCAATCGGGCAATGCGCTGCTCCAGCCCAGAAGTGTAGCACCTGTGCTGCGTATTCTGACAGGAAACGTTGGCAGCTCGAAAGCGATCGCGGCTCAATTGCGGATAGTCTTGCAAAAATTTAGCTTTGTCCTGAATAACGCGGGTTATAGAGTCGGCATTCGAGAGCCCACCGTTCAGCCGATAATTCAGTAACACATAGTCTGTGAAGGATTCTGCAAACCGCGCCAATATATGATCGAGAAAACGATTCCGTCGTTCTAAAGCCGTGTTTTCGTCTTCGATCTTCTCCTCTAGAAACGCGAGAAACGGTTGCCTGGTTTGTTCATCCCAGTCTTCCGGTAATTTAAAAGACTCTGCGCTGGTTTCATCGTTGGGAAGCTCTGCTAAAGCCAAAATCTTCTCTGCCCCTGGAAAGTCCAACACCTGGGTAAAGGAAGTGCGATTCCCATCGTTCTGTCCCTTCCAGGAAATCTGTTCCTTCCAGGAAAATAGATCTCGGACATGAGACAGTTGCTTTAGATAATTGGCAAGCATCTGGTCAAAAAAGACCAGATATCCCTTTAACTGTTTGGCTTGTGCTTTGCGAAGCGATGAGGCTGTCTCAGGTAAACCGTCTTCGCTGATGCCGTAGGTGAGTGGAAAGTCGTGATGGATGGAATAGTGTGTGGCGAGATCAGGGTAATGGGTGCCATGAGGAATGGACAGATCGAGATCGGATTCGTTACGGTAAGCTTTCAACGAAGCGAACTTCTTCTGCTGATAGTGTCGTTTCACTTTTTCCTGATCAATGGGTGCGGGCAGTCCCCCTTTCAGCAATGCTAGATTATACTGTTCAAGCTCCAGGACAGGGCGGAAGTTGACAGCCAGATTGAGTGACCAGGATTGTTCCGGTGATTGTGCTAAACCATTGATGTAGCTCTGAATGCTGAGTTTTTTAACTGCCTTAACACCGGGAACGTCCAGGATAATCCGATACAGGTCAGAGGTATGAATTTGGGTGGGCAGCGTGAGATCTTCCAGTTCTTCGGTATCAATGAACCCGTGGTTTTCTGTGTTTTGGCGGGCATCGTGGGCATCGTGGTGGGCGATCGCTGCGGGCCGTCCAGCAAAGATCTCGGCTGGATTTTTGCCGCGATCGAGTAGCTCTTGCAGGCTATGGAACTGAATGGAGGGAGCCAAAAACCCCTGGACTTGAATGAATATTTCCACCAACACATCATTGGCATCGATGCTGCTGTCCAGTTCAATTTCACCCCGCAAGGCAATGGCTTCCTCCCCCAGAACAATGAGTTCATGGAAGTCTTCACAGAGATTGCGATAACGGTTTAGAGCAGCCTTCACCTCGTTTAAAATACCGCTCAAGGGTTGATAAGGTTGACCGCAGGCATCAAAATAGATAGGGGGCTCTAGGTCAAGGAGAACGGTATAGAGTCCCTGCAACCAGGGCCCACTCTGAGAGTTCTGGGCTCCTTCAGCCTCCGGTAAGGCTTGCGGTTTCTCCCCGTCAGTCCCTTGGGGTGGTGGTTCCAACCGAACCTCCCACTGCTTTTGCGGTGAAAACACCAGATGGTAGTTCTCATAGGGTTTGATCCAGGCGTTGCGAACTCCCTTGATGTTGAGCAGGCACTTCCGCAAATCTAGCTCTGTAACCGGATTGCAGGTCAGAATTTGATCTGGAGTAAAGAAGTTATCTTCTTCTTGTGAAACCTGAGCTGGAGCTTTTGCCAGTAAGTCCTGGATGTCCAGGTTATTGCGATAGCCCAACTCTGTAACGGCGTAACACAGGACTTCTAAAATCGTTACGCCAGGATCATGCAGGTTATAGTCTGTCCACAATTTCCCCGACATTTGCTGCAAATGTGCAATGCCGATCGCTCGCAGCTTCTCAAAATCGAGATACTCCGGAAATACTGGGTTTTGTTTGGAAATGCTGGGGTATTCTGGCACAGACATAAGCGGATTACAAGGAGCAACTAAAGGGGAGAGTGGCTAGAAGAACAAGTAATTCAGAAGCGCGATCGCCCAGCTACCGACTAGAAGAATCACTAGCAAAGCAATGCGATTTGCCAAGAGTCGAGTAAAGTCTTGGAGCCGCCGAAGTTCAAGTTGATGTTGACGGTCAAGCTCTTGGATGGATTGAATTAACACAGGCACCAGATTGGTATAAGCAACGGATTGAGTCCCGTCATTGGCAGTTCTAACGACCTCAGGAAAAAGGCGTTCCACCTCATGGGCAAGCAACCCGATCTGTTGATGGCTGCTCTGATAACTGTCCTCCGGATTTTTAGTTGACTCTGACCCTGGCTTTGATGACTCTGAATCTGACGGCTCTGACTTTGGCAGGTTGGCAGCATCTGAAGGTGAAATTTCTGCATCCTGGTTCCACTCAAAGGTAATGGGGCGCAGATGTTGCAGTCTAGACAATGCAGAGTTGAGTGGTTTCACGTTGTGGATCTGGTCTGCATTGGTGTCTTGATAAACCGCCATTGTTTGCACAATGCCCTGAACATCAATTTCATAATCTCGGGGCACACAACCAATCCCTACCCGTCCATTGCCCTCTGGGGAAATATTGATTAGAACTCGTCCAGCATTAATGTCGAAGGGATTAGGCGGTTCTTTGGCTTTTGGAAGGGGGGCTTTGAACTGAAAACCACTTGGGGTATCTGTAAACAAAATGGCATGGGTTGCCCCTGTTCCCAGCGTCAAGTTTTGCTCAGGCTCTCGATTGCGAATCACCATCGCTGGATAGGTTTGCGGTATCGAGTGGGGTGACTGATCTGGACTGAATAAAAATGTCCCAAACCCCTTGCAACTGGTGATTTCGAGGCGAGTTAAAGGTGTTTCAGTGCCAATGCCAATGTAGCCGTTGGGTTGAATTGCCAGATGAGTTTTTCCTGGAGGCAGGAGGGTTTGCAAAAGAGTTGCATCTCGCGGAGCAGTTTCAGCCTCACTTTCTAAAGGAGTAAGAGGAGTTTGGAAAACAAATCCATGCTCAGCATTACTAATCCAACCTGAAACCCGATCGCCCAGTGCAGTGGCCAAAACGAGCGACGACTGAGCGGCTCGATGTTGCAGCAGGGCGATCGCAGGCACCGCATTTCCTTCCTGCTCTGGCAATAACTGCACCTGCGCTTGCTCTTTCTGACTGTGAATGTCGAGGCGGGCAATGGGGTTGGCAGTGCCAATGCCAATTTGAGGACGATGCAGGCTGGAACTTAGCCGCAATTTCATTAGCAGGTCACTGCTGAGTGGGGGTTCCTCGGTAGTGTCTGCTCTCTGATAGAACTCAAACCCCTGCTTCGTATTGCTCTCCAGCACGGTTTCTTGCAGTTCTACGCGCAGCGATGCAAAAATCTGTTGTTCCTCAGTGTTGGGGCGCAAGAGGCGCAAGGTGGGGGCAGCGGCGTCATCTGGCAGGAAGTACAGGTGCCCCCGATCGACATCGGTAATGTCTAGTACCGCCGCAGGTTGATCAACATTTAGCCCCAGACAAGCCAGATTGGGGGAAGCCTCTTTTTTAATAAAGCGAGGCTGCACGACCATCATCACCGTTCCTGTCGTGGGGTCAAGGTTGAACGCATTAGTTTCCTGCAATTCCTGCTTACCCTGACGGAAGACAAAGCCGTTAGCAGCATTACCACACAAGGACACTTCCGTCAGAGATAGCCCTGTGGTGAAATAGCTGAATCGCTCAGACTGATACAGCGGCGGTTGAGGGATAGTACCACTCCTATACTCCTGGCTGTCATCGTTCTTTTTAATCTCACCATCGTAGTGCAGCAGGGTTGTCTGGGTCTGGGTTGCTCCCTGAGGAAACAGCAACCACCTCCCTTCCCCTTTCCCAGTTGAGGAAGGTGGCGCAGGTGAAACCGTTGCTGTTGCGGAAGAGTCCTTAGAATCCTTGTCGGGTGACTGTGGAGGGGGAGTCGCTTCATTCGCCGGATGACCGATTTTGCGGACATCGAGACGGGCTTGAGGGTAATTTCTCTCATCACTGCGATCGCCCGGTTCGCTGCCAATACCGATTCCTACCCGGTCGAAAACCTTAGCCCACATCACTCCTTTTTCGGGTAACGCCACCCAATCTCCGTCATCAGGGAACGGCATCCAGTGCTCTGGTCTTTCCGGTGGGGGCTTATCACCACAGATACACCGATCGGCCCACATCATCCAAAAATTACAGCTTTCGATGATTGTTTTGTTATCTCCTTTCTTCTCCTGAAAGTAGAACACTACATCACCTGTACAATAAGTTTTCCCTTTTTCCCATTTGCCGTGAAACTTATCTTCAAACTTATTCAACATTGAATTGATTAAGATTTCAAAATCGGATGCTGATAAATATTTATCATTTTGAAACCGAGTTTTAAGGCTTTTACGATCGCTTAAGTTCATGGTATTCTCACCTGACTATTCATGCAGTATCTATATAGTTTTTGAATGGTTTATCGTTTAGATATCAATGGGGTGTTCAGCAGATATCCAAATGCTCCTCTACTTATTTCAATATTTTTGTTCTAGCTAACCTTGTAATTTGATTCGAGGGCTATAACCTAATTTATTCTCTTTCTCATTCGTATTGGGTTTCGATGTTGATTCGGGTATATCCTCAATCACATGCCTGAATGGTTCCCTGGCAAAGGGTGGCACTGAAACCAGAATGGATTGAGGAGTGCTGACAGTTGCCTTAAGAACTGATTTTTTCTGGTCTGTTGCCTTAAGAGCTGATTTTTTCTGGTCTTGTTGTCGCTGATAGAGTTGAAAGTCCACCACATAACTCACATAGGGACGCTCCTCTACAAAGTTAAGAATGGATGAGAGATAGATTTCGCCGCCAAAGTGAACCTCCGTTCCACCGTCCAGCGTCCAGGGAGACAGAAAGCCAATGATGTCAGATTCTAGTTGCCGCTGATAAAAAGAAAAATCGCTCTGGAATGGGGCCTTGAATTGAACCTTAAAGGCAACACTGATTTCCTCGTAATGAGGATTGATCACATGAATATTGGCCCAGGGTGAACTAAGCGCCTTGAGGTACTGCTTAATCTCAGCGAGCAAATTGATATTGACCTTGGGCTTCAGGTCGTTGATACTACGCCGCTGCGACAGGGTGGGAATGACCGCCAGGGTAATGTGTCCAGGGGCAATTTCCCGGTAGTCTTCTGGGGTCGTCATCTGCCCGTGGTTAATACACCGCACTTTGTAAATTTCTGGGAAGCGATCGAGCACCAAACGCTCGTAGTCAAAGATGGTGACGGCTCTGCCTTTGTGGTGCAGGTGTTCGCTGACTCGCGTGTAGAATTGAGCGGGTTGCTCCTTCACTTTGCCGCCAAAGGACGGAAAGGGTTGACGGACTTGATTGATCTCCGGTTGGGGATTTGCCAATTTGGTGAGGCTTTCGGCAGGTAAGGGCTTGGACAGATGATTGGGGTCGTTTCCCTCATCTACGAAGGTGATTTCGGCTGCCTGAGCTTGAATGCTGAGCATCTGGCAAATTGCTTGACTCCTGCTTTCAACGCTGGCTTTAATCCAATGCAACGCCGGATTCAAGATAGTGGTGCTGGCGTTGCTGATATCGGCTGCGATCGCCAGTTTGACAATGCCAGAGCGAATAAGCCCGTTGGAGGTGTCTTTGAGAATTAGATACGCATCAAACTTTTTCCAGGTGTTGTCTATGAGGTAGTGCCACGTCACAACTGCCCTTTCTAGATCTGTGTTGGCAGTTTCTTCGACTACTTCAAACAACAGCGATAGGGAAGTGGATGGCTCCAAATTCTGTAGCCCGATCAGCAATTCCCCCTCATGGTCAAACTGAGGCAGGAAACGGATGGACTCAGCGGACGACGGTTGCAGTGTTAGGGACGCAAACCCGTCAAAGGGATAGAGATGAAAAAGCTGACAGTCTTCATGGGTGGCAGTTGCTGTATAGTCAATCTGCAAGGACTTAATCACCGGAGTGTAGGGTTCTCCCGGAAGGATCGGCGCATCATTCACTCCTGCTTGATTATACGTTTCTGCTTTAAAGATTTCTTTTGTTGTTTCCTTCTCATAGTAAGCTCCTATTACAGATCGCCGCTTGTCTCCTGACAGAGTCTCCTGGGTGGCTGTTGCTAAAACCTGGCGAGCTAAAACGGTGGGATAGTCAGTATGGAGGAAGTCATCACCTGTGAGTTGAAATCGTAGAAAACCATACTGGCTCTGATAACTCCACGGCTCCAACTCAGCTCCCTCCAATGGATCTTTCACAGGGCGATCGAGCTGTAGAGCTGATAAGTTTGGTTCTTTTAAATCAATGCTGTATTTTGGGCTGCTAGTTCCTGGCTGATTCTGGGTGAACAGATTGTATTCTGCTGATGTAGTAGGATGCCACTGCCTTTCCCGTAGAGCATGAATCGTAAGACAGCCTGGATTAAATGATTTAATAGAATTACCTGTGTCAATTGAATTGCCTGCAATGCCGTCTGTGACTTCATAGGTGACGCCATAGGCAGCGTAAATTTTGCTCCAGTTAATCGTGTCTCTTTCGTAGGGAGGGTCTGTTTCCAGATCAAACGCTAATTTAAGTTGCGTCAGACATTTTTGAAATACTTCCTGGCTGCCAATATAAAAGCTTGTGCCTACTTTCGGTTGAATCCCAAACGGCAGAAATGGTTTGGTGGCATCCAGAGTGGTGAAATCATTTTGGAGAAGTAGGGTGCGAACGCCATCGACACTGACGGTAATGTCAATTTTTCCCAAGGTTGCCTGACACAAATAGTGATAAGCCGATAAGGCCGGCTCCAGAATAGATGACTCAGGGGGTTGAGTGTGCTGATCATCAGCATCATCGTGATGGTGCAATATCAGCCGAGCAGCGGGGCGGTTTGTGGCTAATTTTCCACCAGGGAGGTCAGGGTGGTAAGGCACTACAGGCGCAGTACCCACAGGTAGGTGAACCTGAATCGTCAGTGTGTATGCTGTATCGGATTTGGCATCGAGCTTCACACTTCCGGGAGCGATCGCGCCATCAATCCACCCTGTTGTCCCGCTGAATTCCACGCGAAGTTCTTTGATCAGTTGCTCCCTAATAGCTGATTGATCTGGCTTGGATGGGAAGTTCAGCGTGATTATGAAAGTGATGGTGCGATCGCCCTCTTGGAGCAGGAGAATATTGGATGCGATCGCGAGACCAACCTCAACTGCTGGACGGTTTTCATTACCAAAGGGGAACCACGCCTGGATCGTCTGATCACTGGGAAACTTTCCGCCCTTGCCATCAAAAGAGTTTGCCACCGGAGAGGCATGTAGCCCTAAAATCTCCTGGTCTGAACTGTCCTTTGAGCTATCCTTCGATGCCCCTTGCTGAGGTTGGCTGTGCCGGAAGAGCCCTTTAAGCTCCACTACCTGTGCCGTGCTCACCACAATCTCATCATTCAGGGTATAGAACAGATCAACTCCTGTTGCATCGGTTCCGGCGGTGAAACGAGTTTGGGAATCTAGCTTATAGGTGGGCTGGAATTTTGCGAGTTCCAGAATGACGTGAGTTTTATCAGGTTGGGCAGGTCGTTCTGAAAGACGCAGCACCTCACGGTAAAAGAAATCGAGGTGGCGCTGCGTCATTCGATTCAAATCCATTCGGGCGGGTTTCAACACATGCCAGAATGCAACGTAGAGTGCCAGGTGAGGTGAGAGACTTTGGTCAACGGTCAGGCTTTGAGGCAAGGCGTCTGAAGCCAGCTGAATGACGCGCGAATAGGTTTGATATAACGGTTGAAAAATGCTGTTGAGTTCAGCTTGCGCTTGTTCGCGATTGGTCACAAGCTGGCGTAAATCCTGAAAAGATGGGAGATCATCCGACTGGGGAGGGTGGTAACTGGGTGCTTGACTCAACACCTCTATGTCAAATGACTGGGCAAATTTTGTGTAGTAGTTCTTATACCGATCGAGCGTGTTTTTTTGGCTAGAGGGATGCTGAATGAATAGCCCCTTCTCGATCTGAGCAATGCGTCTAGCCGGTTGGAGCAGGTTGGTCGAGACATTGGTATGCAAAACTGCTTTCAGGGATGTTCCGTCTGTCAGCCCCTCATTCCAGCTATGTAAGGTACACAAGATTTCAGCGTAAATGTCTAAAATCTTCTCTACGGAGTCGAGTCGTGGTTCAGCGGCAAGCAGGGCAGCGGTAGGTGCGATCGCCCACTGGGCTAAAAACCCTTTAAGCGCCTGGTTATACTGATTCTGAACGATTTCTGGGCGTGTTTTATTAATCAGCGCCAGTCGAACAGGCGTGCTGCGCTCAAAAAAGGCACGCCAGCTGCCATACATCTGATCTTGCTCATCGTAATAGATAACCCGCTGGCTCAGTTCATAGGCAAAGACCAAAAAATCCGCCAAATCTGTTTCATCGACCTGAACAAAATCCGGGGATAGAGCTGCCATCTGGCGTTGCTGCTGAGCTATCCCATCTCGGATCAGTGGATTTTTTGACTCGCGAGTATTCATGTCAAGCCTGCGCCTTCCTGAAGGTAAAAGGGATAAACCAAACTGAACCGCGAGTTAGTACTGAGCACTGTAAACTCAACCAGAATATTGACGACTCCCTCCAATTGCTCATTTAGATACAACTGCAAAGCATCAAGACGGATGCGGGGTTCGTTGTAGAGGATGGCTGTTCGGATTAACTCTTTGATATGACTGCTGACGGTGGGGTTCAGGGGTTCAAACATCAGATCGGACAAGTTACAGCCATAGGTCGGTTGCATGACCCGTTCTCCGATACTGGTCGAGAGCAAGATAATGAGGCTTTCGCGAATATCGTCTATGGCACTTACCAGATCAACCTGACGAGCCGCTTTATTAAAATTGGGTGGGAAACTCCAACCAGTTCCTAAATAGGCGTTGTTGTCATCAATCATCTCAACATCCTCTTAACCTCCAATCAGAACAGTGAATTCCCCCAGCACAATGGAACCGCCGTGAGCAGTTGTATCCCCCAAGCGGGCGGCAGGTTTGCCACCAATCGTCACCGTGGTGGAGCCCAGGACAATACTGTCGGGTGGTCCCACGCAGGTGCAGCTATCGCCAAAGACAGCAGCAGGCATGCCCTTAATCAAGACCGTGGGTATCCCAGGTCCGATAATGGGGCCACCAACATGGGGAATTGGCGGTGTCCCCGGTGTTTGCATCGGGCAGGTGTGCATATCGTTAATTCGAGCAGCAGGTTTCCCCATGAGTTTCTACCGACTTAGAGAACAGTCAAGAGAGCTAATTGATTTGGACAAGGGAACCTTTTAGCACCGCGATCGCACTGGTTGAGACTTCCGCCCCAGCATTTCCCTGCGCTTTGAACTGACTCTGAGCATTTACTTTGACATTCATTCCTTCCAGGCTGGCATCCTGAACTGCTTTGAGCGTGAGTTTCCCCGTGGCTTCTAGCACAATATCCTTGGGACTTTTCAAACTGATACCTTTATCGTCTAGTGTCACTGTATTGGTGTGTTGATCGGTCAGGGTAATCCCCTTCTCTTTATCTGATATCACCACCTTGTTTCCTCCTGGCGTTTCCAGCGTCATGACCTTGTTCTCATCGTCAAAGAGAACTTTCATCCCAGAACGGGTGATAAACCCCTTTTCATGGTTCGGGTCAATGGGCTGCAAAGGGGCTGGGTTTTTGCTGCTGTTGAGCATCCCCAAAATGACGGGATGACGCGGATCATCATTGATGAAACCCAACAGCACTTCGTCCCCAATTTCCGGGCGAAAAAATGTCCCTCGATTATTGCCTGCATCCAGCGTGGCGACTCTGGCCCAAATGCTAGTGTCCGCCTTGTCATTAATAATGGGTGACTTGACCAAAACCCGGAATTCCTTGGTTGGGTCGTCCTGAAGCTGCACTGCAACGCCAATTTGCAGCCCGCTTACCCCTGGCAATAATCCCGATGCAGGGCTTTCAACGATGCCCTCCTCCCGATAGAACCATTGGGGATTGAGTCCAACTTGCAGATGCGTCTGCCAGGCTCCTCCCACTAACTCGTGGCGCACACCCGATACATACGCCAGTCCGTTGAAACGGCTTCCCATGCCTGCGAGCTCGATCAATGCATCAGGTTTTGCAGCCCGATATCCTTTCGTTTTAATCCGTCCCTGAATCTTACTTAATCGGCTCTTTAGCATCTGGGCATCAGCCCACTCCTGCAATTCCTGGATATTGACAAATCCCCCATGCCGAAGTTCTAGCTCTTTCACCCTCGTGACCTGTGCTAGTTTTTTACCAGACAGGTTTCCCTGAGAGTTCACCGTGGGTTCTTTGCCATTGACTTCCAGTAATGTCTGGTCAGCACAGCTCCAGGATTTCGCGTTGACTGCCTGGTATTGGTAGCGGGCATCCATTTCCGTTTCAATTTCTAGGATGTTCGCACCGTAGGTGAGCGTAATCAGGGGTGAGCCACTGGTCGTTGGGGTTTGCACTTGAATGATCCCGTCTTTAACGAGGACAACTTGCCCATTCATTTCTGCCCTAGACAGGATAAAGTCCCAGTCGGTTGAGTAATACTGCACAATTTCTTGGTGCTTTACACGGGTTGCTTCCAGTTTCGGGGAAATGCCGCTGTGGTCTTTGATAATGGTGGCGATCGCCTCACTATCTTTCACATCTTTGAAGTGGCGACTTCGACGGCTAATCGTTAAACCGACAGCCCGATCCTTACAGTCCACAGTCAGCATAGAATCCCCATTCGGAGCTAACTTTAAACCGTGTTTAATTACAACTCCCCGAAATACAGTTTGATCGTTGCCATCGTAACCCAGCGCGATTTCCAATTCCTTACCAGGAATGAGATCGTCGCTATCACTGGCGGCAAAGGTTTCATCTGCTGCTGATCCATCCCTCAATATGATTCGGGCAGAGGGGATGCGATTTACCTCCCGATTGACCGACAGCGACAACACTGCGTACCGATTTGTGATATCTTTACCATCGGAAAGTAAAGTAAATGTCGCAACATCATAGACTGAATTCTGAGGAATAATACGACTGGTCATAGGGCAAAGGGGTAAAGCAATTTATAATGTGGTTTTATCGATGGGGGGGAATCGTAAATTAGTATTGGTCTTCAATCCTCGGAAATTGATCAAACCATTTGCTTTGGCAACCTGTAGATAGTAAGACTGGTCGCCATAAATACGCTGGGTTATCAATGGCAAATTCTCACCGGCTCGAACCGTGCGGACATGGGTCACATCGGGAGATTTTTTTCCCTCCTCTTTTATTCGTAGTTCCTCTTCGATATATTCGAGAAACTTTGCATTCAGTTTGGCACGGAGCGGTTTACCATCCGGTGCGAACAACGTGTAGTCGATGGTGAGATTGATTAGGACACAATTAAAACAACTCTTCAATTTGCCAAAAGATCCATTCCCCCACAGCAGTCGTAAGAAGTTAGGTTTGTGGGTATCACTATTCATCACATAAGCTAGCTTCAGAAATGCTTCTACTTGTTTAGCTACGTCTTTGTGGAAGGTGTTCGCAGCTCCTTTCACGGGAACCACGCCTGTACCATCCAAGGTGAATTCGAGTGACAATTCTTCTGGTTTTGTAACCTTGAAATCTGGATCGGTGCCCGCAGCTCCAACTGCTTGCTGTCTCTCGTAGGAAACTTTAAACGCTTGAGAGAACTTGACCGGATTGATGGGTAACTCAAACGTGCCTAAGTGTTGCTTGTAGTTCTTATCTTTAAAGGCACGGATCTCAACTTTAGTTAGTTCACCGGTCATGGCAGCCTCAAAATACAGTGTTAACGCTCTGCTCGAGCTTGCAAAATAGACAACACCTGATCAATACAGGTGGCAATGATCACAGCTTGATCTACCTCACTCAAGCTTCCGTTTCCCTCCCCCCTATCCTCACGATTAAGAGCGGAATCGCTAGACACAATCGTCCGAATCACCAGTTCTCTAATTTCCAGGGGCATTGTTTTGCCTACTTCATTGTTTCAAAATAGTGGTAGTTCAATTCCAAAGATTCGATCGCCACGGATGATTTTTCGGCATCAAAATCTGAAACTGACCACTTGCGGGGCCAGGCATTGATGACTTTCCAGCTCATCAAGGGTTCAACCTGATCGGGTGGCTTAGAACTATCAGTTCGTTTGACATGTAACAGATTCACTAACAAATCCATCGGTTGAATATCAAAGTTAAGAATGGCATCGGAACACCATTTCACCAATTGAGAATCCTTGACTAGTCCACGCTTCAAAGTTAGGGGAGTATATTTCGCATGGATGGGCAGAATATGTTCAAACCGATTCTCTCCGCCTTCAACCAAAGACTCCGTTTGAAGCTCGACCGTCAAGCCTGAAACGCTCTGAAACCGGGTTTCTGCCTCAATCTTGTCTAAGTTTCGCCCCAAAAGCTTCACGTCAAAGAAGAAACTGACTGGAGGATAGGTACGCATAACTTAAGTTGTTGCAAAATCTGAATCTAGCTCAAGATGAAATTGGTTTGTCCCAACCTGAGCCGAACGTTGGTATTACTTGTACTCGACCATTAGCCCTTCGTGGGCAATCTCAATCGTTTCGATCGCCGTTTCGTTACCATCACTCTTTAGGTCAGTTGATTGTACTTTGGTAGGCCATGCTGCTTTAATCTTCCACACCACAACAGGTTCATGTTTCTCATTGAGTAAGCTGATGGTGACATCGCGCCGGGTGATGGTGTTGAGGGCAACCGTGTTCCACCATGAGACAAAATCGCTATCGCCCTTGAATGTACCTCGTTTCATGGTGATGTTACCGAACTTTTGCCGTCCAGGCATTTTGAGAGACTGGTATTCCTTCATATCGCCTTCGCGGTATTCGATCACTTCTGTCTCAATGTCTAATCCAGAGACTTCCGTAAATCCTAGGCGTTTACCGCCCCAATCAACTTGGAAGTGAAACTTAGGTAAAGGATACGTGTCAGCCATAACGTTTGAAGAGTTTAATTGAAGTGGTTAATGAATTGTTAGTGAATTGAGTCAGTGAATCTAATTGAAAAGTTTTAGCAATCTTGGCCCTACAAAGAGTTGGTCTAATCATGAATAAGTCAACCATCCATCCCCATGTAGGGACATAGTGTAAGGGGATCGCCTCTAGTTAGCTCTCTTGCATCTTGTGGGAGAACTTGAGAATAATGAATTCTGCAGGACGCACAACCGCCATGCCAATTTCAACAATCATCCGTCCTTCCAAAATATCTAGAGCTGTCATCGTTTCGTTCAGCCCAATTTTGACGTAAAAAGCCTGATCAGGCTTGGCTCCAGCTAACGCTCCTGCTCGCCATTGCAGAATCAAAAAGTTCTCAATCATTGCCTTCACCTTTGTCCAGGTGTTGGCATCGTTGGGTTCAAAGACAAACTGTTCAGATGCCTTCTTAATCGATTCCTCTGCCATGTTGAAAAAGCGCCGCACCGGAATATAGCGCCACTCATTGTCATTACCCGCCAGCGTACGTGCCCCCCAGATCAACGTCCCTTTGCCCGTGAATGCTCGAATGGCGTTGATCGATTTTCCTGATGTATCCAGGTTGAGGTTTTCCTGCTCCTCACTGCTGATTTTAATCGTCGGACCAATAACGGAAATCAGGCTAACGTTGGCTGGGGCTTTCCAAACACCGCGAGTGCTATCCACAGATGCATAGACTCCAACCACCAGTGGAGCTGCAGGCAATACAACCGGGAGATTAGTAACGGCGCCTTTCACTAGGGGATAGAACTCACCATATTGAGTGTCAGGAGTTTCTTTTGGATTAATCTCCTTCATTTTCTTGTCAGTTGGCTGTCCGCTTGGATCTATGACATTTTTCCCATTCTCGTTTTTTAGAGCTGGTAAAGTGACTGTTACGTTTTCTTCGTTATAGGCATAACTAAAAACACTAGCAAGGCGAGGACCGTAAGCTGCACCGTATTTCAGGTTATTAATACCAATCCCACTGCTCCGGAAGGTTGTTGCAGCCTCGAATATGCTACGTTCAGTTTCAAGATCAGCGTCCAGCACGACAAAGCGATCTTGTAGCTTAGCACACTGCGCTAATGCCGCATCATATAGAGATTGAAACTGAGCCGTTTTGAGGGATAGGCTCTCTGGAAACACAATCAGGGTAACTTCATCTTCTTTCTCAATGGCATCTAAACCAGCTTTTAATTCCTCCGGATTGACGTCTGCAGGAGAGCTTGTCTTACCTACGGACACGATGTAGCAAGGCCCACCTCCATTAGCGAAATAGCCTTGCAGGGAATAGTACATGTTGTGAGGTGAAGGATTAATAATTTTCGCAGGCACCTCAGGCTTGGTTGCATCAACAGTAATACCCGTTTCGTTCTCAGCACAAGAAAGAGCCTTATTTCCTTTTCCATCGCTAATTATGGAACAAAAGAATTGTTCGTATTCCAGTAAAGATGTAATTCGAACAGGAACAGGTGAACTATTGGGATCGGCATGATAGTCTATGCCTCCGATGACAGCCTGTTTCGTATAGCCGATAAAGGCAGGAATGGCAGTTTCGACTTCAGCAATCGAAGGGGGAAACTTGGAAATTTCCTCAATGTATACACCGGGGGTTTTGTAAGTGCTGGCCATAGGTGTGCCTTATTAGGTTATAGATAGGTGTCGGAGAAGATGGCTGTGACCGTTCGACTGCCATCGGGAGTCGATTCAATCAGAGGTTTGATCATGGATACGTCGGGAGCGGGCAACGGTTTTTCATTACCGTCCCTGAGGAAACATCTGGGTTGGTGACAGAGTCCAATGGGGTGTTTGGTGGCATAGGTTTGGGCATCAATGATCTGCAAGTAGGGGGGGAGTTGGTCAGCTGTAAATTTGTGGGGGCGATTGCAGCGATAACGCCAGCGGGTTGCCCGATTTTTGAAGTGAATGCGGTAGGTTTTTGGGCGGAGGTGAAGACTATCCTTTCGCTCCTCCAGCAATTGGAAGGCAGGCAGGACAACGCGGGGTGAGAGGGAAATCTCGATCAGTGCCAAGGCATCTCGTCCTGCCATAGGGTCAAACAGCACAAACTCATCCAGGCGATTCCCATCGAGTTGGAGTTGGTAATAACCAGGCTGTTGTCCGGTAAAATTCAAGTTGACGGGTAGGGGTGTACTCGCTGGATGATGCTTGGGTACCTGAACAGCTGGTGCAACGGTTTCACGCCCATTCAGGTTAACCAACGAAAATTGCAAGTCAGTACCAGGTGTTGCTTGTGGCAGGATGGTTTTGTACAACCAGCCTTGACGGAGTATAACATCGCTGACTGAGACGTACTGGCTATAGGGCAGTGACATCCATTCTCCTAATGTGGAAGCAGGAGAAGCATGATTGACAGCAGGACCGTTACCGTTATCCAATCTTGCACTATTGATTAACTGCGGACTTTCACTGGTAGTAGACTGATGTCGAATGGCTTCCAGTGTCATGAGTTCTGTTCCATTCTGGTAGGACACAAGCTGCCCCAAGGAGTATGTTGCTCCTTCCTCATAGGATGGTAGTGGGCGGGTCAGAAACAAGCGATCGCCCACGTGATTGCCAGATCGATTCGAGAAGTAGTAAATGTGATTGCTGGGGGTATCCAGGGGTAAGTTCGTGTAATTGGCAAAGTTACGGTCACGCACAACCAGCCAGAACGCTAACCGCAGCTCAGTATCAATGGGCACAACTGATTCTAGTTCAACATCATCGCGGAGAGATGGTTGATCACGAGTATCAATTTGAGCTAACACAATCGCGCCATACGGCTGGGCACGAATGAGCCAGCGCAAATTTCGCAGCACACTCTGGCATTCCTGTGTAGGGATAAGTGCGATCGCCTCCGCGACATCAAATCCGATAGGTAACGCATCTACTTCCTTGACCGAATTGAGGTAGTAATCATGCCAAATTTCCAGCCTGAAAATGGGCTTGAATGCGAGTTTCATGACTAGACGTACCTAAACAACTGATCGAGTTATCGATAGACCTGCTCCGTAATAGATTCACCCTCAGCCTGAGTTTTTTGAGCATCTAGGGTGACAAGGCGAGCACGATACATCACAAATGGAACTTGCTTCCCTCCCAATACACCCCACAACTGATTCATTTGATCAAAAGTAAGACTATAAAGATCAGGTACTACCCGAACATCTCTGGAAACACCAGATGCACTAGGAATTGTAGTGAATGAAAGCTCCTTCTTCCACTGAAAAAACTCAATTACCCTAGCTAATCGCTTCAATGCTGTGTCGTATTGGTCAGTATGAAGAATAGAGAAAAGAATAAATAAATTGAGGCTGACTGGAGGATTGTGATAGATTATACGACCATTCTCAGTACGATAATGGGCGGCATTTTTCAGTGTGGCCTCCTCCTGTATATTTATAAGACTCATAACAACACGTTCATTTAAACCACTGCGTGCACCTCCCAGCTCTTCTGCCATTGAAATATTATCCAAGATGACAATATCTTGGTTCAGATCTACTGGCTGCTCCACGTCTCGGATGTAGCTTTGCAACGCAATTTGAATCAGCTTCAATGCATCAAAAATCATAGAGCTAGGTTGTTCCCCAGAAGATAGATTTATTGGTTTTTATCCATTTCATCCCCCTATGGGTAGAGAGCTTAACTCTTTCCCAGAAAATTATCAATAGATATCACCCAAGCGAATGTTAAATAAATTCCGAACAAAAATTTTGAAATCTGGGTGCCTTATGTATGAATGGTTAAGAGGGGTTCTCATATTTGTGAACTTTTAGGATGATTTATTAAGTAGAGAATGGTAATCGCTTCTGGCTCAACACCTATATGGCAACCTATCGCATCAATTATCTAGGACTGTTATATTTCAAAATAATTTTCCAGAAAATTTACAATTGCAATTGCCTGTAGGACAGTACGTCTTAAACGGTAGATCTCTAAAATGAATTCAACATGGTTGTTGTTCAAGCTCTTCAGAATGCCCTTCAATATTTAGCACAGGTTATTCAGTGGCGACTAACATCCTGTTTTTCAACCACATCTTCCTCAGATGAATCCTTACCGCAACCACCAACTACTTGGTTGGCGTCAGAATCAACCCTGTTCCGTTTTATCGAGACCCATCAACTTGATATTTTTGAGCAATTAACTCTGTTCATTGCCCTGGCTCCTCATTTACAGCCTAACTTTTTTGATCAGGTGATCACAGCGCAGCTACCCGAAGCAGGTGATTACCCACAAATCGGTGGATGGCGTGGTTCTTCCCATCGAGGATTTCTGCCCACAGGAGACACAGTGCTATTCATCCTGAGCGGGGAAGATTTAAGCGATCGCCTCTGTTTTCAGAAATTGTTCAGTCCAACTCATCGTGTTTTTGGGCAAAAACACGTCCTCTACCTCCACACTCCAGCAGAGGGAGAACCCTTAACAAGTGGTCATTTAGTCCTAGCCCAGGACTACGTCAATTTATTCATTTATGGACAAATGCTGTCTCCCCAACTCACAACCCAGTTTCCGGCACAGCGCATCACTACAGAAGTGGAATGGGAGGATTTGGTATTGAATGCACAAACGTTGCAGCAGATCCATGACCTCGAAACCTGGATTGTCCACAGTCCAACGCTACTGCATAAATGGGGGATGCATCGTAAGCTAAAACCAGGCTATCGAGCACTCTTTTATGGGCTCCCCGGTACTGGTAAAACGCTAACAGCCAGTCTCCTCGGAAAATACACCAAGAAAGAGGTCTACAAAGTTGATATTTCAATGGTGGTTTCAAAGTTTATTGGGGAAACAGAAAAGAATTTAGCCAGTTTGTTTGCCAAAGCCGAAAGTAAAGAATGGATACTGTTTTTTGATGAAGCAGATGCCTTATTTGGTAAGCGGACAAATGTTCGAGATGCTCACGATAAGTACGCGAACCAAGAAGTCAGCTACTTACTACAGCGGATTGAAGTCTATGATGGGCTTGTCATTCTTGCTTCTAATCTAAAAAGTAACATTGATGATGCTTTTATGCGTCGATTTCAGTCTGTTATTTACTTTCCTATGCCGGATGCCAAAGCACGATTACTGTTGTGGCAACGATCATTTCCGCAGCAGGTAGCCTTGGAAGACACAATTGATCTTATCGAGCTAGCAGATCAATATGAACTATCAGGAGCTGACATCATAAATGTTGTACAGTACTGTTGTCTGCAGGCTCTAAAGCATGGGGATAGACTAATTCGTTATAATGATATCCTTTGTTCTATCAAGCGAGAGTTCAGCAAGACTGGGAAATTATCGTAGTGATTTAGATGTAATGATCAGGTTCAAGGCATTGCCCGTCAAGTGTTGTTATCCCTTAAAGAATTAATTCTACATTTAAAGAAATCTCTTAGTTGAAATGCTTTGAGGACCTATCAGTAGTGCATCAAATAATAGTGGGATAGCTCAGATCTTGCACCAAGGCTTAAAAGGTGGCAGAAAGGGCGTAAAACTAATAGACCGCAAGAACAATGGACATTCTTGCCCACGCCCAAGAACTAATCTATCACTTGCTCGATGGGATGCCGACTCCCTACCAACGTCAAAGCCTGCAAGCTTTGC
>NZ_JACJPA010000005.1:0-4271 GCF_014695845.1 Trichocoleus sp. FACHB-591
AGAGCGAGGATGACAGGAATTGAACCTGTGGCTTCCTGTTTCGAAGACAGGCGCTCTATCCGGCTGAGTTACATCCTCATTGGAAGCATCGACGGGAGTTGCACCCGCTTCTCCGTGCTTGAGAGGCACAGCGACTTATCTATTCGCCCACGATGCTACAAGGCGGGAATGGACGGATTTGAACCGACGATCTTTCGCTGGACAGGCGACTGCTTTAAGCCGGACTAAGCTACTTTCCCAAAGGTGGCGATTCAGTTTTCAAGGTTCAGGGGGTTGACTACGGAGCCTTTGTGAGGGGCTGTAGTGTTGATACTACAGTTGTAATACAACGTACTACAGAGTGTCAAGGGGATACTACAACTTTTTTTGAGAAGTGAGAGGGCAATCATGAAAAAGATGGCTAGACTGCGCTCTCTGATTTGGTTGTAGTTGCTAGGCCAGGGAAGAGATGTGTGCTTCACTCATCTGCCACAGCTTGTAGAGGAAGAACTCGGCCCGATCGCTGAGCACCGTGAGGAACATCCCTTCGTGAGCTTCCTTACTCTCAGCAATCCAGCTTCCGCTCAGACTGACTTCTACAAACTCGTCATCGACTGAAATGACAGTCACTCTTCCTCTGCATTCCTGCCCCAACGTCGTCTCTAGATGTTTTAGGTCAGGGACATCAGCAGGCAATAGAAAGGAGGCATGACCAGGCTCGACTTGGAGGGATTGCTCTAAGCGCATAGCGAGAACAACCCGCTGGGCGATCGCCACTTCTAGAGAGGTCATTACCCGCTCCATGTACAGTCCGCCTTCGGTGTAGTTCAGCTTCAACATTGGCCTTACCTCCTTCTTCTATTCAGCTCAGTCGTTGGTGGGCTGCTCTTTCCAGAACTGTTCTGCAAATGCAATGGCAGGGTGGATGGGTGCTTTAGGTTTGCTTCTGAGCACCATTCCGGTCTCGTGTAAGAGGCGATCGCCCTTAGCTGAATTGCACTTCTCGCACGCAGCCACTACGTTCTCCCAGGTATGGGTGCCACCCTTGGAACGAGGAATGACGTGATCCAAGGTGAGACGCTTGGTACTGCCGCAGTACTGACAGGCATGGTGATCGCGGCGGAAGACTTCGCGACGATTGACAGGTGGTAGCTTCCACTGCCGCTCTGGATTGCCACTCGTCAAGTGGATGTGCTCAGGTACTTGTAGTACAACGCTAGGAGAGCGCACTTCCCAGGTCTGGAGGCTGCTGAACTCTAGTGATTCTGCCTGCCCCGTCACTAGAAGCACGATGGCCCGTTTGATGTTGATACGTGTCAGGGGAAGGTAGTTCTTGGAGAAGACTACGACCTGGTTGTGTAGTATTGGAATCTTCTGACTCTGCTCTGTTGCTTGCATAAAACTCACTCCTCAAAAAACAACCCCCACTTCTGTTGACCAGGAGCGGGGGTAAGTACAAGGAAGCTGATGCGCTGTTTCCCTATGTGGGTGTCAGGCTAGACCTGCACCTCCCGCTGCTAGTCAGTTGCTCCGGATTGAGTTGTCCGGCGGCTATCCCATCAATGCCTTTGTTGGCGGATTGACCACCACTAAATCGATACGCTCCCTCACACGCGAACAGCACCAATGCGCTGCCCCAACCTCGATGGGGAAGAACAAAGGCACTGGATAAGGTGGCGAGAAGGATGTAACTCATGGAAGGCTGTATTACTTGTATTACAAATCTGGATAGCTACATACTACACTTGTAGTATTATCTTGTCCACTTTTTGAAATTAGGCAGTTCGGTATGGATACACGCAAACAAAGTTCCACTTCGGAAATGCAAGTAACGAGTATCCGGCTGGAAGCTGAACTTAAAGAGCGATTACGAGAGCTTTCTGGGGAGCAAGGGTATCAAGCCCTGATTCGAGAGGTGCTTTGGCAATTCGTGGAGCAACGGTTAATGCCTTTGGAGAAACGATCGCCTTCCCAAACTCCGCTTTTGTCTGGGTCAGAGATTCGAGTTACGTTTGAGGCGATCGCTCAACGAGAGGAGCAATGCGCCATCACAGGGGAACTAATTCATCCACAGCAATCAATGCGGCTTGGACTAACAATTACTGGCAATCTTGTCCCTTTGAGAGTTACGGCTCTTGCCTAGAGCAATCGTAACAACTGAGTTCTCAGCGCATTAGAACTAGAGAGATGTTTGTGCGAGCATAACGACTGTTACTAGTTGCAATCTACGTTTCTTTGCCCTCGCTTTTCTTCCTATGCTGGAGTACTAAAAAATGTTGATTTTGGCAGTAAATCTACTGACTTTGGGTGAAACTCTAAAAACTCTGCGGAAGCTAAGGTGAGTGAACCTAAGGATTCGTCGAAATGATTTGCCAAAAATTGACGACCTAGAAACTAGCGCTATAAATTAAAAAGAGCAAGACTAATGGTTGCGAATAAAGAGTACGCAGTTGAGGCCCTAGCGAAGGAAAATGAAGAACTGCGTCAGAAACTTGAGGCTTCAGAAGAAGCAAATGAAGAACTGCGTCGCCAAGATGCAATCGATGAGATGGTTGCTAAAGCTGAGGCCCGACTGTTATCTAGAATTAAACAAGTGGGTGCCGTAGGTACAGCTATCCTTGCACTGGCTGGTTTCGCTACCTTTATTGCTTTTGTTGATAGTGTCAGCAAAACTGTCAACGAGCAGGCTAGCACAGCAATTGCTGAGAAGGTAGTAGAAAAGGCTTCAAAGGATATCAGAGAGAGTGTATCAAAAAGCCTAATCTCTGAGTTTAGAAAGGATCAAGAGTTTCGAAGTTTAGTCAACAAGGTCTTAGTTGATACTCTGGCTAAGGATCAGACTCTTAGAAATAGTGTGACAACAGATCCTACTCTTCAAGACAAAATTACTTCTGTTGTAGAAGAAACGGTTAGAAAGCAGTTTGTTACTACTAGTAAGGAAGCTAGCTCAACAGGTGATTTTGCCCAAGCCGTACAAACAGTCTATGCTCAAGAAACTTATTTTGTTGTGTCAGGCTCTGATACTGCAAGAGCCACTCTAGAGAAAGCTGTACTGGGAAAAGCTTTGAGCAATGGGTTTAACGCCAAAATTTGCTCACCAAAAGGTAATAACAAACGGTATGCCTTAGTCGTTAGCGACAGGCCAGTACTAGCACTGTCTTACGAGGATGCCTTGAAGGTTAGGGAGAAAGCCAGAAAGACTGTTCAAGGTGATGCCTACATCTTGTCTCGAAAGGGAAACTTCTTCGACTGCACTAAAGACCAAATGCTTGCAGCTCACAACTGAGCGATCGCCTGCTCTAGCTGCTCATCCGAAACCTCCAGGTACTCTTGCAGTGCAGCCAAACTTTCATGCCCGGAGATCTCCTGAATCACCCGTAAAGGTGTACCCAGATTCGACATCCTGGTTAGTGCAGTTCGTCGAAAACTATGAGTGCTGGCCCCTTCAATCCCCAGCGACTCGAATGCTCCTCTTAGAATGACCGCTGCTGAATCTGGGTGGATATGCCCTCTGCCCCAACGACCGGGGAAGACATAGATTTTTCCGGTGCTTGATTGATGAATTGCTAACAATGCTACAAGTTCTGGCCTAACTGGGATAGACCGAGTGGATCGCTTTCCCTTAGTATTGCCCTTCCTGAGTGTCAGCCGCGATCGCACACCACCAGGCCCATAGATGTCCTCAGTTCTTAGGGAGCAAGCCTCAGCAATGCGACAACCTGTATAGAAACATACGCCAAACAAAGCTCTGTCCCTGGCATTGGTCAAGCCAAGCTCAAACAGTTGGGTGACTTCATTGGAGGCGAGGAGCTTAGCCTTGCCGTGGCGATTAACTTTCATCGTTACAGTCTGGGTTCCAATACATCAGAGGTGTAGAGGTCGTCCGAATCCCCTACCTTATAAAGCCACTGCTCTTTATCCAGGTTGTAGTAGCGCTCTACCACACGAGTTTCATGTTGCTCCTTATTCCAGTAGAGAGTAACCAGCTCATACTGCTCGAACTTGGGAGCGGGGATATTGATTGCTTCCATGTCAAACCACAGCAATTCACTTCAAAGTCTATACCGGAAAATCTAAATTTTACGATGTATAAGGCTCAAAGTATTGAGATTGCGTTGTTAGTCGCTAGCTTCTAGTGCAGAGTAGTACAAATCTGGAGGTTTCGGAGCTGCAACTGGCGGGGGCGATCGCGTCTCTAAGTTTTTGAAGTATCGGCGCTTAGTGAATCAATTGATCTCTTGAACTAGATTTAAGAATTTTTGACGTTGTATAGCTCCATTACAATATCCTTA
>NZ_JACJPA010000050.1:0-8536 GCF_014695845.1 Trichocoleus sp. FACHB-591
CAATGGCTTGCATCACCTTCTGACGGAAGTCGTAACTATAAGCTATTGCCATCCTGGGGGACCCATCACTCCTATTGCCAGTCTACGTCCTAACCAGACTGGCAATAGCTATAACTCTCCCGAACTGAGTAAAGCTTGGCAACCTTTTGCTCAGCCGCAGCGATCGCTTGTCCCTGCTTACTGAGGCTTTTTTGCAGGGCTTCAAGTCGCTTGCTCTCAGCAGATGAGCGCTTTGCCGCATTCTTGATCTGTGTCTGAATTGGCTTCGGCTGATCCGCTAGCTCACTGAGTTTTTCTTGGAAGTTGGAAACATTGGAAGTGGCGGCTAGCTCTTGTCTTTTGGTTTGAGCGAAGCCAGCTTTTTGTGTCCTTAAATCTGCTTTTGCTGCCTGAAATTCAGGGGATTTATTGTCAACTCTGCCAAGTTCAGCTACTTTTTGCTCAGCCGCCGCGATCGCTTGCCGCTGTTCAGCTAATCGGGTCTGTAACTGAGCTAACTTCCGGTTTTCGGTCTCCAGTAGCTTCTGGGTTAGTGCACTTTGTTCATCTAGCTGACCCTGGTCGATTTTTTTGATTCGATTGGAGTCAAGCTTTCTAACGCCCCTGTCAACCTTGCGACCCAGAGCGCCTTCCAGTTCCTCAATCTGGGCAGGCTGCTCAACAAACAGCTTTCTACGCTCTTTGCTAATCGCAACTACGTCATTCTCTCGACGTTCTTCAGCAAAGAAGCGAGTGGCTTCAACTCTGTTTTGATTGCGCTCCTTCTTGCTGCGAGACTGGCTGGCACCCGACTCAGTTAGAATTTTTTCCTGACCAATCAGATCCCCTAGGATTTTTTGGATTAGAACCCCGTCTTCTCCTAGGGCATTTAGAATTTCTTTGGTTAGTGCGCTGCCTGCCTCGCGTCCTAGCAACTTAAAGCTGCCAATTAGAGGAGATAACTCGTCCTCAATTCCTGCAAATAACCCCTTCCCTAGGTCTTTGCTGATTTGCTCACCAACACCCAGGCCAACGCCCGTAAAGACGTTGGAAATTGTGGCCCCAACTATCTTGAATGGAGCTGAGGCGATCGCCCCAATCCCCTCAAATAACCCGCCAAAGATGCCCTTAGAATTGCTCTTCTTGATAGCCTTGGCGATCGCTTTAGCAAATACGTCTGCCGTTTCACTGGCAGAATTTTCACCCCCTCTACATTGGATTTGAGGCGGATTGTCTTACCTTGCAGCCGATTGATCTGGGCATCAACTTCACTCGTGTCAGCCGTAAACCTGACTGAAGCGGCTTGATTCTGAAGGTTGGCAATTTGCTCTTTAAGTGCCTGAAACTGAGACGATGCTGCATCTAACTCAGAGGTATCGATCGCGGGCTTAATCGGGTTGCGAAAGTCGCGACGAACTTGGGCGAAGTGACGCTGTTTGAGGTCAAGGTGTTGATTGAGTTTGGTTAAAGCCGAATCATCAACCGTGGGCTTTAGGTGAAGTTTGACCCGACCAAACTCCTGCTCTAGTTGCCCCGTGAGTTGCTTCGCCTGCTCTACAACTCCCGCATCATCCAGGCGCAAGCCAACAACAATTTCTAGCCCAGATTGACTACCAAACTCCCGTAGCTGCTGCTCAAACTGACCTTTGTCGAGCCGTAACCCAACCGGAACTTCACCCTGAAATGATTGAAGCTGTCTGCCAAGGCTGTCTTTATCTAGTTTGGTTGCGATCGCCAATTCCGGCGACTGTAGAGTTTCCAGTGCCTGAAGATCATTATTGAATTGCTCTCTTTCCAGGTGAAGGGATATACTCAGCGACCCAATTTCTTCAGGCATGACACGGCAACGACTAGGGGAATCGCGCTAGCGTTCCTACGGGTTAGCCGTTCAAAGAAAAAGCGCCTTCATTGGCGCTGGTGATAGAGATTGATTGTCTGGTGAGCTTAAAGCAGAGGTATCTGAAAGTAATTGTCCTCAGCCTTTCCTAAAACTTTGAGGATGTGCTTCCATCGCTTTGAAGAGTAAAAGGGTTGACGTTGATACCAGCGCTTGGGATCAGATTTATTTTTGGAAGCATTGCAGCCCTAGCAAGCTGGAAGAATATTACTCAGACAGTCCGAACCGCCCAAGCTGATAGGGATGAAGTGATCGATCGTGAGCTTAGTATGCTTTCCACAGTAGGCACAGTGGTTATCGAATTTAGAAAAGTGTTTTTCCAGTTGCTCTAGAGTAAATGCTGCATGATGGTTTTGAGCTTTCAAGACTCTACGCTTCTGTTCACTCTTTAACCTGAGAGCTTTGACTCTGGGATCTTTAAGACGAATGGCTCTATATTGTCTAAGAGCTTCTGCATTCCTTGCGCGGTATTCAACGCTTTTCTGGGCAAGGATTTCCTTGTTTCTCTGATAATACTGAGCACGACTGACACGAAGTTTGTCTCTATTTTCCCGCTGATATTTAGCGTTCCACTCAGCACGCTTCTCCTTATTTCTCTGATAGTAAAGAGCATTTCTCGCTGCAATTTTCTCCTTGTTCTTCTCTGTATATTCAGCGCATTTTTGGAGACACTTTTCTCTATGGTCTCTGTACTATTTCCTTCGACGGAGGCTAACCTCTTCTGGGTTGGCTTGTCGGTGAGCTGCTTGCTTGGCAAGTATTGCTTCCCGGTTTTCCTGGTAATGAGATTTCCTATACTCTCGTAGGCAGTCTAGACAATGCCCGCCGTCTATTTTTCTGAGAGTTCTGCCACTGCCTTTAAAGTCATGACCATTTCTACATAAACTGCATAAACGGAACAACAATGGATCAAAAGTTCCTATCAAATGCTCTGGTACCGGATGCTTTTCTTGCCTGATGTATGGCTTTGTATCCGTCTTGCAGTCGATGCATCTACCATTGCTTTGATACCGGATACTCTGCCATAGGCCATTAAAGTCATGACCGTTTTTGCACAAGCGTCTTAGCCTGAAAATCTTGGTGTCAAACTCCATCATTGAAAAACCTGAAATGCTACTAAGTGAGGGAAGTAGGGAAGAAAGCGATCGCCCCCTCAACTCAGAAGAAGCGATCGCCGTTGAACTTTTCCCAATTGGGGAACGCAACCAAGTGAGTGCCTCTGCCAGTTGTCCAAGGTTCAAACATCTTTTTGGAGAGGACTAGGTGAAAAGCGATCGCCTTATTAGCAATGTTTCAATTCCTGCTTGCTTCCTCTCACTATTCGACAACGCCGACTTAACTTCGGTGTTGCAATCTCAACCTTGCTTAGTAACCAGTTAAGTCATCTTCTAAAATCAGTTCTGCATCCCAAATTGCTTGAGTACCCTAGCAGGACTGATAAACGAAATGCCTTGAGCAGAAGATGAGTTGATCATGACGGCTTCCACCACAGGCTCATACACCTTCTTTTCTGCGACCCACTCTACAATAAAGTTTGCGCCTGCCCCTCCACTGTCATCATTGGCTGCAACAAAAAAGTCTGTGGAGGCGAGTGGCTTTAGTTCTACAGGACCTGTGAGATCTTGCCTGAGCAATTGTCCTTCGGTATTGTAGTAGCGCACAGAAGTGAGAATAATCGGGTTTGTCAGATCCGTATTGCGAACACTCAACGTCGCTGACAAGTTCATGACCCGATCTTGGCTATTGAAATGATAGATATGTGAATAAATCGGGACGTATAAAGTTTGTCCCATCACAAGCTTTGTTTTGTCGACTGGGACTGCTCTCAACGTGGTGCTAGGTTTAGAAAATGGCGGCTGCCTCTGTGAGACTGTTGGAGTAGTACAAGCGGTGAGACTAAGCCCCGCGATTGCCCCCACAAACCCCAAATAATGTTTTAACTTCATCAATATTCATCCAAACATACTGCATTCAGCAGTCACTCTGCCTGTACAGCAGAACCTCCTGTAAACTCAGACGGTAATTAATTCCTCAGCTCTTTTGAGGAATTGTGAGTCTATAGGAGAAGTTTCAGCGATGGAGTGGATTGTAGCGCAACAAATTCCTTTGGGGAGCAATCCGGCTGTGGATACCCAAATGGGAGGAACCATTCCTGAACTGGTGATTATTTTAATCATTCTGCTGCTGATTGCCACCGTTGTTGCGCTTGTGACTCAACGACTGCGAATTCCTTACGTGACAGGTTTAGTGCTGGCAGGTTTACCCATTACAGATGTCTTATCACGTCGAATTGGTTTGGACCCGCCTTTGGTTTTAAATCTTTTCCTACCCATTCTAATTTTTGAGGCTTCTATCAATACGGATATCAGTCGTCTCCGCAGTACGTTTAAGCCAATCGCGCTTTTGGCGGGTCCAGGCTCAATTCTTTCCTCCGCCATTATCGCAATGCTGATTAAATTTGGTCTGGGGATTGCCTGGGTTCCCGCATTGTTGATCGGAGTTATTTTGGCAAACACAGATACGGTTTCGATGATCGCCGTCTTCAAAGAAATTCGTGTGCCTTCCCGCTTATCCACAATTGTTGAGGGAGAAACACTGTTCAATGACGCGGCTGCTTTAGTTTCCTTCAACTTAATTCTGGTGATTTATGCGACAGGGTCGCTCACCGTCGTCGCAGGGATTAAGGAGTTGCTCGTGGTAGCGTTGGGCGGGGGACTTGTGGGTGCCATTTTAGGTTACTTAAGTGTCCCTATCTTTGTGCGACTCAATGACCCTTTAAGTAGCCTATTGCTGACGGTAGCCTTGGCGCTGGGGACGTTTCAAATCGGGCAATTTTTGAGGGTGTCAGGGGCAGTTGCAGTAGTGATTGCTGGACTCATTTTTGGCAATCTGGGGTTGCCTCGGAGTTCGTCCGCATCCGATCGCATGACCTTGTTGAGTTTCTGGGAGTACGCTGGCTTCGGGGTGAACACGTTCATTTTTCTCTTGATTGGCATCGAGATTAACCCATTCATCCTCTGGAAAATTCTGCCATCTATTTTGCTTGTGATCTTAGCCTATCAACTAGGACGCATTCTCTCGGTCTATTTATTGCTAACAGGGCTGCGCTGGTTCGATCGCCCGGTGCCGCTAAAGTGGCAGCATGTTCTATTTTTGGGAAACATCAAAGGCTCTTTATCAATGGCACTAGCGCTGAGTATTCCTTTGACCTTGCCTGGACGCGAGGACATCATTGCCTTGGTTTTCGGTGCAGTTCTGTTCTCACTCGTTGGGCAAGGACTCAGTTTACTTTGGCTGGTCAAACGGCTCAAAATCAACCGAGTTTCGGATGTGATGGAACAAGCGGGCAAATTGCAGATTCAGTTGATTGCCGCAAAAGCCGCTCAAGATGAACTAGATAGTTTACTCAAATCAGGCGTACTGCCGAAAGCAGTCTATGAGGAACTCTGGGCCTCCTATCAGGTCCGAGTGGCAGAATCGGAGCGGGTGCTGCGTGATTTCCATAATCAATATCGGGCAAGTCAATTAAAGAGCGATCGTAGTGGACTTGATGCCATTCGACGGCGATTGCTGCTTGCAGAAAAGGGAGCTGTAAGCGATGCGCTCCGCAAGCGAATTGTGCCAGAGGACTTGGTGCAGCCCTATATTAAAGATTTGGATGAGAAACTTCTAGGGTTGGAAGATGACTAGCCTGAATGCCAAGATAGTCAATCATCGGATGCACTAGCTCAGAGCGAGTGACGACCAAGATCGTTGAGCCTGCTGCCAGAACAGTGTTGCCGTTGGGAATCTCCAGACTGGCACAGGCATGACACTGATAACCGATGATCAGGGAACCTGTCGGAAAGCGTGGGTCTTGAGCAATTTGGGCAACCGTACGACCTGCTACATAGCAATCGCCTGGAACAGGCAGCTTCAGCACTTCTATCTGTCCTTGTTCAAAGTGCATCATCGACTCGACTTCTGGGTATTCGATCGCGTTCGCCATCGTGGCCACTGCTAGATCAACGCTGCTGATAATGTGGCTCGCTTGAGCTAGCCGATAAGCTTCCAGAAATTCGCGATCGCGCATGCGCACAACAATGTGGGAAACCCCATAACTCCTAGACAAGGTGATCATCGCTAAATTCAATGCATCATCTCTGAGTGCAGCAACGACTGCGTTTGCTTGCCGAATCCCTGCTTCGAGAAGCACTGTCGTACTAACGGCACTGCCCTCAAATGCCATCACTCCAATTTTTTCACGGGCAAAGCGACAGGCCAAGGGGTCAAGATCGATGATTGCTACTGTATGACCGAGTTTCAATAACTGCTGGGCTAACCCCAGCCCCATCATTCCCGCTCCCCCAATTACTACATACATAGCTGCCCAGCATCCCAACAATGAACATTACAGATTTATCACTATATTCCTCTCAGTTGGGCGACTTGGTTCAGTGAGCCAAATAAACCCCCATCACTGCTCATGACAGATACCCGCTGTATAAGGCGATCGCTCGGCTAAGGGGGCAAAGACTTGGTGGCGCGATCGCCCCTTCACCCCTCTTCCTAAGTCCGATCGCTGTCCATATAATTTAGAGAACAAACTAGCAACAACTCTAGTCTCCGGTTCAGTTTGAATTTGAATCAGGAGACTTTTTGTATGAAGACAGCCCCCAATTGAGAGTTTGATGAGTTTGAATTTAGGGCACTCAAAGCCTTGTGGGCAAAAGCACAGAGCCGATTGAATTTAGGGCCTTACCACTCCGAATGCTGGGCTGTTGCGCCCAATGAAAAAGCGCCCCCTAGAGAGCGCCTCAGTAGATAAAATGCAAGATGTGTTTAGGATTCCCGACTCAAGTTGAAATCAGCGTCTAGAATCCAGCAGTGCTCAGTTCCATCTGGAATCACGATCTCAAATGTCTCACCTGAATCAACGTCCATCACCTCTACAGTTCCTTCTACGGCTTCGGTAACAGCGATCGCGGCAATCACTTGACCGCCCTCAATCTTAGGAGCAATCAGGATAACTCCTTCGCCAACCCAGGCACGAGGCTTGCCAACTTCACCTCGTTTTCGTCCTGCTTCGAGCTTATCTACTGGTACGAGTGGAACCACCCATCCTGGTAGTAAGCCATCTTTAATCAAGGCAAAGAAGGTATCGCAAGCTATGGCAGGGATAGAGATGCGATCGCTCTCCTCACGAATTTGGAAGTAGTAGAAGTCGGAAGGCTTAGCAGCATCCGCCTTGGAATCCCTGTTTGCATTAATAAAGCAACTGGTGAGAGTGGCAATGCCTAACTCCTTCAAGTGCAGCTCTTCATGTTGTAGTCTGGCCCCATGATGCAATGCCTGAATAATCAGCCAAGTTGCTTGCTCACCAAACCTTTCAGCCTTAAAGCGATCGTCGTGAGGCCAGAACTTTTGTACTCGCCAAAATATAGCTTCCCAGTCTGGATCTTCATCCTCCTGGTCCGCTATTCCCCCAGTTGCTCATCCGTTAAAGGTTCAGCAGATGCATCGGGAGTCTTCCAGCCGTTCTCTTCCTTGAGGCCAAATTGATTGAGTTCGCTAACTAGCTTGGAGCTAACTGAAGTCGTTGTGTCTTCCAAAGTCCAGTTAGGCTCAACACGTCGTAGCATGGCGGTCGCCATAATCAAAGGCCGCTCATCAATTAGACGCTCAAGCACATCTTGATAGTCCAAAATTTCGCCTAGAAACTCGCCTAGGGTTTCTGTGTCGCTGGTAATCAATGCGCTGTAGATTTCATGGAGTCCTAGCTCTGCCGCGATCGCATTTCCTTCGACATCTGGGTCTTGTTCAATCTTGGTAGGGCGTTGAGCTTTGATTGATTTAGCAATCTTGACAGCTTCACGCTGGAGGTTGGGTAAATCTTTGCTGGCTTGGCGGATAAAGAGGCGATCGCTAGGGCTAAGGTCATTGACACGGGGTAGCTCTAGGGTGCCGATCTCTTCATTGCCAACAGTCTCTTTAATGGCTTCAGCTTTGGGTGCGATAACGAAGGGGAGCTTACGCATGACTGCAACTCTGTCTTTGAATTAAGGTCGTGCGATCATTCCCACAAGCTGAAATAGGCGAGGGAACAAATAGAGAGCTAGGCAGCAGTTTGAAGGGGCTTCTGCCTAGTTTTTCTATGCGTAGCGGATCTCAGTCGGGCTTCCTTGTCCCTTAAATTCGGTCTGGAAGGTCACGATGCCATCGCTCTTAAAGTCCTTCGTGAAGTCAGCCACAATACAAGCGCCTCTCAGGCCATCGCCACTAGTAGCGCCTGCGGGAGCTGGGTCATACTGCCAGATATAAACTTCACGACCAGAAGTACCGCGAATCGCAGCGAAGTAGATCCGGCGATAGGAATCGTCGTCAGACAAAAGGTTTGCAGTCCAAGGAATAGACCAATTAGCCTTAGTAACTACGCCATCCTCATAACCTTCTGGATCTTCGAACACCAGAGACTCAGTTGTGGTGTTACCGATCTTTGCTCCACTGCTAGTACCACCAGCCAGGCGCAACTTAGCAACATAGTTTGCTGTCTCAGATCTTGCACCTCGTAATCTGAACCTCCCACCCCTGCTGCTGTAACAGCATGCGCTTTTGCTCAACTTCCTGAAGCAACAGGGCAACAACCACCTCGCCTAGGCAGGCTCCGAGCACGGTTGTCGC
>NZ_JACJPA010000051.1:0-55466 GCF_014695845.1 Trichocoleus sp. FACHB-591
CAAGTCGTCTACTTACCGCCCTATTCACCAGACCTGAATCGTATCGAAAAGTGTTGGGCATGGTTAAAGGGCCGCATTCGCAAACAACGACGCAGCGCTACTAGTTTGCGTGAAGCGATGGAGACAGTCCTCAAGGAAGCCGCGTCCTAACTCTTGTGGCGACAGCTATATACAATTCAGCAACGCCCATGCTTAAATCTCGAGAAAGCTACCTTGTGCTAAAGCTCCAATACTATTTTGGACGGCGCTGAGCAGGCGATCGCTGTCGGCATCGGTGTGGGCGGTTGAGAGAATGCCACTGCCATCAGGGAATAGCAGGATGCCTTGGTCTTGCAGGTGATAGGACAGAAGGAGCATGGTGATCGAGGCTGCGGATGGCTCAGGCGTTTCGGCAGCAGCACCACTGGCAGGGCCAAAAAGAGAGCCAAAATGCACCATTTGGATGGGGATACCCACCTGAGCAAAGTATTGGTTGAGGCGATCGCTCAATTCCTGGGTTTTCTGATTCAGTTGCTCTTGCAAAATGGCTCCCTCAGCTTTGAGATGCTGCAAGATCGCTTTGGCTGCGGTCATGACTAAAGGATGTTTGCAGTAAGTACCTGCAAAGAAGGTTGTTTCCCCTTGAGGGGCAGAGTCATCTCCATACTGCCATTGTCCTCCGTCGATTTTGTCGAGGTATTCAGCGCTTCCAGCAATCACACCGATGGGCATGCCGCCGCCAATGATTTTGCCGTAGGTGGCGATGTCAGCCCGAACCCCAAACCAAGTTTGGGCACCACCCGGATGAATTCGGAATCCGGTCAGCATTTCGTCAACAATCAGGGCAATTCCTTGATCTTGGGTGACTTGCCGAAGTTCTTGCAGGAAAGTTTGGGGCTGAAGATCTAAACGGCGTTTCTGTACAGGTTCTACTAACACTGCTGCCAATTGGTTGACATGAGCTGCGATAATTTCTAGCGATCGCGGATCACCGTATTTCAATACCAGCACATCCTGGGCGATCGCAGCAGGAACTCCGGGAAAGCGCGGGATTGACTGACCTGTGGCTGTTTGATCTGGATCGGCTTTGACTAAGGTGCCATCAAAATGCCCGTGATAAGACCCTGCAAACAGAGCAATTTTCTGGCGTTTGGTGGTAGCTCGCGCCAATCGGATGGCAGTCATCACCGCTTCGGTGCCTGTATTGCTAAAGGCGACTCGCTCCATCCCAGTGAGATCGCGAATTAAGGTGGCAACTTCTCCCACCAAGCCAGACTGAAGACCCAAGGCCATGCCTTGCTGCAAGCGTTCGATTAGGGCCTGCTGCACGACTGGGGAATTGTGCCCCAAGAGATGCACACCAAACCCCATGAGGAAATCGACATATTCGTTGCCGTCAGCGTCCCAAGCTCTAGAGCCAGCGGCGCGATCGCCCACAATGGGATACACCATCTCTTTCAATAGTGGATCAAAACCAGCCGCTACTCGCGGATCTGCCAAAACTGGACGATAGGTTTGGGCGAATTGCTTGGAGGTGCGGTGCCGCTGATCGTATTGGGTAATAAAGTGCTCTAAATAGGCTTGCTGACGAGAATTTAAGCCTGCACTGGCAGCACGGGCAGCCAAGACAGATGAGAAATCGGCGATCGGTTTAGCAAGAGGAGTTTCCATGGGCTGCTACGGATATAGGTGGAGTTAAGTTGCCGTTTTCGATTAAGTAGGTGAAGTAGGTATCGAGAAGTGAGTTGGAGATAAGAGGGCAGTGAATTGAAGTGCCTGCCAATCCTGCTAAGGTGTTGCAGCAGTCAAAGTGCAGGGAGGCGATGCTAGAAGCGGCTTCCGTAGCAGGGGGAAACATGGGAATCAAAGGATACAGGGGATGATCCGGTTGATGTTGGGCAATCTCTAGCAGTTGCGATCGCCACTCGCTGTAAGGCAATCGTTGCAAGGGATAACCGAGAGAGCGGATTTTGTGGATCAACTGCTCGGCCGATAAGGGATGAGGATTTACCAAGTGGAAAGCTTGCCCCAGTGCTGTCGGTTGCAGTGATAGATGCACGATCGCTTGACTGACATAATTTACAGGTATGAAGTCAATGGGCATCTGTCCTTCTGGCGCACTACCAAGCTGCACACAGCCAATAATCAACTGATAGAGGAAGTCGTTGGCGTTAAAGACTCCGGTTTGACTATCTCCAGAAATGCGTCCGGGACGATAGATGGCAACGGGTAGACCGCGATCGCGAGCATTCATCACCTGTCGTTCCGCCACCCACTTCGTCTGCACATAACCATTATCGGGGACAGCTTCTAGGTTGGGGACATCTTGTTCCCAAACTGTCTGCACGCCACTCTTAGCAGTCGGTGCAAAGACACTGTTAGTAGAAATTAAGTGGACAGGTTTGGTGCGATGCTGACAAGCCAAGCGCAGCACTGTTTCTGTTCCCACAACATTGGCGGCTCTGAGGCTGGCATAGGGTAGGGCATGATGCACCCAAGCTCCATTGTGATAAATGGCATCTAGCGTTTCAGCCAGGAATTGGAACTGAGCCGCAGACAGCCCTAGATTGGGTTGAGCTAAGTCGCCAGGAATCGCCACAATGCGATCGCGCCATTCGTCTTGCCCGATTTTGTAAGTCTGAAGCGATCGCTGTAATCGTTGTTGGGCAATTGGTTCATCCTCGGCTCGTACCAAACAATAGATGGTAGCCGTGGTTTGCCATAACAGCTCAGCTAGAAGGAAAGCACCCAAAAAACCAGTGGCCCCGGTGAGTAGCAGATGCTCGGGAGCCTTGGGCTGAAAGGGCTTGGCTGGTTGAATATCCGTAGGTAGCACTGTATCTGCCATCAGATCCGGTGAGGAAACACCAGAGCATTGTTCGATTGGATCGGGTTGCAGTTGTCGATCAACTAAAGCGGCTAAGGTGGCGATCGTCGGGGCTGCAAATAACTGCCGCAATGGTAGATCGGCAGAAAATGCCGTCTGTATGCGTGACAGGAGTTGTGTTGTGAGAAGAGAGTGGCCTCCCAATTCAAAGAAATTATCGTGCAGACCAATCGAGGTAACTTGGAGAAGTTCAGTCCAGATCTGTGCTAATTGGACTTCTGTGGGAGTGCTAGGAGGTGCAATCGCTGCTAATTCTAGCAAGTTAAAGTCAGGTGATGGGAGGGCTTGGCGATCGATTTTGCCGTTGGGTGTGAGGGGAAAGGCATCCAGAATCACAAACGCCGCAGGCGCCATGTAGGCTGGCAACCGCTGCCCCAGGTAATCGCGCCAAGCTTGGTGCAGAGATGCGGGTGGGCGATCGCTATTCGTTCCCTCAGCAAGAACGATATATGCCACGAGACGCGCTTGATCGCTTTGATCTTCTCGTGCCACGACAATGACTTCTTGGACGCTGGGATGTTGGCTGAGTACCGCTGAAATCTCACCCAATTCAATCCGAAAACCACGAATTTTGACTTGGTGATCGATGCGTCCCAAGAATTCTAAAGTGCCATCAGAGCGGTAACGGGCGAGATCTCCAGTTTTGTAAAGGCGATCCGACAGCCCCCCTACCCCCCCAAATTTGGGGGGAACTAGATTTTTGGCTTCCCCCAGACTTGGGGGATTGAGGGGGCTAAATGCAGCATTTTGATGGTCAGTAGAAGATGTGTATACACTGGATGAGGAGAGGAGAGATTGAAATGGGTTGGGAATAAAGCGTTCGGCTGTTAGTTCTGGACGATTGAGATATCCTCGCGCCAATCCTGCACCACCAATGTAAATTTCTCCGGGTACTCCAATGGGAACGGGACGGAGATGAGCATCTAGGAGATAAATTTGGGTTTGGGCGATCGCACGACCAATTGAAGGAGTACTCCAATCACCACGTTGCATCAACGCCACGGTGGAATAGGTGGTGTCTTCTGACGGGCCATACAAGTTATACACCTGCTCAATCGTTGGCTGTTGATAGAGCCGCTGCACTAGAGCTGGTTGTAGAGGTTCGCCAGCGAGGTTGACGGTGTGAACGGAATCGGGGAGCGGACCAGTTTGTAGAAGGGCGGCGATCGCAGAAGGTACAGTATTGACCAGCGTCACTTGAGAAGCGGCAGGGATGGTGGGTAGGTGCAAAGCGTTCTCTGCTAGGATTACCCGACCGCCCCAACTTAGAGGCACAAAGATCTCAAAAACGGATAGGTCAAAACAGATGGAAGTGGCTGCTAGAACCCCTGCTAACTCTGCGTCGGTGAAGACAGTTTTGGCCCACTCTACCAACACTACGGGGCTGGAGTGCTGAATTGCTACCCCTTTGGGTACGCCTGTAGAGCCAGAGGTATAAATCACATAAGCCAAATTTGCGGCGCTGACTGCACTTTCAGGGTTTATATCGGGTAACTGGTTGATGTAGTTCCAGTCTGTGTCTAGGGCAACTCGGTGACAGTGGGGCACTGTGGGGATGCGATCGCCCTCCATCTGGTCTTGGGTGAGCAAGACTGCGACCCGAGCATCTGCCAGCATAAACGAGAGCCGCTCTTCTGGGTAGTTGGGGTCAAGTGGCACATAAGCTCCCCCAGCTTTGAGGATTGCCAAGAGACTGATAATCAGATGGGGCGATCGCGGTAAACAAACCCCGACAAGTACTTCCGGGCCAACGCCCAGAGATTGCAAATGATGCGCCAGTTGGTTGGCTCGCTGATTGAGTTTGCGATAGGTGAGCTGCTGAGCGTCGTAGATTAGGGCGATCGCATCAGGCGTGCGTTCTACCTGAGCTTCAAAGAGATGATGTAAACAAAGGGTTGGGTCTGATGTAGATGGATGTTTTAAGTCATTCCACTCGACTAGAAGTTGATGCCGTTCAGCAGGGGTGAGGAAGGAGATTTCTTGGAGGCGAGTTTGAGACTGGGTAATAAAGCCTTCCAAAAGCGTTTGCAGATGTCCGAGGAGACGAGCGATCGCGGCATTCGTGAACTGCTGTGCATTATAGGTAGCCTGAAGCAGTAGCTCTTCACCAGGAACTACAGTGATTGTGAGCGGATAATTGGTCTGCTCGAAGGTGCTGACTCGCTCGATCGTGAGATCCGTAGCGGGCGATCGAACGGTGGTATCGATCGGATAGTTTTCAAACACCAAAATGCTATTGAACAGAGGCAGAGCTGCAGGCACCTCGCTCCAACGGCGGATTTGCACCAGAGAGCTATATTCATACGTCTGACGTTCCATCTGTTGCGCCTGAAGCTGTTGCAGCCAGGGAATTAGCTCTGCTTCTGGCGGCACTTGCACTCGCAGGGGTAGCGTGTTGATAAACAGCCCCACCATTGATTCTACACCAGGCAAGGTGGGCGGGCGACCTGCAACGACGGTACCGAAGACCACATCCGATTCACCGCTATAGCAACTCAGTGCCAAAGTCCAGGCCGCCTGAACTAATGTATTGAGTGTCAGTCGTTGCTGTTGGACAAAGGTTTTGAGCGCCTGAGTGGTAGCAACGGGGAGATAAATCTGTTGTTCAGCGCGATCGCCTGCCGAGTTGATAGATTGTGGTTGCTCTAAATTAATCGCTGTGGGTGCCGCAAAACCTTGAAGATATTGCCGCCAGAAGGGTTCAGCACTGAGGGGATTTTGCTGTTGGAGCCAGAGAATGTAATCTCGATAGGGACGAGGAGATTCCAGGCTGAAGAATTGCTGCTGCGACAGAGCTTGATAATCTGCCAGAATCTCTTTGAACAACAGCGCTGTAGACCAGCCATCCAACAAGAGATGATGGTGGCTCCAGATAAAGTAATGAGCCTCCTCATCTATTCGAATTAGCGTACAGCGCATGAGAGGTGCTTGAGGCAAGACAAAACCACGATCGCGATCTTCTTGCAAGAAATTTCGCAATCTCTCTTCCTGTTCTGGAGCAAATATTTGTCGCCAATCTTGCTCCTCCCAAGGCAGTTCGACCTGTCGATACACCACCTGATAGGGTTGCTCTAGCCCTTCCCAGCAAAAGGCTGTACGGAGAATCGAGTGGCGATCGCACAACCGCTGCCAAACCTGCTGGAATGCAGACCGGTCGAGTGACCCTTCTAGACACCAGCAAAACTGCTCAAAATAAACCCCCGATTCAGACGCATGGAGCGTGTGAAATAGCAGTCCCTGCTGAGTGGGTGAGAGTTCATAAATGTCTTCAATGTTTTCCATCTGCATTAGCGTTTCTTCCCGGATTGCAGTTGAGCCATGAGTTTTTGAAGGTCGGAGAGACTGAGGTTAGCAGCAGAGAAGCTGGAGGTTGGTGGCGTTTGCTGTTTTAGGGAGAGGAGCGATCGCAAGTTTTCGTGAAATTGCTGTGTCAGGTTTTCAATTGTTGCTGCTTGGTGAATTGCGTTACTAAACGTCCAATGCACGCGCAATTGTCGCTCAGCAATAATGCAGTTAATTTCTAACAGGTGCGATCGCCGTCCCTGAGGACTCCGTGAGGCACCCGTAGACTCCTGGGCTGGATGGAAGAGAGAGGCGGTGTTAAATGTTGCGTCAGTTTGCCCTAAGTAATTGAAACAAACATGAGGATGGGGAACTGCTTGTAGCTCTGGTTCTTGGCTGAGATAACGGAGAATGCCATAACCGATGCCGTTGTTGGGAACCTGCCGCAGTTGGTTTTGAATCGATTTAAGGAGACTCAAGGCATCCTGTGACTTGTAGTGCAGTAGGCGCGGAAAGATTGCCGTAAACCAACCAACTGTTCGTGAGAGATCGATCGCCTCCGAAATTTCTTCGCGTCCGTGTCCTTCCAAATCAACCCAAAGCGCCGATTGTCCTGTCCAGGCTGTTAGGGTTTGGGTCAAGGCTGTCAGCAAGACTTCCTGAATCTGCACCTGATGCTTGGTAGGGAGATCTCGCAGGAGAACTTGAGTTTCGTCAGGAGTTAAGGTGAGCGTAATCGTCTGCGATCGCCCCACCGTATTCCCCCCACTTGAATAATCGACGGGGAGAGATACATCATGCTGTTGCGCTTGTCGTGCCTGATGCAGCCAGAATGCCTGCTCCTGTTGCAACGTCTGCGATCGCGCGTAGGTTTGCAACGCTTCGCCCCACTGTTGGAAAGAAGTGGTTTTGGCGGATAGTTGGATCGGTTGCTGGTGTTGCAGTTGAGCGTAAGCGGTCTGGAAGTCTTCTAGCAAAATCCGCCAAGAAACTCCATCAATTAGCAAGTGATGAACAACGATCAGCAAACGACTGGGCTGATATGCGCCTAACTGGAATAACACCACTCGCATTAGGGGAGCTTGATCCAAACTCAGTTGAGCTTGCAGTTCAGAGGCGATCGCGGTTATTTTTTGGCGCTGAACAATTTCAACTTCACCTGACAGATCCACGACAGTCACAGGTGCAGGGATATCTTGATCTGCATGGGCGGCTGTCCAAGCATTTCCAGTTTGGGTAAATTGCGATCGCAGAACATCATGATGCTGAATTAAATGGGTGACGATCTGCTGCAATACTTCTGGCGTCAGGGGTTGTTGAACTTCCAAGAGTAGGGATTGATTCCAATGGTGCGACTCAGCAATGTTTTGTTCAAAGAACCAGTGCTGAATTGGGGTGAGTGGTAACGCTCCTGTGATCTTCCCTTGTTCGGCTATAACGGCAGTGGCAGGAGCGGCGATCGCGGCAAGTTTGGCGATCGTTTGATGTTCAAACACCTGCTTCGGCGTAATCCGTAGCCCTGCTTGATTGGCTCTGGCTGTCATTTGAATGCTGAGGATGGAGTCACCACCTAACTCAAAGAAGTTGTCGTGAATGCCAACTCGCTCTAAGCGCAGCAGTTGTGCCCAAATCTTGGCTAAGTTAGCTTCAGCAGGCGTGGTAGGCGCGATGAACTGTGCCTGACGATTTTGTGCTTGCGCCGTGGAATCAGGTAGGGCACGGCGATCGACTTTGCCATTGGCAGTGAGCGGGAAGGCTGCAACCGACATGCAAATTGCAGGCACCATATACTCTGGCAATCGCGCTTGGAGATGCGATCGCAGGGTTTCAGAGGTTACTGTTTCAGTCGGAGATTCTGGCACCACATAGGCGACCAAGCGTTGCTGACCCGATGTATTGGTGTGCACCAAGGCGATCGCATCTTGCACCTCAGGATGTTGCCGCAATAGCGTCTCAATTTCACCTAGTTCAATCCGGAAGCCTTTGAGCTTGACTTGGTGGTCGGTGCGTCCCAAATATTCCAGCGTTCCATCAGGACGATAGCGAGCCAGATCTCCAGTTTTGTAGAGGCGCTGCCCATTCGAGAGGCTAGATACAGCCTGTTGAAAGGGATTCGGAATAAATCGTTCGTTCGTTAATTCAGGACGATTCAAATATCCTCGCGCTAGCCCTGCACCACCAATGAACAATTCTCCAACTACACCGATCGGAACGGGTTGTAGGTGCTCATCCAGGATATAAAGCTGCGTATTAGCAATGGGGCGACCGATCGGCACTGATCCTGCTTCGGGATCATCTGGTGCAACCGTGTAAACGCAACAACCTACTACCGTTTCGGTGGGACCATACTCATTGACCAACAGCGTCTCTGGGGCTGCCTTGCGCCAGAAACTCAGCGACTCTGCTGTGAGATTTTCGCCCCCAATAATGAATCGACGAGTGCATCCTCGCACTTGCTCAAGAGACAACTGCTGACTCAACACACTCAGGTGAGCAGGCGTAATCTTGACTAGACTGAGATTTCTCCGACGCACTAACGCATCCCGCAACGTTTCCAAACTGGGGTCATCGGGTAGCAACTCTACACTGCGTCCCACCAGTAAGGGAGACCAGAGGCTAGTAACGGTCAAGTCAAATGCTAGGGAGGAATGCACCAGGCTTCCTTCTCCTTGAGCCACTTCGTAAGCTTGAATTGCCCAGTTGAGATAGTTGGTCAAGCCCCGATGATGAATCAGCGCTCCCTTCGGTTGCCCAGTCGAACCAGAGGTATAAATCACATAGGCTAGATGGTCAGGTGCCGTGACGAAATCGGGGTTCTCGGTCGGGAATGTGGCAACGGTGTGCCAATCGCGATCGAGGCAAAAGATGGGAGTCTGGGCGGCTGGCAGTTGAGACAACAGGTGCGACTGCGTCAGCAGCAAAGGGGTTTGCGTGTCTGACAAGATAAAGGCAATGCGATCGCGCGGATAACCCGGATCGATCGGCACATAAGCTCCCCCCGCTTTGAGAATCCCCAGGAGGGCAACCACCATCTCTAGGGAACGCTCCACACACAAGCCCAATAACGTATCAGCCCCAACTCCTTGCGATCGCAGGTAATGCGCCAGTTGATTTGCTCGGGCATTGAGTTGAGCGTAAGTGAGGTGGCGATCGCCCAAGATCACGGCAATCTCGTCAGGCGTACGGCAAACTTGCGCCTCAAACCAGGGAGTCAAGCACTCAAAAGGAGGCAGATTGGTTGCGGTTTGGTTGAACGTGACCAGCAGTTGTTCTCGTTCGGCTGGGCTCAGAATCTCCAGTTGAGCGATCGCCGTATCTGGAGCCTGAATCGCATGGGTGAGGAGGGTTTGCAGTTCCTCAAACAACCGCTGCATGTCTGCCGCCTTGAACTGGGCGGCGTTGTAATTTAGCTCGGCTGTAAGGCCATCCGCCTGCTGAATCCCGCACAGTTTGATCCAGAAATAGTCAGTGCAGCTTTCTACCTGAGCGATCGCGTAACGTATCCCCGCAGTTTCCCAGGAGTCAGACTGCTCAATAAATTCAAACGTTAATGGTAGAACTCGCGTTTCTAAACCTGCACCCTGAATCGGCAACCCCTGCGCCCAGGCAAACGCATCTTGATGCAGCGCCATCTCCTGCCGAGTGGCTTGCACCTGCTTCAGTGCTTGTTGAAAGGTTAAGTTGGGTTGTAACTGACTCGACAAGGGCAAGGTACGGGTCAACAAACCAATCGCAGGTTCTAATTCCTCATAGTTGCGACCATCCAGACTTACACCCAGCGTCAGTGCTTCCTGCCCCGTCAGTCGCCACAGTAAAATTTGCCAAGCCGTGAGGAGAGCATCCGCGATCGCGTTACGTTCCATTTGCGCCACCAATCCCTCTGGAGCTGTCCAGAACAGCTTTTTTGGCTGTAACGCAGCATTTTTCTGGGTAGGTTGAACAGGCAACGAGAGCGTTTCTAGCCCAGTATCCTCCAGCTTCCGCCAATAGTTCGGTGTGGCGCTGTTTTCCTGAAGCAGTTCATTTTGCCAGGTTGCTAAGTCTGCATACTGTAACGGTTCCTCTGCTTCTAATGAAGGAGACGCTTGCAGACACACAGCGTACTGTTGGGCAATTTCCTGTACCAAATTCTTGAGAGTGGCTGCATCACCGCAGAGAGCAGACAGACTCAGCATCAAGCAATGTTGCTCAGATGACTGACGAATTAAGCACCACTGCAAACTCTGCTCTAGCGGCAAATTCTGTGCTTGCCACTGTTGCCACAGATTCTTAAGTTCAACCGCTTGCTCGGAGGCTGAGAGTTGGCTCCAATCTAGAGTCGCGATCGCCTCAGTAGGTGTTTCCTGAATTACCTGGAGCGGCAGATCCAAACCAGGAGCTGACTGGAAGGTGGTTCGCAAAATCTCGTAGCGATCGATGACATCCTGTAGAGCGGCTTGGAAAATTGTGGGAGCGATCGCGCCTGTAATAGAGATTGCTGCCTGAACTCGATAAGGCTGAACGGCATTTTCTCCAGTGAGTTGATGCACGACCCACAGGTGCTTTTGCTGCGGAGACAGTTCGTAGCCTTCCAGATTTGCTGAGGGTTGAGTGAGCTGTTGCATGGTGCGAGTCGTCTTGGGTTGGGTGATGAACGAATTCTTGCCCCTCCCTCTCCTCGTAGGAGAGGGAGGCTGGGAGGGAGAGGTGATTTACGAAATCGGTGTGACCTTGCGGCGCATTTGGCGTAGTTTTTGCTGCTGCGATCGCCGATGTTGGGCGCGATCTATTTCAGTGAGGGCGATCACCAAGTCGCTCAGATGGCTTTCCGGTTGAGCCACCAGATATTGCAGAGCAAATTCAAATCGTTCCCACAGTCGCGTCATACTGGCCGCTTCAAACAAATCGGTGCTGTAGTAGAGCGAGCCTTGGATGCCTTCTGGTGTATCCGCTAGATTAATCAACAGGTCAAATTTGGTAGTGCCGCGATCGACTTCCAACACTTCCAAATTCAGATCGGCAAGGGATAGGGAGGGCATGGGCGCGTTTTGCAGCACAAACTTCACCTGAAATAGGGGCGTGCGACTCAAATCCCGTGGTGGGTTCAAAGCTTCAACCAAGTGATCAAACGGCAAATCTTGATGAGTGTAGGCATCTAGTGTTACCTGGCGAACGCGATGCAGCAAATCAGTCAAGGTGGGATTACCTGAGGCATCCGTCCGCAATACTAGTTGATTCACGAAGAAACCAATTAAGCCCTCGGTTTCCACTGGGTGACGATTAGCGATATCTGTGCCAACAACCAGGTCTTCCTGTCCGGTATACCAGTGCAGTAATGCTTCAAACGCTGTCAACAAAGTCATAAACAGTGTCGCGCCTGATTGCTGGCTCAACGATCGCAATTGCTGGGATAAATCCTTGGAAAGTTGAATCGTATGACTCACTCCCCGGAAACTTTGCACCGCTGGACGGGGATGGTCAGTCGGCAGCGCTAAAACGGGCAAGCCCCCAAGTTGCTGCTTCCAGTAATCCAGTTGGGCTTGGTAGCGATCGCCCTGTAACCATTGCTGCTGCCACACCGCAAAGTCAGGATATTGAACCGGGAGAGGGGCAAGCGGAGAGGGACGTTGGCTCACAAAAGCCGTATACAAATCTGCCAGTTCTCGCACCAAAACGCCCATCGACCAAGCATCTGAAACAATGTGATGGAGGTTCAGCAACAGGATATGTTCGGCATTACTAAGTTTAAGCAGTGTTGCCCGTAGCAGTGGCCCTTGGAATAGATCAAAAGCATGTTGGGTTTCCACCGTGATAAGCCGCTGAACCTCAACGGTTTGTTCTGCTGCTGGTAAGGCTTGCAGATTGATGATGGGCAGCTCGAACGGGAGATGAGGCGCGATCGCCTGGACAGGTTCTCCCTCTACGGTGGTGAAGGTAGTCCGCAGGTTGGCATGGCGTTGGATAATCTCCTGGCAACTCTGCTCTAAGGCCGCAATCTCTAACGCACCACTTAGCTTCACCGCAATGGGAATGTTATAAAACGGATTCCCCGGTTCAAGCTGATCCAATACCCATAGTCGCCGCTGAGCAAACGAGAGTGGAAAGATAGTCTGTTCTCTTGAGAGCGGCTGAATGGCTGGAATCGGTTCTCCTGAGACAGACCATAGTGCAGTCTCGATTCGTCCTGCCAATCCCGCCACAGTCGGCGCTTCAAACAAATCTCTGAGGGGTAATTCAATCTGAAAAGCCCGATTGAGACGAGAGATCACTTGCGTTGCCAGGAGGGAATGTCCGCCCAAGTCAAAGAAGTTATCGTGAATGCCGACGCTGTCTAATCCCAAAATCTGCGCCCAAATTCTGGTTAAGACTTCCTCCACAGGCGATCGCGCATGATTGGAGATGGCAACCTCCTGACGCTCAGGTATTGGCAGAGCTTTGCGGTCCACCTTGCCATTAGGTGTCAGCGGCAGCGCCTCCAAAACCACAATCTCCGAGGGCACCATGTAGGAGGGCAATTGCGCTTTTAGAGTGGTTCGGGGGGAATCCACTAGATTTACTGCCTGTGAGGGCGATACCACATAGGCAATGAGTCTCTGGGGCTGGGATGCTTCCTCATGAAGAATGACAACGGCATCTTGCACCTCAGGATGCTGAGTGAGAATGGATGCGATCGCGCCCAATTCCACCCGAAATCCGCGAATCTTAACCTGTTGATCTCGCCGTCCCAAATATTCAATGCTGCCATCCAGGAGATAACGTCCAAAGTCCCCGGTTTTGTATAGGCGATCTCCTAGAGCGTTAGTTCTTGAGATAAACCATGCTTGAGTCAACGCCTCATCATTCAGATAACCTCGCGCTAAGTAGGGCGATCGCACATAAACCTCTCCGACCTCACCAATCCCTGTTAACTGTTGCGACTCATTGAGTATCAACAATTGCACATCAGCAATGCCTTTACCGATAGGAAGGCGATCGCGCAATTCTTCAATCGGAACTGTGGGAGGAATCACATAATGCCCCATGATTTGTGGTGTTTCGGTTGTGCCATAGACATTGATGCAAGTTACAGCAGGCGCGATCGCCCGTAATCGTTCAACCAGCGATCGCGTGAGGATGTCTCCGCCACAGCAGACATAGCGTAGGGATGGGATGCCCTGGGGCTGAGTATCCTCTACACCTTCACTCAGCAGGAGTTGCACCATTGCAGGCGTAAGGTGGCTAATTGTGATCTCCTGTTGCCGCATCCAGGTTTGCAACCATCCCGGTGTGCCGATTTGCTCAGCATCGGGGATATATAGCGTTGCCCCAACCCCTAGGGGTGCAAATATATCTCGCAGGAGAGGATCATGAGCCAATCCAGAGAGTAGACTAAAGCGATCGCTGGGTTCTAGCTGCAAAGTCTTGCGATACCACTGCAAGAAGTGAGATAGCGGGGCATGCTCTCCCAAAACGGCTTTTGGCTCTCCGGTTGTACCAGAGGTGAACGTGACATAAGCCAAGTCGTGAGCCTTGACTTCAATGCCCGGATTGCCTGAGCTATAGTCTTGCAGGCAGTGCTCAATTGCAGATCGCGCCGATAAATCCAGCTCACAACGACAGGAGAGTTCTTGGACAACTGCTTGCAATTCATCAGGCATATTTGCACCGATTTGAATCCATCCTTGAGGACGGGCAATTTGCAGGCGATCGCGCAAGGCTCCAACGGGATAGGACGGATCAAGAACCAAGAAGGCAGCACTCGCTTTCCAGATGCCTAGCAATGCCAGCACCAAAGCGGCACAGCGATCGCCATAGATTGCCACCACATCTTGAGATTGAATCCCGTGCGATCGCAGATAATGCGCCAGTTGGTTGCTCCAGACTTCTAGTTCGCCATAGCTCCAAGTTTGATTACAATCGACCACAGCAGGTCGATGGGGATCGCGTTTTGCCTGTTCTGAGAAGTGGCTTTGAATGGAGCCTCCCCACTCGTACGGTAAGGTGGCTTGCAAGTCAGGGAGTAAAGCTTGGGTCGTCGGTGTCACCAGAGAGACCTGAGTAATCGCCTGTTCTGGCTTGGCGACCACTTGCTCTAGCAACTCCTGGAACTGCTCTTGCATGATGGCAATCCGTTCCGGGCAGAAGCGCTGCGCGTTGTAGACCCATTCCAGATGAATCTGATCCTCTTGCTCCCAGGCGTAGAAAGTTAGGTCAAACTTCGAGTGACTGTGGTCATTTGCGATCGCCTCTACAGTGACTCCGGGCAATTTCAGCTTGGAATCACGATAGTTGAGCAGATTGAAAAACACCTGAAACAGCGGCGTTTGATTCAGTTGGCGTTCCGGTTGCAGCACTTCCACCAGCTTTTCAAATGGCACGTCTTGATGAGCATAGGCATCCAGTGTCACTTCCCGCACCCGCTGCAACAACTCCCGGAAACTGGGCTGTCCACTCAAATCAGTTCGTAGCACCAGCGTATTCACGAAGAAGCCAATCAACGCTTCTGTCTCTTGTTGAGTGCGTCCGGCGATCGGAGAACCGACACAGAGATCGCTCTGATCGGTATAGCGGTGAAGCAACAGCTTGAATGCGGCCAACAGCGTCATAAATAACGTCGCGCCTTCTTGATGGCCCAATCCTTTCACTGCATCACTCAGAGTAGGGGGAAGGATATACGATCGCCTTTCTCCCTTAAACCCAGGCGCTAAATAATCCGCAGGCAAGGCGAGCTGAGCGGGTGCATCTTGGAGCTGCTGTTTCCAATAGGCAAGCTGTTGCTCTAGAAACTCTCCCTGTAAGCGTTGTCGTTGCCAAATGGCGAAGTCGGCATATTGAATCGGGAGAGGAAAGAGGGTTGAGGAGTGTTCGCTGAAAGCGTCCCCGCAGGGTGGGGTGATGAATGCTGTATATAGCTCGGTGAGTTCTCGCACAAAAACATTCATTGACCAGCCATCGGTGATGATATGGTGCATGGTCAAGACAGCTAGGTGATGAGTGGGACTCAACCGCAGCAGCTTAATTCGGAATAGGGGTGCTTGACCCAGATCAAAGACCCGCTCAATTTCAGTTTGAATGAACTGTGCCGTTTTGGTCGCTTGAATAGAAGGTGGTAGATCTTGCCAATCGACAAGTGGAATATTGATTTTTAAGGTAGGGGCGATCGCTTGTACTGGCTCCCCATCCAAGATTTGGAACTGAGTTCTGAGGATTTCGTGACGTTCCAGAATCACATTCAAGCTGTGCTCCAAAATCGCTACATCCAAATTCCCTGTGAATCGGAGTGCTGCTGAGAGGTGATAAGCAGAGCTGTTTGGCTCCAGTTGATGGAGAAACCAGAGGCGTTGCTGAGAGAGAGAAAGCGGCAAAGGAGCTGTATCGCGATCGACTGGTTTTAAGGAAGCTGAGGTATTGGTGCTGTCTTGGGTGCGCTGGCTAATGGTTGCTGCTAACGCCTCGACAGTGGGCGATTCAAACAAACACCGCAACGGTAGTTCCACCTCAAAGGCTTCGCGAATCCTGGACATCACCTGGGTTGCCAGCAGAGAATGTCCGCCCAACTCAAAGAAGTTGTCATGAATACCAATGGTATCTACCCCCAACACTTGAGCCCAAAGTTTGGCGATCGCAGCTTCAGTGTCAGCTCGGGGCGCTACAAACGTCTTGGTGAGTTCCGTCCAATCCGGAGCAGGTAATTGTTTGCGATCGATCTTGCCATTGGGCGTGAGGGGTAGTGCTTGTAGGATCACAAAAGCACCCGGAACCATATATTCCGGTAGTTTTGCCTTTAGCCAATCTCGCAGTTGAGAGGGATCGGGCGTGGCGTCTGCTTGCGGAACCACATAAGCCACGAGCTGCTGATTGCCTCCCCCATCCTGCCGCAGGATCACCACCTGTTCCCGCACATCTGGATGTTGACTTAGGACTGCCTCAATTTCACTCAGTTCAATCCGGAAACCCCGCAGCTTCACCTGATGGTCAATGCGTCCCAAGAATTCGAGCGTTCCATCGGACAGGTAGCGCACAAGATCTCCGGTTTTGTAGAGGCGATCGGCCCCCCCCACCTCTATTTCCCCCAGAATTGGGAGGCTAGACATATGCCGAAACGGATTGGCGATAAACCTCTCCTGAGTCAGCTCAGGTCGATTGAGATATCCTCTTGCTAATCCTGCACCACCGATGTGTAACTCCCCTGGAACACCGATTGGAACAGGTTGGAGGCTTTGATTGAGCACATAGATTTGGGTATTGGCGATCGCTCGACCTAACCGCACCGGAGCATTCCCTGGTTCTACTCGTTCCACCATTGACCAAATGGTAGTTTCGGTGGGGCCATACATATTCCAAAACGACTGACTTCTGACTAGGAGTTGATCTGCCAGTTCACGGGATAAAGCCTCCCCACCGCAGAGAATCTTGAGTTGGGGATTTCCCTGCCATCCTGCCGCTAACAACAGTCGCCAGGTAGCAGGAGTTGCTTGCATCACAGTTGCCCCAGATTGCTCAATGAGTTGGATGAGCTGTTGGGCATCCATTGCTGTCTCTCGGCTAGCAAGCACCACGCGAGCACCTGTGACGAGGGACAGATAGATCTCTAGCGCTGCAATGTCAAAACAGATAGTGGTGACAGAGAGTAGGATATCTTCTGCGGTGAGTCCTGGCTCTTGACGCATCGAGTGCAAGAAATTTGCCAGGGCGCGATGCGGGATTTGTACGCCTTTGGGCTTGCCAGTGGAGCCTGAGGTATAGATCGTGTAGGCCAGATTTTCACCTGTAACCTGGCTCATGGGGTTTTCAGAGTTGCAACGGGCGTTGGCGAAGCCTGAGCTTGCTCGTATCGCGTCCCAATCGCTATCCAGACAAACAAACTGAGCGCTATGTTGAGGTAAGGTCTCTAACAGCGATCGCTGCGTCACTAACACAGGAGCCTGGGAGTCCTCCAGCATCAGGGCAATGCGATCGGACGGATAGGCAGGGTCAATCGGCACATAGGCACCGCCCGCTTTCAGGATGCCGAGTAAGCCCACGATGAGATCGAGCGATCGCTCTACCGCAATGGCAACCAGCACCTCTGGAGCAATACCGAGAGAACGCAGATAGTGAGCCAGTTGATTGGCGCGTTGATTGAGTTCTCGATAGGTGAGAGACTGGTTTTCGTAGGTAACTGCAATCGCATCAGGGGTACGCTCAACCTGGGCCTCAAACAGTTCATGTACACAGCCAGAGGGAGGAGATTGAGTATTGCGATTGCGAGTATTCCACTCAAACAATAACTGGTGTTTTTCCGCCGCTGTGACCAGTGGGATCTCCGCCAGCGATTGATTTGGATTGGTGATCATGCCCTCCAATAAAGTGCGGAGATGACCGAGGAGACGGGCGATCGCCTCTGGCTCAAATCGTTGCTCGTCATAGGTCAGTTCAATTTGCCAGGAAGTGCCTGGGTGAATGACCACGGTTAATGGATAGTTGGTCTGCTCAAATGTCCAGATATCCTGAACCGCCACAGAATCTGTTGCCTGTTGGAGGCTGGTATCGATCGGATAATTCTCAAAAACCAAGAGGCTGTCAAATAGCGGCGTGCCTTTAGGAATTTGGCTCCACGATTGGATCTGTACCAGGGGTGTGTATTCGTATTGCCGCATCTCCACCTGTTGCAGCTGCAGTTGTTGCAGCCAGGGCAGTAAGGTTGCTTGGGGTGACACCTGAACACAGACAGGCAAGGTGTTGATCAGCAATCCTACGGTCGTTTCGGCGGCAGCTAAAGAGGGAGGACGACCGGAAACGGTGCTGCCAAATACAACCTGCGCTTCTCCACTATAACGGCTCAATAATAGCGCCCAGGCCCCCTGCATCAGGGTATTTGGGGTGAGCTGATGTTGACGGGTAAATTGGCTCAGGGCATGGGTGATCTCTGAGCCCAGGTGAAGCGACTGACGCGCAATAGAATTGGAGATGTGGCGATCGCCTGGGCGACGATCAATTGCGAGTGCGGTTGGTGCAGCAATATCCTTGAGACTGTCTTGCCAAAAGGTTTTCGCGGCGACTAAGTCTTGCTGTTGTAGCCAAGCGATGTAGTCTCCAAAGGGACGACTGTTGATAATGGGAAGTGCCTCTCCCTGACGCAACGCTGCGTAAGTTGTCCAGATTTGCTGCAACACCATTGCCGTGGACCAACCATCCAAAATCAGGTGGTGCTTGCTCCAGAGCAGGTGACAGCGATCGTCACTGAGCCGAATCAGGCTGAGCCGCATCAAGGGTGGGCAAGTGAGATCAAACCCTCGCTGGCGATCTTGCTGGATGTATCTTTGTAACTGCTGATACTGTTGTTCAGGAGACTGCGATCGCCAATCGAACTGTTCGATGGTCAGCGTCACCTGCCGGTAAACAATTTGCAAAGGCTTTTCTAACCCTTCCCACTGAAAGCCAGTTCGGAGGATAGCGTGGTGCTGGATGACCGTTTGCCATGATTGTTCTAGTTGCGCTGGATAAACATCTCCCTGAAGTACACACCCAAACTGACCCACGTAGATATCTGCTTCGGGCGTGTAGAGGCTGTGAAACAGAATCCCTTGTTGAGTCGGAGACAGCTCGTATAGGTTCTCAATTTGGTTCAAGTTCATTGGGCACCTCCACGGGTTTGACTCATTCGGGCGAACAGTTTGTCCAGGTCAACTTGGCTGACGTTGGCTTGCGGGAAGTCAGAAGGCGTGAAGTTACTCACTGGAGCTGCGTCAGGATGGAGGAGCGATCGCAAACTCGTCAGAAACTGCTGAGTCAGTCGCTCGATCACTGGCAGAGCATGAATTTTTGGGTTGTAAATCCAATCCAACTGCAAACGCCCTTCTAACACCAAGGCATTGACTTCGAGCAAATACTGCCGCTGGGCTTGAGGACTGCGGGTGGCTCCGGTGTCAGTAGTCGCCATGCGGAACAGTGAGGAAGCGGCTAAGGTCGCGTCAAACTGTCCTAGATAGTTGAACAGAATCTCAGCTTGGGGTGCGTTTTGCAGGTTGGTTCGCACTAATTCATCGGAGCTGAGATAACGAAAAATGCCATAATCTACGCCACTCTGAGGAATCTGCCGCAACTGCTCTTTCACAGACTTCAATACGTCACTCACTTCCGCCTGAGCATCCACTGCTAAACGGGCAGGGTAGATGGCAGTGAACCAGCCAACTGTCCGGGAGACATCCACTTGTGATAGCACTTCCCGTCCATGTCCTTCCAAATCAATCAGAAAGTCTGTCTTGCCTGTCCAAGTCGCGAGGCTGTGGGCTAATGCCGTCAGCAACACTTCATCCATTTGTGCCCGGTAAGCCTTGGGCATGGTCTGGAGTAAGGTTTGGGTTTCGTCTACATTGAGCGAGACAGAGAGGGTTTGGGCAGAGGCGATCGCATTCTCTCCAGTTCGATCTCCCGGTAATGCAGCCACAGGAGCATTCAAGGTTTGCAACCAGTAATCAACTGTTTTCTGGCAAGCTTCCGACTGCACATAGGTTTGCAACTGCTTTGCCCACTGCTGAAATGAAGCTGTTTTGGGCGGCAACTGTACTGATTGCCCTTGCTCCAGTTGGTGATAGGCTGTTTGCAAATCCTCCAATAGTACCCGCCAAGACAGCCCATCCACTGCCAAATGGTGAATCACAATCAGCAGTTGATCCGATTGCTGTGCCCCTCGCTGAAATAGCACCACTCGCAGTAGTGGCCCTGTTTCTAAATTCAGGCTAGTTTGCGCCCAGTGAACTGCTTGAGCGATCGCCTCTTGCTGACTTTCAACTTGATTCGATAGATCCATCACCGTGAATGGAATCTCTTTTTCAAAACCACTATTCATCTGCTGCCACGTATCCTCGACACGCTGAAATCGCAGCCGCAGCGCATCATGATGATTCATCAGATGTTGGATCGCCTGCTGCAAAATTTCAGCTTGAAGTGGCAATTGCGCTTCTAGGAAAACCGCTTGATTCCAATGGTGAGGTTCTGCCAAATTTTGCTCAAAGAAGCGATGCTGAATTGGGATCAGAGGAACCTCGCCCGTGATGAGTGCTTGAGGTGCAGCAAAATCTCCCTGCGGCTGCGTCTCAACCACCAGCGCCAACTGAGCGATCGTTTGGTGTTCAAATAATTGCCGAGGTGTGAAGCGTAACCCAACTTGGTTGGCTTTGGCGATCGCTTGAATACTCAGAATCGAGTCTCCCCCCAACTCAAAGAAATTGTCATGAATGCCCACCTCAGCCACACCTAAAACGCTTGCCCAGGTAGCCGTTAGCTGACGTTCAATTTCATTACGAGGTGCAGCAAAAGCAGGTTTGGCGATCAAACTTTGAGCTTTGGGAGCGGGTAGGGCTTGGCGATCCACTTTGCCATTGGCAGTCAGGGGAATCGATTTCAAACTGACGAACGCAGATGGCACCATATATTCCGGTAATCGCGCGGCTAAAAAGGAGCGCAAAGACTCTGTCAAACCTGGAGTATCTGGCGTTTGCCGCACCATATAAGCCACCAGTTGCGGCTGATTCGGTTGGTCCTCTCGTTTGATTACTGCCAGCGATCGCACGTCTGGATGCTGTCGCAAAACGCTCTCTACTTCTCCCAGTTCAATCCGGAAGCCACGAATTTTTACCTGATCATCTGCCCGACCTAAAAACGCGATCGTGCCATCGGGGAGGTAGCGAGCGAGATCTCCAGTCTTGTAAAGGAGTGAGGCGTAGGAAGCATTTTGCAACTTCAACGGATTAGAAATAAATCGTTTCTCCGTCAGTTCTGCCTGTTGCCAATAACCTCGCGCTACATTCGCTCCACCAATGTAGATTTCGCCAGGAACACCCATAGGGACAGGCTGTTGGCACTCGTTAAGGAGATAGATCTGGGTATTAGCGATCGGAGTTCCTAAAGGTACTGTCTCAGACTCAGACAGTGTTTCGAGAACGGTATAGGTGAGAACGCCCACGGTTGTCTCGGTTGGCCCGTAGTGATTGAAAATTTGACAATTAGGAACCTGTTGTCGCACTTGCTCAACCAAAGCTCCACTTAATGCTTCTCCACCTAGAATCAAGCGCTGACGGGGGAGAAAGCGATGTGCATCGGGGGAGGTTAGCAATGCCCGCAAATGGGATGGCACAATCTTGAGACAGTCGATGGGGTAGCGATCGCTATACTCCGCCAATGCTGCTGGGTTCATCACCCGCTCTGAAGAGAGGATATGGAGGCATCCCCCAAAGCAGAGGGAGGCGAAAATCATTGTGTTGCCCAGATCTGCGGCAAAGGTGGAGACGAGGGCAAAGTTCGCGCTTGGAGGCAGTTCGTCTAATTTGAGCGATCGCTGCACTCCATACAGATAGTTGCTGAGTTGCCGATGTTCAACTGCCACACCTTTGGGTTTTCCAGTGGAGCCAGAGGTAAACAGGATATAGGCTAGATTTGCAGGCGTGATTACAGCAGTTTTCGCCCCCCTAGCCCCCCTTTCTGATATGCCCGCTAGGGCTATATGCTGGGGGGAAACGGAGTCAAATTCACATGCTGAAGTCATCTCATGATCCAGACAGATCAAGGTTGATGTCACATCAGGAGTAAGTTTGTCCAGCAGGGAGGATTGCGTGATCAGAACTGGAATCTCTGCCTCTTGCAGTCGTGCTGCTAAGGCCGCAGGTGGCAAGCTAGGATCCAAAGGAACATACGCGCCCCCCGCCTTGAGGATGGCAAGCAAGCTAATGATCATCTCCAGCGATCGCTCCAGGTAAATCGCTACCGGAGTTTCTAGCTCCACACCTCGTTGCTGCAACTCATAGGCGAGTTGATTCGCCTTATCGTTGAGCTGCTGGTAGGTGAGCGACTCGTCTTCAAAGACCACCGCAACTTGACCTGGCGATCGCTTAGCCTGTGTCTCAAACAGCTCATGAATGCAGAGTTGCGGATACTCCACAGCAGTTGGATTGAGGGCAAGGAGTTGCTGGCGATCGCTCTCGGTTAAAATCTCTAATTTGCCAATAGCTGTTTGCGGATCGCAAATCAGGTTCTTCAAGAGAACTGTCAAGCGTCCTGCCAATTGCTGAACAGCCCCAGCTTCAAACGCTTGAGCGTTATAGTGCAGTTCCAGGTTTAGTTCTTCACGCTGCTGACCTACCAGCTTTAGCTGAAACGACTCGATGTGGATTTGTCGCTGCTGGATTGTCCAGTTAAGATTGTCAGACGCAAAGGATGGTGATTGATCCAGCCATTCAAAGCCAAAAGGAAGAAAAGGTGGATGATGGGCGATCGCGAGTTCTGGCACATCTTTCCAGGTGAAAGCTTCCTGCCATTGAGCCGCAGTCTGGAGGGAGGTGTGGAGCTGCTGGAGCAGAGTGGCAAAGGGTAAAGTCGCTTCTAACTCAGAGGCGATCGGTAAAACTTTTGCCAGTAGACCCAGAGCCGCTTCTAACTCCTCGTACTGTCGCCCTGCATCCGTTACACCCACAATAAGAATGGATTGATCGGTGTGTCGCCAGAGTAAGACTTGCCAAGCTGTCAGGAGCAAAGTCGACAGGGAAAACTGATGAGCTTGGGCGATCGCGGTTAGCGCTTGAGTCTGTTCGTTGGAAATAGTTAGGGTCAACTGCTGGGGCTGAAACCCTAATTTCTCAGGCGATCGCTGTTGGAATGGCAGTTGCAAACGCTCTAAGGGCATCCAGGGTTGTTGCCGCCAGTAGGCTCTCCCGGTTGCGGCTTCCTCAGTTTCTAACAGTTCACATTGCCAAGCGGCTAGATCGGCATACTGCACTGGGTCAACTACATATTCTTCTCCCTGCGCGATCGCGGCATAGGCTTGACTGATTTGATCCACTAGATGCGTCAGAGCGATCGCATCGGTACACCAAATCGGGAGAATTAGTTGCAGGAGATGTTGATCAGTTGCCAGTTGGGTTAAACGTACTGTCAGCGGAGAGCAATCCGTGGTCAAAGCACCTGGCTCGAACCCCATTGCTTGTCCATCCCAAGATTCCAGCGTTGGGAGATGGTCTGTAATCACCTGCAAAGGGAGATCCGTTCCGGGCAAAACGGCGATCGCGGTGCGGAGAATTTCGTGCTGTTGCGCTACCTGCTGGATCGCTGCTTCTAGAACCTGAAATTGCAGATTTCCTTTAATGCGAACCAGACAGGTTGCCCAATTGGTAGACCGTTGATCTTGCAGCAACTGACATCGCTGCTGCTGCGGTGAAAGCTGGAATCCTTCAAGGGTTGGAGTTTGCATAATTGAATCTGAAATATCGGGTCTAGAGGAAGCGATCGCAGGGACAGACAGTTAATGGTTGGTGTAGAGGCGGGTTTAGCAGAAGATATTGAGTCAGTTCAACGAGGGATATTCAAAACCCGCCCCTACGAGGTATCTAATTGAGGTCAGGCGATCGCGCTTCACAAGATTCTGCCATCCCCACTACCACCTTGCGGGGGCCGACAAAAGGAGTTCGTCCGTGAGCGACGAGGAGGTTGTCGAGCAATAAAATATCGCCCTGCTGCCAAGGAAAAATCACCATTTCTTGCTGATAGACTTCACGAATCTCATTCAAGATGGAATCTTCAATGGGCGTTCCATCACCGTAGTAAGCATTGCGAGGCAACTCTTCCGGAGGAACCACTGCCAGCAAAGACTCTCGCACTGTTGGCGCTAAACTCGACACATGGAATAGGTGCGCCTGATTGAACCAAACACGATCGCCTGTCACTGGATGAGTGGCGATCGCTTGGCAGACCTGCCGTGTTCTCAGGCGATCGTCACTGCGCCATTCCCACTCAATTCCTGCTTTACGGCAGTAGGCTTCCACCTCGCTCTGGTCGGAGGTTTGGAAGACCGTCTGCCAGGGTAGATCTAAACCACCGCCATAGTTGCGGACATACATCACCTGCTTCTCGATGAAGCGCTCCTTAATCTGGGGATCTAACTTTTGAAAAATTTTGCGGCTATCCGCGATCGGGGTTGCTCCGTCTTCAACAGCGGGCTGTACGCAGTAAAAGGCAATCTTCAACGGATAGCTGCGGCTATAGGCCATCTCGTTGTGGAGCGGAATCCATTGGTCAGCCGGATATTCCGTCGAGGTGTAAATCTTGCCGCTGACGGTGCTGCGAGGTGTAGAGCGATAAGAGTAATTGAGCAAGGAGCCATAAAGAGACTGCATCAATTGCTCAAAGGCGGGCACACTGCTGATACTGAAGTTGCGAAACAGAATGCCGCCATGTTGCAACAGTTGGGCTTCGAGCCACTGCCGCTGATTCAGTGCCCAGGTTTCTAAATTTAACCCTTCTACCTGGGGTTGAATGATTAGCGGTAAAGGCTGGTCTGGCTGCAATGGGCTCGTCGTGACTAGTTCTGTCGCAGCCGAAAAGCTGACGGCACGGCGTTTAATACCTTGGAGTTTGAGACGGGAAGGAGATTCTGGGTGGCTCATGGTTTTGAAAGAGTTTTTTAAGAACGTTTGCGTTTGATTTGGCTGAGTTTTTGGCGCTGGGTGGCTTTAAAGGCTTGCTCTGCCTGCTGTTGCTGTTGTTGCTCGGTTTCAGCTAAGACCTGCGTTAAACAACTTAAGGAGATATCCGGTTGGGCAACGACAGTTTCTAGTAAAGTTTGGTAGAGGCTGGCTAGGCGAGTAATGGCGATCGCCTCAAATCGAGCGGTTTTATATTCAAAAAATCCCTCCAGCCCAGCAGTGGTTTCGGTGAGATCCAGCTTCAGGTCATGCCGCACCACACCCACATCCAGATCAGACAGCGTTAACTGCAATCCAGGCAACTCAACACTTGGCATCGAAGTATTTTGCAGCACAAACCAGGTTTGGAAGAGTGGCGATTGTCCTAATTGGCGATCGATCTGAAGTTCGTTTACTAGTCGCTCAAAGGGCACATCCTGATTGGCATACGCTCCTAGCGCCGTTTCTCGCACCCGCAACACCAGTTCTCGAAAAGTAGGATCACCGGATAAATCAGTTCGCAGCACCAGCGTATTCACAAAAAAGCCAATCAAGCCCTCAATCTCCCGGCGATTACGGTTCGCGATCGGGGAACCCACGGCAATATCCATCTGCTGGGTGGCGTAGTGGAGCAAGGCATTAAACCCTGCCAACAGCGTCATAAATAAGGTGGCATCGTTTTCCTGACTCAACGTTTTTAGAGCTGTGCTCAAGTTAGCTGTGAGGGTGAGAGGATGACGTGCGCCTTGGGATGTAGCTGGTGCTTCTGGAGAGGCGTTAGCGATCGCAAACTTTAACGGTGGCGGAATCTCCTTGAACTGGGCTTTCCAGTAGGCAAGCTGCGATTCCAGCACCTCTCCTTGCAACCACTGACGCTGCCAAACGGCAAAGTCGGCATATTGAATGGGGAGAGGAGTGAGGAGTGTTCGCTGAAAGCGTTCCCGCAGGGTGGGGTGAGGAGCGTTCGCTGAAAGCGTTCCCGCAGGGTGGGGTGAGGAGCGTTCGCTGAAAGCGTTCCCGCAGGGTGGGGTGATAAAAACTGTATATAGCTCGGCGAGTTCTTGCAGAAAGACTCCGATCGACCAAGCATCTGAAATAATATGGTGCAGGCTCATCAGTAGCGTATGGTTGGTATCCGTCAGGCGCAAGAGCGTGAATCGGAAGAGAGGCGTTTGGGTAAGGTCGAAGCGGTGTTGGGTTGCCTGCTGGAGCCACGAGCTGAGATCAGCGTTGTCCTGGCGCAAATCCACCACAGGCAAATTGACCTGGAGCGTCGGCAAAATCACCTGGATCGGTTGCCCCTCCTCGACCACAAACTGTGTCCGCAACACCTCATGCCGTTGCACCAGTGCATTCAAACTTCGCTCTAGCGCTGCAATATCAAGCTGTCCCTGAAGCTGAATTGTGCCTGCACAGTTATAGGACAAATCATCAGGGTTTAGTTGATGCAAGAACCAAAGCCGCTGTTGAGCAAAAGAGAGAGGGAGTTGCTGCCGCTGAGCGAGGCGTTGTAGAGGCGGAACTGCTGCGGTTGTGCTGCTAGCTTGTTCTACCTGAGTGGCAAATTCCGCGATCGTGGGATAAGCAAATATTTGCCGCAGGGATATGTCAACCCCTAAAGTTTCCCGAACGCGAGAGATCACCTGAGTGGCCAAGAGGGAATGTCCACTCAGTTCAAAGAAATTGTCTTGAATGCCAATAGCTTCAATGCCGAGCAGTTGCGACCAGATCTCAGCCAGTTGTTTTTCGGTAGCGGTGCGAGGTGCAATCAGTTGCGATCGCACCACATCATCACCCGTAGGAGCAGGTAAGTTCTTGCGATCGAGCTTGCCATTGGAGGTCAGGGGGATTGAGTCCAAAGTCACAAAGGCTGTGGGAACCATATATTCCGGTAGTCTTGCCTTCAGCCAATCTCGTAACTGAGAAATCAGATCTGGTGTGGTTTCTGCTTGCGGCACAATATAGGCCACCAGTTGCTCGCCTTTTTCACCTTGTCCCTCTCGCACAATCACCGCCTGTTCTTGTACGCCGGGATGTTCGCTGAGAGCGGCTTCAATTTCGCCCAATTCAATGCGGAAGCCGCGTAGCTTCACCTGATGATCAATGCGTTCCAAGTACTCAATCGTGCCATCGGGAAGATACCGCGCCAGATCTCCGCTTTTATAGAGAAGTGAAGAGAGAGGAGAGAGGGGTAAGGAGTTTTCGCTGAAGGGATTAGTGATGAATCGTTCCTGGGTTAACTCAGGACGGTTGAGATAGCCACGAGTGACACCTGCTCCACCCACATACATTTCACCGGGTACACCGATGGGAACTGGTTGCTGATATTGATTCAGGATATATACCTGGAGGTCTGGAATCGGCTTGCCGACTACACTTTTGGTGGCATCAGAAACCACCATTGAGAGCGGGTGATATGTCACATGCACCGTGGTTTCTGTAATGCCATACATGTTGACGAGCTGAGGTGATTGATCACCATGCCGCTCAAGCCAAGGCTGCAAGCTGGGATAAGATAGTGCTTCTCCACCAAAAATGACTAAACGGAGACTGAGATCTGGAGACATCCCCAAAGCTGTTTCTGCTTGAATTAACTGGCGGAACGCCGAAGGTGTTTGGTTGAGGACAGTCACCCGTTCTTGGCACAACAGTTTATAAAACCCTTCAGGCGATCGCGTGTTCCAATAAGACACCACGACCAATCGCCCACCATACAGCAATGCCCCCCAAATCTCCCAAACGGAGAAGTCAAAGGCGTAGGAGTGAAAGAGCGTCCAAACATCTTTTTCGTTGAAGTGATACCAGGGTTGAGTGGCGGTAAAGAGACGCACGACATTACGATGGTTGACCAACACGCCTTTCGGTTTACCTGTAGAACCAGACGTGTAAATGACATAGGCGAGATGGTCGGCTGTCACACCACTCACCAGATTGTCAAGGCTTTGTTGGCTGATGACGGTGACATCGCGATCGAGGCAAACTACCTTGGTTCCTTGAGGTGATAACTGCTGTTCGTGGCTGCTTATAGTTACCAACACTGGCACCTGAGCATCATTGAGCATGAACGCTAAACGCTCTGGTGGGTAGGAGGGGTCTAGTGGCACATAGGCACCACCTACTTTGAGAATCGCGAGGATGCCAACGACCATCTCTAGCGATCGCTCAACACAAAGACCAACCAGCACTTCCGGGCCAACACCGAGCGATCGCAGATAGTGAGCCAGTTGGTTAGCGCGTTGGTTGAGTTCGCCGTAGGTGAGAGATTGCTCTTCATAGATAACGGCGATCGCTTCTGGTGCCCGCGCTACCTGGGCTTCAAACAGTTCAACCACTGTAGAGTCTGACTCTAAAATGGCAACCTGTGGATCAATCTGATTCCAAGTGGAGATCTGCTGCTCCCACTCTGTCGCCGTTAACAAGCAGAACTCCGAGAGGTGGCGATCGGAATTGGCAACAACCTGCTCCAATAAATGCTGAAAGTGTCCCAGCAGGCGTTGCACAGTGGCAGATTCAAACAAATCGGTGTTGTACTCGATCGCTCCCGCTAAACCTTGCTCAGTTTCAGAGAGGGCAAAGAACAAATCCAATGTTGCCGTTTGGGTGTCGATCTCCTCCAGGGGTGTCACGGTTAAACCGGGGAGAGCCAGAGGTGGCATTGGGGCGTTTTGCAGGACAAACTTGACCTGAAACAGTGGCGATCGCCCTGAGGCTCGATCGGGGTTGAGGGTTTCTACCAGCGTATTGAAGGGGAGATCTTGATGGGCGTAGGCATTCACGGTTACCTGACGTACCCGCGCCAACAATTGTCGAAAGGTAGGGTTTCCAGATAGATCGGTTCGCAGCACCAACTGATTCACAAACAGCCCAATCAGGCGCTCGGTTTCGGTGCGGCTGCGATTGGCGACATCCGTGCCCACGACCACATCCTCTTGCCCACTGTAGTAGTGCAGCAGCAGGTTAAAGGCAGTGAGGAGTGTCATGAACAGCGTTGTCCCTTCCCGCTGACTCAACGCTTTCAGCGATCGCGTTAGGGAATCTGAAAGCTGCACCGGAAGTTTCGCGCCGTTAAAAGTTTGGGAGGATGGGCGCGACTTGTCTGTGGGCAAGTTTAGAATTGGCAAGCCCTGTAACTGTTGTTGCCAGTAGGTGAGTTGAGTTTTGGCAGCTTCACTCATTTGCCACTGCCGTTGCCACACCGCCACATCACCATATTGAATCGGTAGTTCTGGCAAAGACACAGGCACTTGACGGTTAAACGCCTGATAGCAAACTGCTAATTCTTCGATAAATACGCTCCGCGACCAACCATCAGCAATCAGGTGATGCAGCACCACCAACAGCACATGATGAGTCGGATTGAGGCATAGCAGCACTGCCCGCAGCAAGGAGCCATGAGAGAGGTCAAAGGGGCGCTGGGATTCTTGGAGTAAGAGGGATGCCAACTCAGATTCCTGGGATTCGAGGATTTGGCGATCGCTAATCTCCCTGAGTACTAGCTGGCAATCTAAGGTGGGATGAATGACCTGAATCGGTTGCCCGTCTTGTGTGGTGAAGGTGGTCCGCAGGCTTTCGTGGCGCTGCATGATGGCACTGAAGCTTTGCTGAAGGGCGATCTCGTCCAGTGTCCCTTCTAACCGCACAGCAAAGGGAATGTTGTAGAGGCAACTATTGGGTTCTAGCTGTTCAAAAAACCAAATCCGCTCCTGGTCAAAGGATAAGGGTAGCGAATTGCCAGATTGCCGACGCGGAATCATGAAAACCTGAGCAGACTGTTCTCTTTGTTGTTTGAGTCGCTGCTCAAATAGCTTTCGTTGTTCTGGAGAGAGAGCCGCAATTCGTTTAACCAGGTCATTCATCGTTTCAGCGCTCATGATAATCAAAAGAAACTCAAAGCTGAATATTGGCCTGAAGAGGCAGCCGCGACAGGTTCAGGAGAGAGAGATTGTTGGATGCGATCTTTGAAATGGTTGAGATGCTCCAGACTGGCGATCGCTAGATCAAAGTCAATGCCAAAATCAATTAGGCAAGCGACTTCATCAACCCCAATCTCTCGAAGGTGTTGAATCACGGGTTCACAGGTTTCAGCGGTACCAATTAAGGTTTTGCCATCGAGATAACGCTCAAAGCCAAATTGCAGCAGCGTCTCAATATCGCTTTCGGTAAATTGCGCTAGGTTAACAGGCAGATTCTCTCGCTTGACCAGGCTCTCAATCAGGTCAAAGTGAGTTTTCAAATAATTACAAAAAGGAGCTTGTACCTGCCGCTTCACCTGCTCATAGTCCTCACCAATAAAGGTATGCATCATTAGCGAGACCTTTCCTGCCGCTGGGTCGTGACCATGCTGAACACGAGATTGCCGATAAAGCTGGATTTTAGGTGCCAGTTCTTCTACCGATGAGTGGAGCAGGGAAGTCAAGACATTGGCACCGAGCCGTGCTGCCTCTGTAAAGGTGTAATCAGAATGGCAGGTAATCCAAATCGGCAGTTTGGGCTGGACTGGGCGAGGCAAAGTGCGAACTTGCACAGGCTGCCCCGATCCGTTTTTGCGTTCAATGGTTTGCCCTTCCCAGAGTCGTTGTACGGTTTCGATTTCGCGCCACATCACGGCTTGGCGATCGCGATAGTTTTCGGGAAACAACACAAAGTCATCCACATGCCAGCCATAGGCAAACGTGAGACCTACCCGACCGTTGGATAAGTTATCCACCACTGCCCATTCTTCGGCCACCCGCAACGGCTCTTGCAGAGGTAAAACCACACTGCCCGATCGCAACTGCACCCGCTCGGTAATCATCGCCAGAGCGGCATTAATCACTGCTGGGTTGGGATACAGTCCGCCAAAATCATGAAAGTGTCGTTCGGGAATCCAGATAGAAGAAAACCCGTGGCGATCAGCGAATTTTGCCCCTTCGGTCAGGAGCCGATATTTATCGGCACTATGGGTAGAACCGTCGCCAGAGAAGTAGAAGAGACCAAACTGCATGATTAATTTAGCGAGAGGTTTCCAATTGGGTTTGAAGTTGCTCAGGCGTGAGATTTTCGATATCTGCCAGGAGTTGCGCGATCGCCTCTAAATCCTCACCTTGTGGTTGCTGAGATTCAATCCACTGCGCCAATTCCGCGATCGTCGAAGCCTCACTCAGTAGCACTCGCAGAGGTAATTCCACCTGGAATAGATCGCGCAATCGAGAGACCGCCTGAACTGCCAAGAGGGAATGCCCACCCAACTCAAAGAAACTGTCATGAATGCCAATCGGTTCAACCCCCAAGAGGTCTTGCCAGATATCAGCAATCTGTTGTTCTACGGCACTGTGAGGCGCTACATAAGAACTGTGGGGCAGGAGATGATGCCGCGATCGCCCCTCTGATGAAGAAATAAACTGATCGATAGAGGCAGACTGAGGTTGCTGCAACACCGCTTGCTGATGCTGCTCAACCACGGCCTGGAGATTTTGGGTCGACACAATCACCTGCGGCAAGCCACTGTGGAGAACTCGTTGAAAGACCTCAATGCCCTCCTCGGTGGTTAACCCCTGCTGCAAACTGGCTGCTCGCTGTTGCTGCAAGGCTTCTGGAACCGTTGTATTCACCGCCATCCCCACCTGTTGCCAAGTATCCCAATTAATCGCGATCGCCTTGGAGCCATATTTCGCTGTCCAATAGTGAGCAAACGCATCGAGGAAGGCATTGGCGGCACAGTAATCGGTCTGTCCGAATTCGCCAATGATGCTGCTGAGGGAAGAACACAGACAGAGAAAATCTAGCGAGATGCCTCGTAGCACTTCCTCTAAAACGAGGGTGCCTTGCACTTTCGGCGCGAGAACCGCCGCTGCGGCTTCAAAGGTTTTCAGTTGAGCAATGCCACCCCCAGCAATTCCGGCGGCGTGGATCACTCCGTTTAGCTTGCCAAATCGCTGTAGCGTTTGGGCGATCGCATCTCTCATCTGTTCTCGATTCGTCACATCTGCTTGAACGACCAGAACTTCTGCGCCCAAGGCCTCCAATGCTTGTAGGGTTTGAGATTCTGCTTGTCCCGAACGGCTGACTAAAACCAACTTGGCCTGCACCAATTCAGCCAAATAACGAGCCAGAGATAAACCAATGCCGCCCAATCCCCCCGTAATCAGGTACACACCACCCGGTTGTAATTGAATTTGAGGGGTTGATGGGGGCTCTAGATTTACAGGCTCTAGAGATTGCACCCAACGATGCCGCCCACGATAAGCAATCTGCTGAAAGGGTTGCTCTTGAGTGGTGGAACAAAGTTCTGTGGTGAGGTGTTGAATTGTTGAGCCTCTAGCCCTCCAACCTTGTGGGGAACCAGACGCATTGGTCGTACGTGAATCGAGATCGATGTGAGAGCAGGTCAGGTTGAGCTGTTCTCTGGGCAAGACACGACAGAACCCTAGGCTGGTTGCTGCGGTTGGATCAAGCGCTTCTTGACCTGTGATATCGTACAAGTCTTGCGTAATTACGGTCAGATGAACCCGATCGCTGAAATTCTGTTGCGCCAAAGCTTGGGTTAGATAAAGCAGACTATAGAATTCCAAAGATTGCTTCTCTTCAGGCGATCGCTTCTCTTCTAAATTCCAGCAATGGGCGATCGCGTTGGGTGCTTGAGGTAGTGTCTGAAGTAGCGTTCTGTAATTATCTACCGATTGGGAATTGATGGTATAGGTGCGCTCGTCTTTCTGAGTAAAGCGATCGTCCAGCATCACGATGGTCACCGTATGTCCCGCTTGTTCTAATTGACTAGCAAGCACAGATCCAATCCCTGATGAGTCTGCCAAGATCAGGTAGTGCTGGGGAGGGGCGATCGCGGGTGCGACTAGCGGTGATTGCTGCCAAGAACGCACATAAAACCAATCACTGACATTTGGCTTTTTGCCTAAAATAGGGGCTGCTGGCGTGGAGTTTGCCTGCTTGGTGGGCGGATCGATCCAATAGCGTTGCCGCTCAAAGGGGTAGGTGGGTAGGGGTAAACGTCGTCGTTGCTCGTGGGCATAGAACCCTGACCAATCGATTTCTACACCTGCTAACCACAGCCGCCCTAGGACATTGAGCAAGAAAGAGATATCTGATTCGATCTCTTTTGGCGCATCTTTGGGATGACGCAGAGAGGAGAGAATGATTTGCCCGCTGGCTTGCGATTGATGCTGGCGGATCAGGGTGCTGAGGGTACGACCGGGGCCAACTTCGAGCAGAATGCAATTTGGCTCTTGCAACAGTTGGCTGATTCCCCCCGAAAAGCGTACTGGTTGCCGTAGATGCTGCACCCAATAGTCAGGGCTGGATGCTTCTGCTGCGGTCATCCAGGTGCCTGTCAGATTTGATAGTAGTCGTAGAGTCGGAGGCTGCAACTTCACCTGACTCACTGCTGCCCGGAAAGAGGCTAGAATCGGCTCCATCATGGTGGAGTGGAACGCATGAGATGTGTGGAGCAAGCGACAGTCTATATTTTGGGCAGTCAGGCGATCGCGCAACTCTTCAATTGCAGCCGTTGTACCCGACACCACACACAGATTGGGAGCATTGATGGCTGCTAAGGAGAGGTCATGGTTCAGCCAAAGTTTGATTTGTGTCTCAGATAGGGAAACCGCCAGCATCGATCCCGTGGGCAGGGATTGCATGAGCTGACCCCGTTTTGCCACCAACTTGAGAGCATCCTCAAACGAGAACACACCTGCCAAACAAGCGGCGACATACTCACCCACACTATGCCCAGTCAAAGTTTGCGGCTGCACTCCCCAAGACATCCAGAGTTGCGCCAGGGCATACTCCACTAAGAAAATTGCAGGTTGAGCGATCGCTGTCTGTTGTAGCTGCTCGGTGGCATCGATTTCTGAGCGATACAGGAGATCTCGTAGATCTAGCCCTAATGTCGGTTTCAGAAGTTCGGAGCCGCGATCGACCCACTCTCGGAAAACAGGTTCAGTTTGATAGAGATCCTGTCCCATGCCGACATATTGCGCTCCTTGTCCTGGGAATAGGAAAGTGATGGAACGGCTTTGCGGCGCTTCTACGTGAGTGACAATCTGCTTAGGGTCCTGCGATCGCAAGATTTGGATTGCTTTAGCGTTATCTCGACAGACCACCATCCGCCGATGATTAAATCGCTGCCGTCCCACCTGGAGAGTATGGGCAACATCTGCCAGATTCTGTGGGTGCTGGACTAAATGATCGCTCAAGCGCGTCGTTGCTGCCTCTAAAGCAGATGCAGTTTTAGCCGATAAGAGAAGCAGTTGCCAGGGTCGAGAAGTGCCAAATGAGGGGAGTTTTGGCGCTTCTTCGAGTACCGCATGGGCATTCGTGCCGCCAATGCCAAAGGAGCTTACGCCTGCCCGTCGCGGAGCATGATGGGTTTTCCAATCTGTGAGTTTGGTATTCACATAAAACGGACTGTTGGCAAAATCAATTTGCGGATTCGGTTGCTCAAAATGCAGGCTGGGTGGGATTTGTTGGTGATGTAGCGCCAGTATGGTTTTGATCAGACTGGTCACACCTGCCGCTGCATCCAAATGGCCGATATTCGTCTTAACGGAACCGATCGCGCAGAACTGTTTTTTCTCAGTTTGGCTGCGGAAGGCTTGCGTCAGGGCGCTAATTTCAATCGGGTCTCCGAGGGCAGTTCCGGTGCCATGCGTTTCCACATAGCTGATAGTCTCCGGTTCAATCTCTGCCACTGCTAGGGCTTCCGCGATCGCTTCGGCCTGTCCTTCCACACTAGGAGCCGTATATCCCACTTTCACTGCGCCATCATTGTTGATTGCAGTCCCCTTAATTACAGCGTAGATCATATCTCGATCGGCGATCGCATCTTCTAATCGCTTCAGTACCACAACACCGACACCATTGCCTGCAACCGTTCCAGCCGCTTGAGCATCAAAGGCGCGACAGTGACCATCGGGGGAGAGAATGCCACCTGTTTGGTGTAAATATCCAGTGCGATGGGGCACAGAGATTGTCACCCCACCTGCCAAGGCCATATCACACTGGTAGCTGAGCAAACTCTGACAAGCCAGATTAGTGGCGACTAAAGAGGTAGAGCAAGCGGTTTGAATATCAAGGCTCGGCCCCTTCAAGTTGAGCTTGTAGGAAACTCGGGTCGTGAGATGGTCTTTTTCATTACTGAGCACGGTTTGATAGCCGTGGGTTTGATCGAGCAACTGGGGATGGCCCGCCAGGTTGAAGACCAAATAACTATCCCAACCTACACCTGCATAAACACCAATCCGCCCGTCATACCGTTGTGGGTCGTATCCAGCGTGCTCTAATCCCTCCCAGGCACACTCCAGAAACAAGCGCTGTTGTGGGTCTAATGTCTCTGCTTCTCGTGGGCTGTAGCCAAAGAAGGCCGCATCAAATTGATCAATGCCATCCAATACAGCGCCCGCCTTTACATAGTTGGGATGCTGTAAGAGATCGGGCTCTACCCCCGCAGCCAACAGTTCCTCATCACTAAACCAGGCGATCGCTTCGACACCATTTTGCAAGTTATGCCAGAATTCCTGAATATTTTTCGCGCCTGGAAAGCGACCTGTCATGCCGATAATGGCGATTCCATCGAGTGAGTGGGTCGTCATGGATTTTGTTCTCGCGATGAATGAAGTTAGAGGCGGAGAGAGACGTTAGCGCCTTGCAGATCTGCTAGCCCGTCGGTCTTGGAGAGCGGCTTTGCGACGCTGGGCACGGTCGTAAACAGGTTGCAAATCGGCTGGGATATCTTGCTGATTGAGATACTGCGCCAGCAATCGCACGGTTGGATACTTGAACAAATTAATCACGGCAATCTCTCGCTTCAGGCTCGATTGCAGGGCATGCTGCACTTGAATTACTAAGAGGGAATGTCCACCCAGTTCAAAGAAGTTGTCATCAATGCCCACCTGTTCCACTGCCAAAGCTGTTTGCCAAATGCCTGCAATTGCTTGCTCTAGCTCATTTTGTGGTGCGATATAGTTGACCTGAAGTGTAGGGCGATCGCCTTCTGGAGCGGGGAGCGATCGGCGATCTATCTTACCGTTGGGCGTGAGCGGAAACGCATCCAACATCACATAAGCAGTAGGCAACATGTAAGCAGGGAGTCGCTGTGTGAGAAAATCGCGTAACTCTTTCTGGGCTTCAGGGTTGCTGTTAACTAGGACCACATAAGCAACCAAACGAGCTTGACCCGGTTGATCTTCTCGCACCAACACCAAAGCTTCTTGCACATTAGGATGTTGAGCGAGTGCCGCTTCAATTTCTCCCAACTCAATCCGAAAACCCCGAATTTTAACCTGATGATCCACCCGTCCTAAGAACTCTAAATGTCCATCAGTGCGGTAACGGACGCGATCGCCAGTTTTGTAGAGAAGTGAGGAGTGAGGGGGGAGGAGTGAGGAGGAGTGAGAAAGATCTTGAAATGGGTTGGGGATAAATCGCTCGTTGGTGAGATCGGGGCGATTGAGGTAACCTCTGGCGACGCCGACTCCACCGATATACAGTTCACCAGGAATCCCAACGGGTACGAGTTGTTGATGGGTATCCAGCACATACAGTTGTACATTGGGGAGCGATCGCCCGATGGGAACCTCCTGATCAAAGGGCACAGCGCGTGGACCCGCAATATCGCAATAGGTCGCCGTTACCGTGGTTTCTGTTGGGCCGTAGGCATTCACTAATCGGATCTGCGAATTTGCGTATTGTTTCCACAGATGCACTGAGTCAGGGAGTGCCTTTTCACTCCCAATCATCACCAGTCGCAACGATTCGGGCAGGGTGAGGGTTGCCGTAGAGAGCGCATGAACCAGTTGGTGCCAAAAGGCAGTTGGCAAATTTAGAACAGTAATGGCTTGGTGACGACAATGCTGCAAGAAGCTAGCCATTGACTCAATCATGGAACCTGTGCGTAAGACCAGCGTTGCCCCTGCTGCCAAGGTTGGAAAAATCTCTTCTACTGCCACATCAAAGCTAATCGAGGCAAATTGCAACACCCGATCGCCTGGTTTAATCTCGTAGATCTGAATGGCACTATCAACAAAGTGAGTTAGCGATCGCCGCTCGATCATCACGCCCTTAGGCTTACCTGTAGAGCCAGAAGTGTAGATGAGATAAGCTAAATCATCTTCTGTGGCAGCACAAATAGGAGAAGTGATGGGATACTGGGCAATCTCCGTCCAGCTTGTGTCGAGGTTGATACGCTGAAGGCTTGAAGGAACAGATAAAGCAATGTCTTGTTGAGTCAGTAAGACGGCAACCTGGGCATCTTCTAGCATGAACAAGAGACGTTCTTCTGGATAGTTGAGGTCCAGCGGTACATAAGCACCCCCAGCCTTGAGAATTGCCAGAATGCTAATGATTAGCTCAGGCGATCGCTCTAAACAAACTCCTACAAATGTATCATTTGTTACTCCTAAGCTTTGTAAATAGTGAGTAAGCTGATTAACACGCTCATTCAGCTCTCTGTAAGTTAAGGATGTCTCTGCATCAACTAACGCTGGCATATCTGGAGTGGCGATCGCCTGTTGCTCAAATTGTTTCTGGAACGATAGTTGTGGCAGATCATGAGTGCCTGAGTTCCAATCCAGCAAAAGCTGTTGACGCTCAGCAGATGGCAGAATTGGCAGCGTGGCGAGCGATTGATCGGGTGCTTGAAGGATACTGGCGAGGAGTGTTTGGAAATGCTCTACAAAACGGGCGATCGCTGCCTGGTCAAACAAATCGGTGCTGTATTCCACCCAGCCCATCAGTGTATCGTGGCGCTCTTCCATATCCAAGCTGAGGTCAAACTGAGAGGTTCCCGTATCCACATCTAAGGATTCTAGGGAAAGTCCTGCGAACTCTAGGCTAGAGGCTGGCATGTTTTGCAGCGAAAACCAGGTTTGGAAGAGGGGGTTACGGCTGATATCGCGATCGGGATGCAGTTGTTGGACAAGTTGATCGAAGGGTAAATCTTGATGCAGGTAAGCATCTAACGCTACCCGTCGCACTCGCTTCAACAGTTCTTGAAAGCTAGGATTACCGCTTAACTCTGTTCGCAACACAATGGTATTGACGAAGCAACCCATCAAATTTTCCAGCGCTGGCTGATTGCGATTGGCAATAGGAGAACCGACTAGGAGATCCGTCTGACCACTGTAGCGATATAGCAACACCTTAAAAGCTGCCAACAGTGTCATAAACAGCGTCACGCCTTCTCGCTGGCTCAATGCTTTCAACGCTACAGTCTGCTCTGGAGATAGGGCAAAAGCAAGTTTAGCGCCTCGGAAGCTGGGTACGGCTGGGCGTGGATAAGTCGTGGGCAGTTGCAGTACAGGTAATCCCTCTAATTGCTGCTGCCAGTAAGCTTGATGCGGTTGGAAAGCTCCGGTTTGCCACTGTTGCCGCTGCCACAGCGCGAAGTCTACATATTGAATGGGTAACTCTGGGAGAGCAGGAGCTTGGCCTAACTGAATGGCTTCGTAGTGAACCGCTAATTCCTCAATCAATACCCGTGTCATCGACCAACCATCGGCGATCGCGTGATGAAAGCTGAGCAAGAGCACATGGTGAGTGTCACTCAATCGCACCAACTGCACCCGCCAAAGAGGATACTGCTCTAGATCAAAAGGTCTGCTGGCCTCAGATTGCAGTAGCGATCGCAGTTCTATTTCTAGATCATTAAGTGATGTACAATCCACAATCGCCAGTCGGAATGGCAAGTCAGACACGATGCTTTGCACAGGTTGTCCATTCTGTAAGAGAAATCGAGTTCGCAGAATCTCATGCCGTTGCGCGATCGCCTGCAAACTCTGCTCTAGCACCGGAACGGATAACGCCCCAGTGAGCCGAATTGCCACGGGCAGATTGTAGAACGGGCTATCCGGTTCTATTTGATGCACAAACCAGAGACGTTGTTGGGCAAAGGATAAGGGATAGGCGTCAGCAGTCGCATCCCGTTTGAGGATTGAGTGCGATCGCTCGACTCCTTCTGCAAGTTGGGCTAGAATCCGCTGCACAAGTTCTTGCAGACTCACCTCATCCAGGAAATCAACAGCAGAAATCGTCACTCCTAGATTGATCTCTAGATCATTTTTCAGCGTCACGGCCATAATCGAGTCAATCCCCAGCGTATTCAGGGGTTGCTCAGGATTGATCTGATCAGGACGAACCCCTACCACGGAAGCCACCCGCCGTTGTAGCTCAACCATCAACACAACTTGACGGTCTGCGGGAGCGATCGCCAACAAGTCAGCGCGAGTTAATTCACTCGCTGCACTGCCATCGTGTGTGACATCGACAATGCTGCTACCCGCAACAGCTAAACTACCTGCTAAGAAGTCAGCGCGACAGGCGCGACGTTGAATTTTGCCACTGGTGGTCTTGGGGATATGCCCCGGTTTCAGTAGCACCACCGCATATACCTGCACCTCAAAGGCTTGGGCGATCGCGCCTCGAATGGCTCCTGCAACTTCCTCAATGTCAGGTTGCTGGCGGAATTCGAGTTCTTGAACCACGACTAGCCGTTCTTCCTGATTCACCTCAACGGTAAACGCAGCTCCAGCCCCAACCCTTAGAGAAGGATGGCTTTGCTCTGCTGTGCGTTCAATATCTTGAGGATACAGATTGCGACCACGAATGATGATCAGGTCTTTCACCCGTCCCGTAATAAACAGTTCTCCGTCTTGCAAGAAGCCGAGATCTCCGGTTCGCAAGAAGGGGCCTGCACCTGTATCTGCTAGGTAAGCACCGAAGGTTGCCTGAGTTTCTTCGGGGCGATTCCAATAACCCTGACCGACGCTGGGGCCTGCCACCCAGACTTCCCCAACTTGACCCGCTGCACAGGAGATTAGGTTTTGGGGATGGGCGATCGCAATGGTTTGATCGGGGATACTTTGACCACAACCCACAAGCAAGCGTGTATCTTCTGTTTCGGGTGTGGCTTCAAGGATCTGATCTTGTTCTAGGGCGATCGCTTGTACCGCTTTGATCGGTGGTGCGATCCCAGGTGAGCCACCCGACACCATCAATGTTGCCTCTGCCATGCCGTAGCAAGGATAGAAGGCTTCTGGACGAAATTCGCATTCGGCAAAGGTTTCAGCAAAGGCTCGTAGTGTTTCACCCCGCACAGGTTCTGCGCCGTTGAATGCCACTTGCCAATTGCTTAAATCCAGAGTTTGTCGCTGTTCTGGTGTGATCTTTTGCGCGCAGAGATCGTAGGCAAAATTGGGGCCACCGCTGGTCGTGGCTTTGTAGCGAGAGAGCGCCTGGAGCCAACGGTACGGACGCTGTAAGAAAGTGGCAGGCGGCATCAACACACAAGGAAATCCACCATAGAGCGGTTGTAAGATCCCCCCGATCAAGCCCATATCATGATAAGCAGGCAACCAGGAGACAAACAGGCTCTCAGGAGTATGCCCCATATATTGATAGGTCGTGGCGGCATTGTGGAGTAAGTTGCCGTGACTGACCATCACCCCCTTGGGAGTACCAGTGGAGCCAGAAGTATATTGCAGAAAAGCCAGTGTATCCTTGTCTAATTGAGGTTTCTGCCAATCGTCCGCTAGAGGCTCTGGTAGTTGATCAGTCGTCAACCACTGCAGCGAATCTAGTGTCGTATGTTCGCTTAGCAAAGATTGAATCTTATCAACCAGACTGGAAGTAGTGAGGGCGATCGCAGCTTCGGCATCCTGCACCATGCTGAGGATTCGAGGGGTATTGCGAGCATTGCGGGGGGGATACGCCGGAACTGCTATAACCCCTGCATAGAGACAGCCAAAGAAGGCGGTTAGATAATCTAACCCAGGGGGATATAACAGTAGTGCCCGTTCCCCTTGCAAGTTCAGGGCTTGCAGTTGAGCCGCGATCGCTCGACTTCGTTGATCAAAGTCTGCATAAGTGAGCCAGTCCGACTCAGCTTCACCATCCGCTAAGAATGTAAAGGCTCGTTGGTTTGCTTGCTGGGATGCTCGCTCGCAGAGCAGTTCCACCATCGTTGGATAACCAATTGCAAATTCCAGATGATGCTGAGTCACACTTTATCTTCCTTGTAGATGCGTCAGGCAGAAAACTGAGGGCTGATGTGAGTCATCACTCCTCGAGCCAATTGGAGCTGAGAGTGGCGATCGCGATCCTGTAGGTCATTCCAAAATCCCAGCCGAGGAGATGAGTCAATAGATTGTTAAAAATTCTGTTGAATGACTGATTGCCCTGCCAGGTGGTGCTTCTAGCGTTTTAGTCGGCCATGATGTAATCGCTAAATTGAAACATTTCTAGAATTTCAAGATAAACACAAACTGTTTGTAAATGACATTAGTTCTCAATTAATATAGGTTCAACTTAAACCCTTGGCAACCCCTAAAAGAAAATTATTGTCAACTAGGAGCAAGTTTTATCTAGCCATTCCTCCAATCTCCTACCTTTGAACCCACTTCGAATATCTTCCAAGTACTGGCAGTGAATGGAATATAGGATTGGATCAAATTTCTTGACACAATTTTGTTGAGAACTATTCTAAGTGTAGTAAGATGCCATTCAGACTTCCTATGACTTCTAATTGAGAATTAGTCTAGTCAAGGTTCTAGATACCCAACGAATTCATCGTTGATGAGGTGTCTCAGAACATGCTGCTGATAAATCAGCCAGTTGCAGTTAACGTGCTTTTCATTAGATACGTGAGGAGATATGACCAGTAGACCGCAGTTCCTGAGTTGTAGCCTTGGCTTGCTTGGGGTGGTGCCCGCTCTGATTGCTAGCCCTGCTTGGGCACAGAGCAGCCAAATTACAAACGTTCAACTAAATCCCAAGGATGGCGGCTTAGAAGTTGTCTTGGAAACCAGCAATGGTGCTGCGGTTCGAGCTTTGACCACCAGTTCTGGAAATACGCTCACCACGGATATCACAAATGCACAACTGCGCTTGGCAGGCCAAGAATCTTTTCGTCAAACCAATCCAGCGGCGGGTATTGCCGAAGTCACTGTCACCTCACTGACCACAAATAGCGTACGGGTGACAATCGTGGGAGAGTCGGCTGTCCCCATCAGTGCGCTAACTCGTCAGGGAAATACAGTATTTTTAAACATCAATTCTGCGGGCGCGATCGCGACTGAAACATCTCCCACAGAATCCAACACGACGGAATCTGCCACCACTGAAACAGATACAACCGAGGCAGATACAACCGAGGCAAATACTGAAACCACCACAGAAGCGGAAACCACTACTGAAACAGATGATAGTGCCGCAGATAGTAGCGCTGGTGATGAGAGCGCTGAGGGTGAGAGTGATGCAATTCGGATTGTCGCGACCGATGATGAGGAGGAAGGCTACACAGTTAGACGCGCCACCTCTGCCACCAGAACAGAAGCCCCACTGCGAGATACACCCCGTTCAGTCCAGGTGGTACCAGAGCAAGTTTTAGAAGATCAGCGGGCAGTTCGCGTTGGAGAGGCGCTCCAGAACGTTGCGGGTGTCGCTCAAGATGATAGCTTTGGGGGAACGCGCGATCGCTTTACCATTCGCGGATTCTCTCAGGACACCTTTTTGCGGAATGGCTTCCGCCAAAACCAACGCAGCTTGCGGGAAAGCGTCAACGTTGAGCGGATTGAAGTTTTGCGTGGCCCCGCTTCAGTTCTCTATGGACAGCTAGAACCCGGCGGGGTAGTCAACCTGGTTACTGAGCAACCCTTATTTGATCCCGCCTATAGTGCCGAACTATCAGTTGGTAGTTTTGGTCTGTTCCGCCCCAGCGTAGACCTGACAGGCCCAGTCAACGATGATGGCTCGGTGCGCTATCGCCTCAACGCTGTGTTTGAAGGCGGCGGTAACTTCCGCGACTTTGATCAAGATACCGATCGCTTCTTCGTGGCTCCTGTTCTAGCTTGGGATATTGGCGATCGCACCTCTGTGGTGTTCGAGGCTGACTACCTCAAAGACAAGCGCCCGTTTGACCGAGGCATTGTGGCAATTGGCGAAGGAATTGCGGATATTCCTTACGATCGCGTGTTGGGTCATCCCGATGATGAAGGTGAAGTTGAAGAATTTTCGGTTGGCTACCAGCTAGAACATGAACTCAACGATAACTGGAAAATTCGCAACGGCTTACGGTTTACCAAGGCGGATACCTTTGACTACCGCGCTGACTCCTGGTTTATTCAAGATAGCGGTCAACTCGATCGCCGCTTCTTATCTAACGATGATGAGTCAGACACCCTAGACGTACAGACCAACATCACCGGGAAGTTCTCGACGGGTGCGATCGACCACACCCTCTTGGTTGGGGTAGATTTTGGCCGGACATCGCGAGAAGGGACACAGAAATCTTTACCCGGTGATCCTGACTTCCCCATTGATATCTACAACCCTATTTATGGCGATCGCCCTGATATCTCGGAACTGACTGAGCCAGTTCGGGACGATGGCAGTCGGATCAATACGGTAGGGCTTTATCTGCAAGACCAAATTGACCTGACTGATAACTTGATCTTGCTTGCGGGTGGACGCATTGACTTCTTCAAGCAATCCACCACTAACAACCTCTCAGGCCGAGAGTTTGAGCAGGACGATAACGCCTTCAGTCCACAAGTTGGTTTGGTCTACCAGCCAATTGAACCGATTTCTCTTTATGGCAGCTTCAGCCGCTCCTTTGTCCCCTCTCGATCCATCCGGGCCGACGGCTCTCCCCTAGATCCCGAACGTGGTACTCAGTATGAAGTTGGGGTAAGGGGTGAGTTTCTAGATGGCCGGTTGGTTACGAACTTAGCTGCTTTTGAGCTGACGAAAACCAACATTGCCACCCGTGACCCGAACAACAGACGCTTTAGTCTCCCTGTGGGTGAAGTTCGTAGCCGAGGGATTGAACTGGATGTCACCGGAGAACTCGCTCCAGGTTGGAACGTCATTGCCTCCTATGCCAACATTGATGCCGAAATCACTAAAGATAACTTGTTGACCGTAGGCAATCGGCTGACCAACGTGCCCCGCAACAGCGGCAGCTTATGGTCTACCTATGAGATTCAGAGCGGCAACTTGCAAGGCTTCGGCTTTGGGGCTGGCTTGTTCTTTGTGGGCGATCGCGCGGGCGACTTGGATGCCACCTTCGAGCTGCCGAGCTATGTCCGCACCGATGCTGTTGTCTTCTACCGTCGGGATAACTGGCGAGCTGCGATTAACGTCAAGAACCTGTTTGACATCAATTATGTCGAGAACAGTGAAGGCTTCCGCGAATATATCAGCCCCGGCGAGCCCCTCACGATCATTGGTTCCTTGTCTGTATCGTTCTAAGGATACCTAACCCCCAGCCCCTTCCCTATGAGGGAAGGGGAGCTAGAGATATTTGATCCATATTTTACGTATGTCATGAACATGCTCAGGGTGGTTCGACAACTCAAGTTCTACTCACAAGAGATGGGAAAGATCTGGCGATCGCAACTGCCATCAGTCATGCAGGGATATCGCGATCGCTGGCTGCGGTTGAGTCTGCTGCTCTTGCTCACCCTCATGACAACAGTTGCCTGTGGTCGAGATGTCGTTTCTGATTCTGACTCTCAACCGTCATTAAGCACTCCTACCACTACCGAGACGCGATCGGTTCAACATGCGATGGGGACGACTCAAGTGCCTGCCGCTCCCCAGCGAGTTGTGTCTTTGAGTTGGTTAGATACTGTGCTATCCCTCGGTGTACAACCGATTGGTAGCAACCAAGTGAATGACTCTTATCTGCAGGAGCGGGCGGCGGGTATTCCCAATGTGGGGCGGTCTGGTGCTCCGAGTCTAGAAAAGATTTTGGCACTCAAGCCTGATCTGATTTTGGGGTGGCAGACAGACCACAAAGCCATCTATCCGCAATTGTCTCGCATTGCGTCTACGGTAATTGATAGTGGAGAGGGTAGCGGAGCTTGGAAGAAGACATTGCAACTTTATGCCCAAGCCCTTGGCAAAACGGCTGAAGCTGAGCAACTAATGGCCAAGTACAAAGCCCGTTTAGCAGAGTTCAAACAAAAGATGGGTGCCTCTGGTTCCCAGCCAGATCAAACCCAGGTATCAGTGGTGCGTGTTTATCCAGATGGCATCAGCCTTTATTTAAAGGACTCCTTCTCTGGCACGATTTTGGCGGATGCGGGGTTATCTCGTCCGTCTACTCAAAGTTTGAGTGCTTCAGAAGCAAAGGCTTTGGGTGGCAATCCGGTGCAGTTGTCGATTAGTCGAGAGCTATTGAGTCAGGCAGATGGAGATGTCTTGTTTGTCTGGACAGGGGAGAATGATGCCAAATCAGCTCAGGCTGCTCAGAAGCAATTGGAGCAACTCAAGTCTGATCCCCTCTGGGCGAATCTAAAAGCTGTGAAACAAAACCGTGTTTATCAAGTACCCAAGTACTGGATTGGCAGTGGCCCGATCGCAGCCAATTTGGTTATTGATGACTTGTTCAAATATTTGGTCGATGAGGCTTAGATATGTCTCAGCACACCTTGTTTATTTGTAAAGGCTGTGGTCCTGACCGCAAGGGCAGTTCGCCTCATCTCCTCGATGAAGTATTGGCATCTAATGCAGATCAAGCATCCGGGTTGCAGATTGAAGCAACAAGTTGTTTATGGACCTGCGATCGCCCCTGCTCTGCCTCCTTGATCTGTCCCGGCAAGTACAGCTATCACTTCACAGATTTGTCACCGGATCAAGCCAGCGATCTGTTGACTTTTGCCGCTCAGTACCAGGACAGTGGAGATGGCTATGTCAAACCGCCCAAGATGCCAGAATCGTTGCTGCCTAAACTGCTAGTCCGTATTCCTTCGCCTCCGGCTGCTTGAATGGAACCCAATCAACCTACTAGCCTGCGGAAATTTCTCATTCTTTGGAGTGGGCAGGTAGCCTCAGTGCTCGGCACAGAGATGACCAACTTTGCGATCACGCTTTGGGCTTGGGAACTCACAGGTCAGGCAACTCCGCTAGCTTTGATTTTTTTCTTTACTCGCACTCCGAAGGTAATTGCGGCTTCCTTTGCAGGTGTACTCGTCGATCGCTGGAATCGCAAGCAATTGATGATGATCGGCGATGGCATGGCAGGGATATCTACGGTGGTGCTTCTCAGCTTGCTGCTCACTGATCAGTTAGCGATTTGGCATCTGTATGTTGCGGGAGCAGTGAATGGTCTGTTTGGTTACTTCCAAGACCTGGCCTATTCTACTTCCATGTCGCAGATTGTGCCTAAGCAGCACTATGCCAGAGCCACCGCGATGGATTCCTATCTCACCTATTCCGGTTCGGCAATCTTAGCTCCGGCGATCGCAGGTATTCTCTATCCACTGATTAAGCTTCCAGGCATCCTCCTGATTGATCTGGTCACTTTTCTGATAGCGGTTGGCACCGTTTGGTTTACGACCATTCCTCAACCCAAAGTTGAAGCGAAACCGTTCTCCAGAGAGCAGCTTTGGGAAGAGTTTACCTTTGGTTTTCGCTATATTTTCCGCCATCCCAGTTTATTAGCAATTCTCCTGTTTTTATTAAATTCTAATCTCCTTACCAATGCAGCCTGGGCGATTCAACCTGTGATGATCTTGGCGCGTAGTCAAGATAATGCCACAGCCCTTGCTAGTGTTCAAGCCGCGATCGGGATTGGGGGCGTGGTTGGCGGTGTCCTGCTGAGTGTCTGGGGCGGTCCCAAACGACGCATTCATGGTCTACTCCTAGGCCAAACTTTTGGTGAACTCAGTAGTGTATTTTTAGGATTGTCGAAGTCCTTACCACTCTGGATGGGCACAGGGTTCTTGGCTGCTATCTTTTCTCCGTTTATTGGTAGCTCCAATCAAGCTATTTGGCTCTCCAAAGTCGATCCAGCAGTTCAGGGGAAGGTATTTGCCTCGCGTTATCTGATTGCCCAATTGGCGGCACCTCTAGGACTAGCGATCGCTGGCCCCTTAGCTGATAAAGTTTTTGAGCCTGCCATGCAACCCGGAGGCTTTCTCACGCCTCTTTTTAGCGGTATCTTCGGCACAGGAAACGGTGCAGGTATGGCGCTGCAATTCACTTTATTCTCTATTTTAGGCGTGCTGGTAGGTGTAGGCGGATATGCTTTTCGTACTTTACGAGATGTAGAAACGCTGGTACCTGATTATGACATTAAGACTTCTTCCCCAACCCCTTCTCTAGTAGGGAAGGAGCGCTAAATTCAAAGCCCCTCGCCATTTAGCTTATGAAGTATTTCATCTCTCGCCTGTCTCAGCGGCAAATTATTCGGCTGTACTCATTGCTGCTGGCTATTGTATTGATATTGATCATCATCACGTCTGGCCCGTCGGGTCAAGCTGCCAGCACCGAGATTTTGTGGGATACCTATGGAGTGCCACATATCTCTAGCAACCGCACGCCCGATCTGTTTCGCGCTTTTGGCTGGGCACAGATGCAGAGCCACGCCAATCTCCTATTGCGGCTTTATGGTCAGGCTCGCGGACGGGCAGCGGAATACTGGGGCGAAGACTATGTGGAATCGGATCAATGGGTGCGTCAAATGGGCATCCCAGAGCGATCGCAAGCTTGGTACAAAGCCCAAACGCCAAAGTTCCGCCAATATCTGAATGCCTTTGCCGCTGGGATCAACGCCTATGCCAAAGCTCATCCTGACCAGATCGAGGATGATTTGAAAGCTGTACTTCCTATCTCACCCGTAGATGTTTTGGCACATACTCAGCGGGTTCTACACTTCACATTTGTCGTCAATCCAGAGGAGTTGCAAGCCACGCTTGCTGAAGCAGATCCCGGAGAACCCGTAGGCGGATCAAATGGTTGGGCGATCGCACCCTCTCACTCGGCCAGTGGTAAAGCGATGTTGCTGGCGAACCCCCATCTCCCTTGGGCAGATTTGTTTCTTTGGTACGAAGCTCAAATAACGGCTCTTGGTATCGATGCTTATGGTGCAACTCTGGTGGGCGTTCCAGTGCTAGCGATCGCCTTTAATGACGCGATGGGCTGGACTCACACCGTCAACACCTATGACGGCTGGGACGCTTACGCATTAACTTCGCGAGATGGCGGCTATGAGTTTGATGGGCAAGTGCGTCCCTTCGATACGGAGACTCAAACCCTCAAAGTCAAGCAAAAAGATGGTTCTTGGCAAGAGCAAACCTTAACTATTCAACGCTCGGTACATGGCCCGGTAGTCGCAGAACCGAAGGGACAAGCGATCGCCCTCCGGGTAGCAGGTTTAGATAAAGCTAGAGGTTTAGAGCAATGGTGGGAGATGGCCCGCGCCACTAACTTGAGAGAATTTGAAACAGCTCTCAAACGCATGCAGCTTCCGATGTTTACGGTTCTGTATGCCGATCGCGACGGACATATTCTCAACTTCTTCAATGGTCAAGTTCCGGTTCGCAAGGAAGGTACTTTTGCAGATTGGTCAGGCGTAATTCCTGGTAATACCTCAAAGACGCTGTGGACTCGCACCCATGCTTACGAGGATCTTCCTCGTGTCGTTGACCCCAAAACTGGCTGGTTGCAAAATGCCAATGATGCACCCTGGACAACCACCCTACCCGCAGCCTTAAATCCTGATGATTTCCCCTCTTACATCGCTCCTCGTGATGTTCTTTACTTCCGCGCCCAGCGCTCGCTGCGAATGTTGATGGAAGACTCGAAGATCTCCTTTGAGGAATTGATTCGCTACAAGCACTCCACCCGCATGGAACTAGCCGATCGGATTCTGGATGATCTCACGACTGCTGCCAAATCCTCCACTGATCCCCTCATCAAACAAGCGATCGCAGCTTTGCAAAAGTGGGATCGCCAAGCCGAAGCCAATAGCCGTGGTGCTGTTCTTTTCAAAGCCTGGAATGATTTAATGGATCGCTCCGAACTGTTTGCCATTCCTTGGGATGAGAAATCTCCTCTTACGACCCCAGATGGCTTAGCTGATCCTGAAGCGGCGATCGCTGCCCTCAAAACTGCTGCCACTGAAGTTCTCAAGAACTACGGAGCGCTAGATATTGCTTGGGGAGACGTTTTTCGGCTTAAGTCTGAGGTGAATAATTTGCCTGCTAATGGTGGCCCTGGTGGGCTAGGCATCTTTCGCACTGTCAACTATACCCCTGCCGACGAAGGCCAGTTTCAAGCCATCGATGGAGATAGCTTCGTCGCCGCGATCGAATTCTCTAACCCAGTTCGGGCGCAGGCTCTAACCAGCTATGGCAATGCCACTCAACCCGATATGCTGCAAGGCAGCGATCAACTCACCTTGATGTCCCAGAAAAAACTTCGCCCCGTCTGGCGATCGCGTCGAGATATCCTAGCTCATCTGAAATCTCGAACTACTAACTTCGGCCAAAACTGAGCCATAGCACTACCCAAGTAATCTGAAATAGAAAGAACATGCCGCCTAAACACTCAGCTTGAGCAATTAGGCGGCATTACTAATATGGATGAAATCAAAAGCTATAAACGTCTTGCGGTTCTTCATCCTCCGCAGCGTTTGCTACAGCATTAACCCATGTCTAGCAACCATCTCATAAAGCTACTAGACATGGGTCAATTGATCAGGTTAGAAGCAGCGATCGCCTAGCTGTTATCCTTCAGATTCAGGGATAGGTTCTGCTTCAGGAATGGGTTCTGCTTCGGGTATGGGTTCCGCTTCGGGTATGGGCTCTGCTTCAGGAATCGGTTCGGTTTCAAAGACAGGCTCTGGTTCGGGTATGGGTTCAGGCTCTGGGATAGGGTCGGGTTCAGGAATCGGTTCGGGCTCTGGGATAGGCTCTGGTTCGGGGGCTGAAGCGGGTTCTATTGGTTCCTCAGGAGTCTCTGAGCTATCGGTTGGCTCTGTAGGTGCAGCAGAGGGGCTCGGTTCAGGAGTTGTTGGTGGAACGTCTGTTGTCGTTGGTTCTGAGCTGGCGGGTTGCTCTGAAGCAGATGTGGTGGGAACTTCAGGAATCTCAGACGCAGTAGGTTCGGGAACAGGCTCAGAAACAGTAACGCTGCGGCGCTCTTGTGGGCGATCGCCATCTGAAGCCTTTGAATCATCAAAATCGACGATTATCTTGATACTATCACCAGGTTTGGCTCCTTTCCAGGCTCTCTCTCGCTCTAACTTCTCACGAGCTTGCCGTAAAGTCTCTTCATCCACCGCTGGATTACCACTTGTTTTGGAGAGGGTAATTATTGGTTTCCCATCCTCCCCAAATGTAGCCTTCAATTCAGGGCTAACTTCAGTGCCATTTGCTTCCTTCGGGCGCTTGAAACCATCACAGCCGCGACAGGTAATCTCACGGGATTGACTCCCTTGCTTCGGCGGCTTCTCTGCAGGAGTAGTTTTTTTACCTCCTGGTTCTGTACCTGCGCCTGAACCTGTTCCAGAACCAGGACCTACGCCTGAACCTGTTCCAGGACCAATCCCTGAACCTGTACCAGAGCCAGAGCCTGTACCAGAGCCAGGGCCAAATCCTGAACCTGTACCAGGACCAAAGCCAGGACCAATCCCAAAGCCAGGTCTACCTGATCCAGTCGCCGTGGTCGTACCGCTGCCTTGTCCAGAAGCAGCTCCGGGCACTCCACCTGTTGTAGTTCCTGAAGTTGAGCTGGCATTCGTGCGATTTGCCGCTGTTTGGCTAGCCTGCTCACGAGCCCGCCTTAGTTCGCTCAGCAAATTATTCAAATTAGGTGCTGGAGTGGGTTGAGCCACTTCTGCTTTCGGCTCGCTCAGCGGTGCTGGGGTTGGCTGTGTGGCAGCGGGTTCTTCAGGGGTCTCTTCCGCAATGGGTGTTTCGGGAGTTGGGGCTTCTACGTCCTCAGCAACTGGTACAGGAGTAGGTTCTGGAGTTGGTTCAGGGGTAGGTTCTTCCTCCGCAACAGCCTCCGGTTGCGCAGGAGGGGCTACTTCCGTAGAAGGGGCAGGAGCAGGAGCGAAAGGCACTGAAGCAGCTGCCATCAGCGTGGCTCCACCCGCCTCTTCACCGCCACCGCCGCCACCACTACCGCCACTCGCTTCTCCATCACCACCGGATGCAGATTCAAGTGGTTCAGGGATCAACTCGGATAACTCTTCTTCTGAAATGTCCGTTGAGACCACAAGAACTTCTTCTTGTTCTGCCTTAGCTTGCTCCATCTTCCAGATATCATTGACCTTCAGGCACAGCCCCACGCCATGCAAGGCAAATGATCCCACAAGGCTGTAGGTAATAAATCGCTTGAGGGTCTTTTCTTGCTGTTCGCGTTTTTGCAGGACGGTGTCTGAGAATGTCATTTGCTGTATTGATGAGAAAACTTATTGCAAATATTTCTAGCTGACTTGCTCATCCTAAAATTCAACTGCTGTGCTGTCAATCCATTAAAGGGGATTAACCAGAGATTTTGTTTAAATCTGCGATCGCCAAACTCCTAGGGGTTCCTGAATGCTGAAACATTGAGGTACAAGGAGTTCGGGGATTTTATTAGTTCTAAAATTATCACTTCTTAGTAAATGCGAATGCTTGACATTAACTACCACAAGACCTAATCTCTTTTGAGAAGAGATGTCAATAGTGAGTCTCTTTTATCATCGTCCTCTCAAATAACTTCGCTGGCTCGAAAGGTCAGCTCTATTTCCGCGTGAGCTAGAAATGCTAATTGTTGAATTATTTATTGCTGGTGGCATCGTCATGGTCCCCTTGGTGGGGTTCTCGATTGTGGCGACTGCCCTGATCATCGAACGTTTGGTCTTTTGGTACCGAGTGAAGCGGCGGCAAAAGCGGGTGATTCGTGATGTACTACGCATTTACCAACATGACGGTGATGCTGCATTGCTTAAGCTCAAACAAAACGCTGACCTACCAATCGCTCGCATTTTTCTAGAAGCTGTGGAAGTCGATCATTTTCCGCCTCACGCCTTTCGTCTGACGATGGAAGGAGCCACCCAAGCAGAGCTACCAACGCTCAGACGGTTTAACTCACTCTTTGACATGGTGATTGCAATTGCTCCTTTGTTGGGGTTGTTGGGAACCGTTCTAGGTCTGATTCGCTCATTTGCCTCGCTCAATTTGGGAAGTGCTGGTAGTGAAACTGCTGTACAAGTAACATCAGGTATCAGCGAAGCGCTAGTCTCAACGGCGGCGGGCTTAATCGTAGCGCTGTTCACTCTCTTCTTTGCCAGTATTTTTCGAGGCTTTTATAAGCGGCAAATTGCAGCCATTCAAGAATATTGCAGCCAACTTGAGGTTCTGCATTTGGGTCGTTACGAAGGTTTCAGTTCAGTCTCAAAAGTATTGCAGTAGGCGGTTATGAACATTCCTGAAGAGGCGGATGACATTCCCCAAATTAATATTGTCCCGATGATTGATGTCATCTTTGCAATTTTGACATTCTTCATCATGTCATCTTTGTTTTTGACTCGCTCTGAGGGTCTACCTGTGAACCTACCTAAGGCACAGACTGCTCAATCACAGCAGCAAAGCAAGATGGCAGTCACGGTTGATGAGAAAGGAAACGTATTTCTAAATCGCCAACCGATTACGGTTCAAGAGCTGCCAGTAAAAGTGAAAGCGGCGATGGCGAACAACTCAGAAGCGTTAGTGGTGGTTAATGCTGATGAAAGGGTTCCACATGGTCAGGTGATTACTGTCATGGATCAGTTAAGAACCGTTCAGGGTGTGAAGCTAGGAATTGCAACTCGTCGTCCTTAACATGGTGAAAAAGGAGATGAGGACATGGGGAGAGGATGGCAGCTCCTCGGCTAGGGGCAAGCATCGACCCCATAAGTTCCAGCTTGTCGGTCTGGTTGTGGGAATTATTCTGTTAATTGGCTGTTTCATCGCCAGCATTACCTGGGGCGCAGCCGATGTTGATCCCAGCACTGTGTGGCAAGCCTTAACGGCTTTTGATGGTTCCACCAATCATTTAATTATCACGAACGTACGCTTGCCGAGAGCCTTGGTGGCGCTGCTGGTCGGAGCTGCGTTGGCTGTGGCAGGCGCTCTCATGCAAGGCTTAACTCGCAACCCTCTAGCCGATCCTGGCATTTTGGGCATTAGTGCTGGGGCGGCTTTAGCCGTGGTGCTATCGACGTTTTTCTTGGGAACTGTCTCCGTGCAGGTGCAGGCTTGGGTGGCTTTTGCTGGAGGAGCGATCGCGGCGATTAGTGTCTATCTCTTAGGTTCTGTCGGACGCAGTGGCATCACTCCCCTCAAACTGATTTTGGCGGGAGCTGTTTTGAGCTATCTGATATCTGCGCTCACCACCGGAACTTTAATTCTCAGCCAGCGCACCTTAGATGAAGTACGGTTTTGGCTAGCAGGTTCAGTCGCCGGACGCGATCTCAACGTCCTCTTACAGATTCTCCCTTACCTCCTGATTGGCTTCATCTTGGCCTTTAGTATGGGCAAACAGATAACAGCTCTGACATTGGGCGAAGATGTGGCGAAAGGACTAGGGCTGCAAACCGGATGGATCAAGGCGATCGCGGCGATAGTGGTAGTGCTGCTTGCGGGTAGCGCTGTGGCATTGGCAGGCCCGATTGGTTTCATCGGTTTGGTAGTGCCTCACATGGTGCGCTTTTGGGTCGGAGTCGATTATCGTTGGTTGCTGCCTCATGCGGCTGTGTGGGGGGCGATTTTACTATCTCTCGCTGATCTCGCGGCCCGCTTAGTCATCAAACCCCAAGAGCTACCCGTTGGCATTATGACCGCTTTGGTCGGGGCTCCGTTTTTTATCTACTTGGCGCGATCGCAAGTCAAACGGTGAGAGGAATGCAATGAAACTCATAGAACTGCCTTGGCTAGTCATTCGTTCCTCCTTTTGGCCGCTCTCTTTTAAGATCAACCGTCGAGTGCCGTTGGTGCTCTTGGGGCTTGCAGTTGCGACGTTGTTGGTCATGGTCTGGAGCGTCAGCTATGGCGAATATCCCATTGCTCCCCTAGATGTTATTAAAAGTATTTTAGGATTGCCAACTATCAATCCTGATGATGGTTTTGTGATCAACACCTTACGCTTGCCCCGCGTCATCGTAGCGTTTTTGGTAGGCACTGGGTTAGCGATCGCTGGCACTATCTTGCAAGGAATCACTCGTAATCCCTTGGCAGCTCCGGAAATTGTCGGTATAGAAGCAGGGGCGGGTTTGGCGGCAGTGGCTCTGATTGTGCTGTTTCCTGCCTTGCCCCTTCTCTTTTTACCGATTGCCGCCTTTACAGGAGCCTTAATTGCAGCGTTATTGGTGTATGGATTGGCCTGGGAGCGTGGCAGTGCACCGATTCGGCTGTTGCTAGTGGGTGTGGGCGTAGGAGCGATCGCCTCTGCTTGTACCAGTCTGCTGATTACCTTTGGCAAGATTGAGGATGTCAGCCAAGCCCTAGTTTGGCTAGCTGGCAGCGTGTATGGACGAACTTGGGAGCAGGTGCGAGCGTTACTGCCTTGGTTGGGTGTGTTTATACCACTCTCTTTGTTTTACGCTCGTGATTTAAACACGCTCAATTTAGGAGATGAAATTGCCCGGAGTTTAGGGGTCTCAATAGAGTGGCGGCGTGGCCTATTGCTGATCACTTGTGTGGCTCTGTCAGGAGCAAGTGTGGCAACGGCAGGTACAATCAGGTTTGTAGGTCTAATGTCACCCCACTTAGCGCGTCAGTTAGTTGGTCCTGCCCATGAAGGACTGCTACCAACCGCAGCTTTAGTGGGTGGATTGATGGTAGCTCTCGCTGACTTTTTAGGCCGGTCGCTCTTTGCCCCCATCGAACTGCCCTGTGGAGTGATTACTGCCGTAGTGGGTGCGCCCTATTTTCTCTACCTGCTCTATCGAAACCGGAATGCATAACAGCACCTCAATGGAATCAGCACTCACCGCTCGCAAACTTACCCTGGCATACGATCGCGCAACTATCATTCGAGACTTACATATAGATATTCCAGCCCATCAAATCACCGTTTTAGTCGGGCCTAACGGCTGTGGCAAATCTACATTGCTCAAAGGACTCGCCCGATTAATCAAGCCTCAGAGTGGTGTGGTGTATCTCGATAACGCAGCGATCGCCAAACTCTCCACCAAAGAAGTAGCAAAGCGCTTGGGCATGTTGCCGCAAAATCCGTCGGCTCCCGAAGGTTTAACAGTGCGCGAATTAGTCGCCCAAGGCCGCTATCCTCATCAAAGCTGGTTGCAACAATGGTCAAAAGAAGACGAACATTTGACCGAGCAGGCGCTAGTGATTACAGGGATGACCGAGCTGAGCGATCGCCCTCTAGATAGCCTGTCGGGAGGACAGCGCCAGCGGGCCTGGATTGCAATGGCTTTAGCCCAAAACACAGACATTCTATTACTGGACGAACCCACTACATTTCTAGATCTAGCGCATCAAATCGAAGTTCTAGATTTGCTGTATGAATTGAACCAAACCCAAGGCCGCACGATCGTCATGGTGCTGCATGATTTAAACCAAGCTTGTCGCTATGCGGATTATTTAGTGGTGATGCGGCAAGGAAATATCTATGCTCAGGGTGTGCCGCCAGAAATCATGACTGAAGCGATGGTAGAAGAGGTGTTTGGGCTAAAGAGCAGCATTGTCCGCGATCCCGTCGCAGGCACCCCTATGTGTATCCCGATTAGCCAAAAAATGCCTATGAAACGAGACTATGTAGGACAGCAGCCCTAGCCAGTAAAATCCCAGGGCAACTACATCTAAATCTTGGTTCAGGCTGTCAAAGAGTTGTGATGAGTTCAACTCCTCGTGCCAGATTAACCTTCCCAAAATCTGCTAATCCACTTCGCTAAGCTAGGGGACCGCGCGTCTAGCACCGTAAGGAACATCTACTCCTCGATATTGTAGCGATCGCCATCGTTTCCAACTCTACCCAATATGCCGCGTTTCGTGCTTTTTGGGGGTCGTGCATCAAAATGTGGTGGGTTCGGTAAAGTAGAAAGGCACCTACCCTCAAGCATGATCTTTGGAATGCAGCCTCTGTGCTTACCCCCGCATCCATAAGCATGGCAAAGCTCCTAACGGTAACCAACGATATTTCTGTCCGCAGTGCCAGCAAAC
>NZ_JACJPA010000052.1:0-20957 GCF_014695845.1 Trichocoleus sp. FACHB-591
GCAAAGCTTGCAGGCTTTGACGTTGGTAGGGAGTCGGCATCCCATCGAGCAAGTGATAGATTAGTTCTTGGGCGTGGGCAAGAATGTCCATTGTTCTTGCGGTCTATTAGTTTCACGCCCTTTCTGCCACCTTTTAAGCCTTGGTGCAAGATCTGAGTCATCCTTTTTGATGCACGACCCTCAAAGAGGGGCGATCGCTCAAGTACAGACTACATAAGCCTTTTCAGAATTATTCTATTTGTGAGAAAAGATGTGACAATGCATAGCCAGATACTGTCAATCTAAACATGAGTTCACTTATCCTTCAAGCATTCGATGAACTTTATCTCGAATCGAATAAAGGTTTTTAAGTTTATCTTCTAACTTCTTTGTATCCTCTTTATACTTTTTTAGCTGAAGTTCAAAGTTAACGCGATTGACAGTTGAATTCTCAGACTGGCTTTGTACCGCATCAAAGTAAAGCCTTAGCTCTTTCTCAAAACGATTCATCTCTTCTTTAAAGGTAGTTTTCAAGATCCGCGTTAGCTTCTCAGCAAAACGAGATTTAATCACTTTTTGATAGTAGCCTTTCAAGTCAAGTCTAATTTTGTCTGAAACTTTTCTGATTTCAGCTTGCTTGTCGTTTTGATAGCTTTGGCAAAGCTTAGAGATTAGCCAAATAACTATTCCTATGGCTAAGAGAATGAGAAAATTAGAACTAGTAATTTGCTTGACCACACCTCTTATAAAGCTACCTCTACTCAACCCCAAGAAACTTAATAGAAATAGAATGCTCATGACTTGAAAGACAGAGCTTCTGATTTTTTTGATTGAAAAGCTCCAAATCGATACAGGCTGGTATTCGACTCGATCAGATATTTTTTTTAATGACACTCGGAACACGGTTTGCATCTCGATTTCTTGGCAGAGGACTGGAGTAAAATACCGGCTGCTGGTTTTAGAGATTGATTCCAACAGAGTTTGCGATCGAGCAATCAAACCTTCTACACCGCCATCGTCGTAGTGCCAGCAGATTCTTTCCCATTCTGTCCTAGCCCAATCGAGTAGTTCTTCCTCACAAAAGTGCATCAAGTAATCGTTGACGTTGTCCTCACAATTTTTTGATACTAGCTTTAGAAATTGCTTTTTATTAGGCTTAATAATTTGCGCTTCCATGCTATCAATTTCATCAGAAATTCTATATAAGATGCTGTTCACTAAAGAATCATCCAGCAAGTCTTGCTTTGACTGTTCAAGTGCTGTATCTACAATTTCACTCAACTTCGATCGCTGCTCAGAGATTTTCTTCTGCAACTCATTCTGTGAAATTGATTTGTCCGATAGGGTTTTTCTAACTTTATTTTGCGATCGCTGTTTTTCAAGTGCTTCGACTTGCTGAGCGATTGGCTGTTGCTGAGTTAACAACGCTTCCTCTAGGCTTGAGATCCAAGCAATTGTTTGAACTACAGCATTTTGAGTTTTGCGCTCGGTAATTTGCTTTGTCTTGATCAGCGTCATTTGCTGACACAAGCTGTCTAATTCCGTAAAGACACCTTCAGAAGCGCTCGACTGCTGCAATCCATTAATTACCTCGATGGTTTGAGCAGAAGAAGTAACTAGAAAAATATTTGTAGACGGAGTGGAGCATGCCAGAGCTAAAACTGCTTTTTCTTCTTCCGATAACTCTTGCTTAGAACCAACAATAAGAAATACAATACAGCCCCTAAATTTATCTAATGAGAAGTGAGCTTCGTGTTGTATTGGTTCTAAAACGATTGAATGTTCAAACACTAATTCCGGACTCTGAGCGCTAGGATATCGATCGCCCAGAACCAATCGATCGCCTGATTTGAGGATGCGCTCTTCAGTCAAGCGTTCTCCATTAACATAGGTTCCATTGCGGCAGCGATCGCTATTTTTAACATGCCATTGGTGAGGAGTGATTCGATCGCCTGCAGGATAGAAACGTATTTCAAGATGTTGACCACTTACCCTTGTATAGCGATCAGAAATATAAAAATCACATCCCCGCTGTCGACCAACCGTTAAAATTGGCGCTGTCGAGAGCGGATAGCGTTGAGTTATCTCTGCTTGCTCTTGAAAAGCCAGAAAAGCTGAAGGGCTATCTTTCGATTTTTCTACCTCTCGTTTAGTTAATTCATGTACTTGAAACTGATAAGTATTATCTAGAGTAGGGTAAAAACTAAACCGTTGCTGAAAAGATTCTGCTAGCGCAATGTCTGCACTGATAATGTAAACGTTTAACTTGTCAAGTTCTAAATTGCTTCTAATATGCTCAAGTGATTGAGTCAAGCTATCAAGTGGCACTTGAAACGAGCCATCAATCGCTAGCTGATTTAATTCTTTAAGATGATTGAGTAGCTTGGATTTAGATAACATAGCATTCGCAAGAGGTAAAATTTCCGTTACTTGACAATGGAAAAAATTGCTGTCTTGCCATCGCGAGTGCCTACGGCGAAACTATTTCCGTCAGGGCTGAACGCCAAAGCCGTGATTCCAGTGGTAGGGTTCAAGAGCGTTCCCAGTAATTGACCAGTCTGCCAGTTCCACAATTTGACTGTGCCGTAGATTCCACCTGCTGCAACAATGTTACTATTAGGGTGAGAGGCGATCGCTGTCACTCCACCTAATCCTGCTTGAATGACAGTCCGTTCATACTCCTGAAGCGCATGAAGGTTCCAAACACGAATTGTGTCATCGTCGCTGCCTGTCAGAAGTATTGTTTCGCTCGCGTCCATCACAACAGAATTGACTGCTTCAGTGTGGGCGTGAGAAAGCTGGGTCCGATTGAAATCAAAATGGATGATTTTGACTTTACCAGTAGCATCGCCTGCTGCCAAAATTGAGCCATCTGCACTAAGAACGATCGAACGAACAGGCTCAAATTTCTCAGTAGAAAACTCAAGTGTTTCAATTAACTTTAGCGATTCTGGAAATACATTCCACCGCTCTATACTATTCAACCCTCCTGCAAGTAAACTCGATCGAGTGTTTCCCATTGCTAGCGACCAAACTAATTGCTCAGCTGAAACTTGTTGAACTTGCTTCATCGTGGTTAGATTCCAGAGTTCAATCGATCTATCGGCAGTCGCAAAAGCTAACAACTCTCTCTGCTGACCGCGAGCAACAGCTAGAATTTCGCTTGAAGTTTTCGTCACTTGCTGAACCGTTGCATTTTGCAGATTGTAGAGTTGAATCAAGCCTGACCTGCTAGCAGAGACTAGCGTTTGCCCCGCTGAAAACTCTAAAAATCGAATTGATGATGTGTCACCTTGTAGCTGCGTTATTAATTGAAATTTCAGCGAATTTTCAGCCTTTTGATTAAGATCATATTCTGTTGAAACTGATGCATAGGTTGATGATTGAATTGAGGTAGATTTTAAGTAGAAAAAGTAAAGCAGGGCAGCACCGATCGCAAAACAAGAAATACTAAATAGCAACCACGATTGCTTTAGAAGCGTTGCTTTAACAACTGCTGTTATTTTATAAATTTGAGATTCTCTAGTTTCATAGTCTAAGCATTGGCTTAATTTACGCCCTAACTCTGTTGGGTCAACTTTCTGTGGAAGCTGCAACTGAGTAGATCGGCGCTGTAAATTTGCTGCCTTGTGTTTAGCATTCTGCACTTTGTCTATCGGTTCTTTAGGTAATGAATCTATGCTCAGTTGAGTAGATGTGTATCCTAAATCCAGAGATTCTTGAGCAGGGCAACTAATGAAGGTAGGAGTATAATCATTCGGTTGAGCAGATTTGCAGTTAATTTTAAGTAGATTCAAATCGGCTATGACTGCATGTGCGCTTTGGTAGCGTTGTCGAGCATCCATACAGACTAATCGATTAAAGAGCAATCGTAACCCTTCACTGATTCCTATTTCTTCTAGTTTCTCAATTACTCCATTGCCATTTTCATTAGTTTGAGCAAAGCATGTAGGTTTCTCACCAAGCAGCATTTCGATACAGGTCATTCCTAATGCGTAGATGTCGCTGTTTTCTTCGGCATAACCCGCTAGCTGCTCTGGAGGCGTGTAGCCGTAGCTATGAATAATAGTCGGTGATGTATTTGATTGTGTTGTTTGCGATCGCAGTTTCACCGCACCGAAATCAATTAGAAACGGCTTTCGGTCAGGCGAGCGTAAAATAATGTTTTCAGGTTTAATATCTCGATGAATAATTCCCTGCTGATGGATGAATGCCAAAACTGGCAGTATTGATTGAAGGAATTTAATAGCTTGCTGTTCGTCCCACAAATTGTGGTTTCGGAATTCTCTTAGCGTCTCTCCTGCAATGTATTCTTGTACAAGATAAAAATCCCCAGCTACTTCAAAGTAATCGAGAAGTTGGGGAATTTGTGGGTGTTGTTCGATTTGCCGCAGCACTTTTGCTTCTCGATCGAATAGCTCTTTCGCAACCTTCAGCAAATTTAGATCATCACTTTGCGGCTTAAACTGCTTCAAAATACAGGTGGGTCTTCCTGAAAGCAATAAAGCCTGAGCTAGATAGATTGTGCTAAATGACCCCGTAATTAGTAATCGGGTGATTTGGTAGCGATCGCAAATAATATTATCCATAATTACAGCGATAGTAAGGGAGCATATCTTGCTGAATTAGTAACATCGTTGATTACTATTCCTAGCAGCTTAACGGATTTAGATTCTGTTATTTTTTCAACGCTAAGCTCTAGTCCTTTGCGATCGCTGTAGCCTAATCGAGTAATAAGAATGAACCCATCTACTAATGATTCCATCATTAAAACATCGCTGCAATGTAATGTAGTCGTATCTAAAACAACGAAATCAAAATCCTCGCCAATCTGTTTGAATAGCTGCTGATTGTTAGACTCTAAAGCTTCCGCTATTTCTTTTGCAGCGCTGAAACTCGGCAAAATGAATAGGTTGTTGATATGAGGAACAGGTTGAATCTGTTTGAGTAGTTCTACATCATTTGGAGTAGCTTCTGCTTCGTCTAGATGCAAATCAATTCGGAATATATCAGCCCGGGAAGGAGTGCGTAAATCGGCTTCAATTAACAGCGTTTTTTTGCCTGCCCTAGCAGCAGCGATCGCCAGATTGTAAGTGCTCACCGTTTTTCCTTCACCCTGCCGAATGCTCGATAGCATCACAACTTTGGGCGCTTGATTTTGGTTTTGATTAAGGATGCATCGATGAAACAACTCATAAGACTCTAGTTCAGGCGAATCGGCATCTATCAAAATCGGAATTGAGCTTTTGCGAGTGCGAATTGAAGGTAGAATTCCCAGCAGCGGAACGCGCTTTTGTAAAATTGTTTCGACTTCTTCGGGCATGAGAATTTTGCCACGTACCAAATCGATGAGCAATATGGTTGCTCCGGCAACCAGCAGTCCCAAACTGCCGCCCAGTAGAAGGATAAACGGGCGGCTCCAAAGCCAATTTGTAATGGTTTTAACCTGCGGTGCGCCTTCGCTCACCCAGTCACTTTTCGTTTCGGCCTGCTGCAATTCTGCCGCTGCCAAATCCTTTTCCGTCTGCTCAAGAGCTTCGCGGTTGCGGGCAACGTCATTGGTAAGTTTTTCCAGTTCCAGCCTAAGCGCTGTGCCATCGCTGTAGTTTTGCCGCAGTTCTGGTTCCGATCGCCCCAAAATTGCCAGCTCTCGCGTCAGGCGATCGCGCTGGGATTTCAGGCCGACGAGTCGATTGGCAAGCTCCTGCCGCGCCTGATCAAGGTTGAGGGTACGCAAAGATTGAACAGTCACCTGATTGATGGGAACGGCGTGGCCACGTCCGACAATCTCTTGAATCCGCTGCTGCAAGCGAGCTTCATAAAGCGACTGCTGTTGCTGCAAGGCAACCACTTCAGGATGGCGCGGCTGCAATTCACGTAGTTGTTCTTGCTGCTGTAAGGCCAGTTCGTCCACTTTGGTCGATAACGCCGTGACGATCGCATCGGCACTAATCGCCGCCGCTAGATATGCCTGCTCAGGACTCATCTGAAGCTGATTTTGTAGGCTTGCCATTTCTGCCTCAGTGCCTTCAAGGGTACGATCGAGTTCGCGCTGCTGCTGCTGAATCGTGGTGATCGCCGAAACCAAACTGCCATCAACCGCTTGCTGAATTGCAGGCTTTTCGCGGCGGCTAAATTCGCGCAGCTTCTCTTCTACCACCCGGAGGTCGTCTCGCAGGCGATCGCGCCGCTGTTCTAGCAACTGCACTTTTGACTCTACACCCTGTCGCTTCTCGCTCAAGTCTTGCTGCGCGATCGCCTCGGAAAACGCCACCACGACCGCAGTTGCTCGATCGGACTCGGCATCTTGAAACTGCACCAGCCAGCGATCGCCCTGCTCAGAACCTTGCCTCAGCGTCAGATTTTGCCTCAGCATTTGCGGCGACAGCGAATAGCGCTTGACCTGTAACCCTGTCGCCATTTGCTCGATCAGTGCGTCAGTCAGCTGTGGTGATTCAGAAGTTGGATCAGGTGCCTTTTCCTGAGGCGTTTCGGCTTCTCTAGCGTCGGGCGGCGTTGCTGGAGCCGACTGATTCAGCAGCAATTTCTGCGCCACATACAGCGTTTTCACATCCGGTCGGAATGTTGCAATGCCACCTGCGAGAGCGACAGTCAAAGCAAACCCGGCTAACCCAACCCAACCGTAGCGTCTACAGGCGGCAAAATAGCGCTGAATTGATTGTTTAACTTTCATAAAACTGCACCGCTCTAAAAGGGTGGAAGGTTTTGAGTCAAAATCTGTTTGAGAAGTTGCGATCGCTATGGCGTTGTCCCCGCAATTCCTCAGTAGAAAAGTTCTTCAAACTTGAAAGATGAACGGGCAAAAAATCTGAATATTCAACTGTTCTACTGCTATTCTTCATCTGCACCCGTAACCGTGTTGATGCCTTCGCGAGCCGTGTCGAAAAACAGTAGGAATCCCAGCACGTCCTGAAACGGCTGAGTCAGTTGCGTTAAGAAGCGATTGAACCGCGCCATCGCATTGCGGTTGATCACAATCACATCGTTATGTTGCAGCGGCGGATTTTGCAAAGCATCACCGCTCAAAGCATCTCTAGCATTGAGTTCGATCGCCACAGCTTGATTTGTCGCTGGATCAAACCGAATTAGATTGACGCGCCGCAAATTAGTGTCGTTCAAATTCGGCTTGATTGAAGTGAGCGCATCGAGAAAATCGCTGCCGTTTGGGAGGCGCAAACGATTGACGCCGCTCGAATAGTCCAACACGCGAATCGTCATTTCCCGCTGCGACACGTTCATATCCGCGACCCGCGTGCGATCGTAATCTTGTGCAGTATCTGGTGCAAGGGCGGTAATGGTAATCACATCGCCATCCACCAAGCGTAGATCAGGCAGTTCATTTCCCTCAATTAGCGGCGTGTAGAGATCAAACTGCTGTTGCAACGTTGAATCACTGACGAGACGAGTCACTTGTACCGATCGCAAATCTGCCAGATGCGTTGTCCCTCCCGCTTCCGTCAGTGCCACCGGAATTCGCGGATCTTGCAGCACATAAAATCCGGGTGTGATCACCTCGCCTGAAACCATAACACTCACAGGTCGAGCCGTTGCCAATGTCACGCCCACCTGCGGATTCACTAGATATTCGGTGAGTCGCTGCTGCAACATCTCCTGCGCCTGCGTCAGTGTCATTCCTTTGAAAGACACAATTCCCAGCAGCGGCACAGTAACATTACCAGCCCAATCCAGCGTTGCATTGAAGCTCAAATCACGGCTACGAGGAATAATGTTGACGGCGATCGCATCTCCCGCATCTAGGCGATAAGTGCCAAATTCAACAGGTGGTGCGGCTTCAATCGATTCTGGAGGCGGATTCAGTAAGTCTTGCACTCCTAAATAGGAATCCTCCATATCTTCCGCTTCCTGGCTCAATGCTGCTGGCGTACTCATCCACAACAGCGAAAATAGGGGAAACACCAGCAAAATTGACGTAGAGTAACTAATCAATCGATGGCACGATCGCACCAAATTAATTGTGTCGCTGACCATAGCAAATCTCCTCCGTTTGATTGGTTCTACGGATGGACTGTGCAATAAATTCAATACTTGGAAGCGATCGCCTGCTAGAATTTTTCCAGCGCTTCATTTGCGTCTGAAAGCAATTGAACTGTTGTTTTACTGCCTTCAGTTGTTAACTCAATTCCGTCTACCACAGTGCGGCCTGCCTCAGTCACGCTAGAACCTGCTGTTTCGAGCGCGCTTTCCAGTTTTCCCATCACTTCTTCTAGCGTTTGAGCCTGAGTCTCTAGCTGGCTAAAGCAGGTCTCTTGCCCCTGCTGTACCTGATCGAGCAAGCCCTGCATCGCCTCTCGCACACCATCCCCCACCGCCTGAATCTGTTCGTCGAAATGAGTCACAATTTCATCTAGATGTGTACCAATTCCATCTGCGCCAGCCGCGATCTCAGGAGCAATTTGCTCTGATAAATAGCCCGACACCGTTTCAACCTGCTGACTCAATTCAGCTTGGAATCCTTGCAGTTCGCCGCTCACTGTTTGCAGTTCTTGCATCGTTTGCGTAACGGCCTGCTCTAGTTCAGCACCAACCTCTTTTTCTTGCAGGCTACTCAAAACATCTTCAGCCGCCTGCAAATCTGCTTCGAGTTCCGGCGTTGACTGAGCTAAATGATCGTCCAGTGCCGCGATCGCTCCCTTTGCCTCGTCTAATTCCTGAAGTAATTCCTGTTGAGCCGTATCGATCTTTTGCTTCAGTTGAGCGATCGCCTGCTCTGCGCCTTCAGCCTCTGCCGTCAATTCACTCTTGCTGCTGTTAATACTTTCGAGAAGTGATTGTGCCTGTTCGTTTAAGGTTGTCCAAGCCTCCTCGATCTGCTGCTGCAAATCATTTACTTCTGTTTTTGCCGTTTGCAGTTGCTCCTGCGTCTGATCTACTTCATCAAGCAAAGTTGAAAGTTTGCTCGTCGTTTCTGCGGCCACGCTTTGAAAGTCTGCCATAGCTTTCTCCAGAAATTAAAACGTTATTTCAAATCAATTTGGACTGCACTACGCCCAAGGAAGCGCAAATTTTTCGGCTGCCTCACGAGCCGCTTCAATTCCTTGCTTGAGCGGATCAACTAGCTCTTGCAGTTCATCAAACTGGCCGTCTAATTCATCCTGTCCCGAAGCCAATTCACTCGATACATCCGATAGGTCATCACTTAGTCCTCGGATTGCTTCGACAACGGGATCGATCGCGGCTTCTAAAGTCGATCGCATCGTCTCTGTTTCCTGCCGTGCTGTTTCCAGTAAACCTTCTAGCTCTGTCTGCACTGCTTCATTCTGGATACCATCAAGCTGTGATTCCAGGGTTTCTAAATCAGTAAAAGTATCAATCACTTCTTGAACCTTGCCATCGACTTCTTGCTGTGCCTCACCCAATGCAGTGCTTAGCTCACTCACCTCTGCGCTCAGCGTTGTTTTTGCCGTTTCAATCTCCTGCTGCACGGCTTGAATTTCCTGCGCGATCGCATCCACCGCACCATCTAACTGTTCCTGTCCAGCCTCTATGCGACCCTGCGCCTGCTCCAGCATAGCGATCGCACTTTGCCCTGCGGTTTCTAACTCACTCTGTCTCTCTTCCAAACTTTCACGAAACTCCGTCAGCTTACCTTGCACCTCTTGAAGCTCTGTTTCTAGCTCGTCCTGCGTGGATGAAACTTCACTCTTCAACGAATCAAATTCACCATCCAATTCGCTTACTTCTTCAGTCAAACTCGTGGTTCGCTCTGATAGCTCGGCCTGCAATTCTTCTAGGGCTGTTTCGACTTGACTGAAGAGACCTGTGGCGCGATCGCCCATCTCATCCAAGTACGTCTCCAACCCATCTACCCCCTCTTGAACCGCCGACAATTCCTGAACCAAAAGATTCAATTTCTCCGGCACATCTGTTGCTAATTGTTCTAATGAACTTGCCGTATCACTCATAGTTAAGATGTCCTTGATTTAATTAGTGGAAGTTGTGATCGCTCATAGCTTAACCACGTATGTCTAGCCACTCTAGCTACTGAGAAGCGGTTACGAGAGAATCATGATTTCGGGGCTTGCGATCGCTACTCGGAGTTGTATTTGAGGCTTAAGCAAACCCTTTTAGAACACCCTTTAAGAGGTGATTAATTGCTGCAAAAGTACCTTTATATTTTCCAAGGTCTCGACAACTAAAACTTGACTTTCTGGCGATAACTCTGTCTCTTCTCGATCGAGAGCAACGGCGTACACTTGCTCCAGAGTCCACCACTCACTCCGTAAAGCCTCTTTGCTCGGCTTATCAGTAAATTCAACCGCACTGAGCAATCCATCTAGTGAGGAGATTAGCGTTTTGATGGTCATGTTTCCACTCTCAAAATCCTGAATGAACGCTTTCATCAACTGATACTGCCGTTGCTCATAATTAGTCATTTCGCCATCCTCATTGCTTAATATGTCCTGTTGCAGCGGTAATAACACGCCCACTTGTGCTATTGACAATAACCGTAACGTGATTTGTAGGATCATAGTACGCTGTTGTCCCTGGTCGTTTTCCTGGTGTTTCCTGCCCTACTCGAACAGTATTTTCTACTACCGAAGGTGTTAGTCCTCTTCCTTGAATCTGATCTAATGCATGACCTGAGTACTCACGATTACCTATGATCCCAGGTTTATTTGTGCCAGGTTCAACTTGTAAAGGAAATCCCTTTCTGCCAACAGGAGTTGAGGCAGCAGTATTTCCACCGTCCCCTAGAAGCCTAGAGGCATCTGCCGCGTTGTCAGCATTTCTTGCTGCTGCCGCTGCTCCGGCAAGACCTACAGCAGCGGTACTAGCAAGTTTTGCAGCGGCAGCAGCGTCACCAACGAAAGGAACCGCAGCAGCGGCTGCAAGACCAGCATTAACGTAATCTCCTTCGGCAGCGTACAAAGCGGCATTGGCTAAATCTGCCACTACACCAACACCGGGAATAAAGCCTGCAAAATCGAGGACAGTGTGAGCGATCGAGCCAACGTCAATGCCTTCGCTGGGAGGTGGGGGAGGAGGTTCAGGGGGTTTGTACCTGTCACGGGCTTCTGCTATTAGGTCGTTGGCTCGTTGTTGATCGCCCCTTGCCGTATCAATTCGAGTTATTAAATCTGCTGCACTCATGAGATTTACCTTTTATGCAGTGAATGGAGATAAACGATCTAAGCCATCAGTTCTTGAACGGATTGATCGACGGCGATCGCCACATTTCCAGCAATCACAACGTCTTGAACGAGTGGTTCAAGCTCTTGAACAGTTTTTTCGCCAGATTCAAACAGTGATTTTGCTTCGTTGATTTCGTCGATTAGCTTCTCTGCTGCTTCACTTTCAACATCGTTGACTGCGTCCTCGATCTTGGTTTTGAGTTCGTTCTCGCAGTCTTCTGTCAAATCAGAAATTGTTTCCGAAACATCTTGTTCGTACTCATCGGCTAACCCTCCAACCTTCTGACTCAAGGTTTCAAAATAGTCCCGCAAGTTTCCTTCTGCTTGATCAGCCGTTGTTTGAATTTCACCGACCTGCGTTTGTCGCAGATCTTCGCTGAACTCAGTAAATTCAGTTTCTACCGTTTCACGATGCTCGTCCGTCAGGTCAGTAATTAGCTCATCCACATCGCTGTCTAATTCAGAGAGCGGTTCAACCTGCTGCTGAAATTCTGCAAGCGCTTGATCGATCGCTTCAAAGGCTTGTTGAGTGCCTTCGATCGACTGCGAAATTCCTTCATCTAACTGACTTGCCGAATCAGTCAGCTGAGCGAGAGACTGCTGCACCGCTTCTACTTCACTCTCAAATTCAGGGATGGCGCTTTCCACAGCTTGAAACTCAGTTTGCATCTCCTCGATCGCGCCTGTTGCTTCATCCAGAGTTCCAGTCGTCTCGGCGATCGCCTGCTGCAACTCTTCTAACTCCTGCGTAATTTCTGACTCAGCCCCTTCAATCTTGTCTTCTGCTTCCTCCAAGCTTTGCTCTAGCGTCTCTATGTGAGTATCAATTTCATTCCCTTGGCTCAAAGCATCCGCTTGAGATTCCAGTTGCGAACAAGCATCATGAAGCTGTGTATTCGCTTGCTCTAGCACGCCCGATAGCTGCTGCAAACTTTCAACAGATTCGTCAACATTCTGATTGAGTTCAGCGACTTCTGCCATGATTCACCTTCTCGATAATTTGAGACGAACTAAGCCAATTGTTCTTCCACGCCTTCTAAAACAGGCATGATTTCCTGAAGGATTGAAACGGCATCTCCAGCCAGATCGATCGCCTCACCAAACTTGTCATTCATGCGATCACAATCATCCGCTCCTGCCTCACCCACTGACGCCACTGCCGTTGTCAGATTTTGAGCAGCGGTTGTAATTTCACTGCCAATTTCATTGAACTTTTGCTGAACAGCGGTGACTGCTTCATTAGCTGCCGTTGTGAGCGCAGTATCAATCTCACTAACCTGTGTACTGCTTTCTTGTACGAGATAATCAAAGTCTTGCAGCAAGGCTTGCAGCTTTTCCCCTGCCATTTGAGAGAACGAGCTAAATTCTTCCATCAAGGTTGTTTTGCGGCTGTCGAATTCGCTTTTGGCTGTCTCGATCGAGGTTCCTAACTCTTCAACATTTTGAACTGATGCATCTTCCAAACCATCAACAGCACCTTCAAATTCCTGCACCTGCTGCGTCAAACCTTCAAGCTCAGGCTGAACCTCGGCGGTCTTTGATTCAATCCCACTCAGTGCTTCTTCCGCACGAGTTTTTAGCTCGCCAGCCTGAGTATGCAAATCGTTCACAAACTGGTCTAACTGACCTTCTAAGCCTTCAACTTTTTGCCGCAGCTCAGCTAAGCCTTGCAGACCCGTTTGCAGTTCTGTATCTAACTTTTGATTTAGCTCAGAAAACTGCCCGCCGAGCGACTCAAACTTAGATAAAACCCTTTGTTTTTTCTCAGCCACATTTTCTATTAAATCAGTGGCGAGTTGCTCTAACTGATTTACTTCACTCAGCGCTTGTTCGCTCTCCTGAGAAAGCGACTGCATCCGTTCTATGTTTTCGTCCAATAAGGTATTAATGTCTGACATCAAATTCACCCAGATGATGGAGTTGAGCTAGCGATATCAATCTTTCGTAGGTAACTCTGAACCGCACGAGCCGTTTTACGCTCTGAAGGGTAATGTTTCGATAACTGAGCGGGAAGCAGCACCGACGGTTTCACTGAGAGGAGCAGACAGTTTCATAGAGCAATCCTCAAGTTATGGAAAGTCCAAGTGAATCAAGAGAGCGTTAGATTCTCAGTGATCGCTTTTTAGTCTAGGTGTTAGGAGTGGAAGCCTCCAGAGGCTTATCAGCAAACTTCGTTTGTGGGAAAGCGCAATCTGAAGGATAGTTGGCAGTTGTTTTGTGCAGAGAGGGGAGTATTAGTCTTGAGGTACCCTGCCTGAGGTTGTTCAGAAGTGGGGAACTGAAGTAAATCCTCGATATTGGGAATCACTACAAATTGCACGGGCTGTTCAGAGGAAGCGTTGTTGATACTGTTTTGTAGGCTCTCCGCTTCGGCTAGCGTGGCTAGGAGGCGATCGCCTGTCAGGGGTACAACTGTTTCACGGGCGATCGTCCATTCGTACTTTTCTGGCTGTTGGAAAGGGTGAGTGGTGGGTTGGGGTTGGGGCTGAGAGCGAGAAGCGGAAGCGAGCAGGAGAGAGAGTAGGGTAGAGGCCGTCAGAGCGAGGGATAAGGAGATGGGGCGGAGATGAGTGGATAAACTCAGCATTTGTGTACCTCTGGGATTCAAGATGTTTCGAAGAGCTGCTAACCAGCTTTGAGTCCCAGCTTAGGTAAAACGAGTTATAACTTCATCGGGTCTAGCCACAGATTTGAGCCACTCAAGGATGCAAAAGGAGATTGCGGAAAGGTGCAATTCAAGGAGACGACACAGCCTGGACAGCACTGCTAGTTCAGCGTTGAGGACGGTTGCTAACAGGTTCTACTCGGCTTCTCCAATTAAGGTAAAAGCGGCCCAATTTTTGGGTTGAGGGTGAGTTTCCATCATGCTGAGCATGGCCTGTCGGAGGGCTTGTGCTTTGTCAGGGTTCTCTTGTAGGTTCTCGTAAAACGCGGTCATTAACTCGGCTGTGGGAGCATCGGGGACAGCCCAGAGGGAGACCAAGACACTCGGCACTCCTGCGGCAATTAAGGAGCGAGATAAGCCAATCACTCCATCCCCTGTGACTTTGCCTCGTGCAGTGTTGCAGGCACTCAAAACGACTAACTCTGCTTGCAGTTGCATATCGAGGATCTCAGCAGCAGTGAGTAATCCATCATCTGTTTTAGAGGGAGTCAGGGCGATCGCACTTCCTAGCCCTTGAATGTCATCCAGTAGCCCATGAGTTGCCAAGTGAATTAGGCGAGCTTGGGGCATTTTCTGGGCGATCGCGGTTTCAGTTCCCTCTGCTCCTATAATCGCTTTGGTGTTGAGGAGAGTGGCGATCGCCTCTGCTTCGGCTTTTGCTCCAGGCAAAGGGGACAGCGGTTGTTTAGGTTCTCTGGGAGATAGAGCAACACTGGGCATGGTGGGGTTACCCAAAACCAACACTTCACCGTTGCTACTCTTTTGTTGGCTCGCTAATCGCTCTCGCTGCTGTCGAGTCAGGGCTAACACTTGAATAGAAGGAGCTGTCAGAATCGTATGTTTTTGAATGATATAGTCTCCCTTGGCATCCTGAAGGGCAGGAAAAGGCACTTGGAACAGTGGCCCTTGAGGAATGAAAATGACATGGGCATTGGGGTCTTGAGGCAGCAGGTCAGCAATTGGCTCAATCAGCAACTGGTGCAGTGTTGGTAAATCGGGTTGAGGGGGCGAAGTAAAAGGTGGTGGGTTAAAAGTTAGACCTTGGCGGTTACGAACCGCGAGAAATTCTTGCTGCCCTACAATCAAGCTTGCCAGAGAAGAGTCGTGCCGTTGCCAGAGGGGTTTGAGGTCTACTTGGCGGAAGCCAATCTTGCCATTGGGCTGAATCACCCAGATGTAGAGAGCAGATTCACGAGGTGTTTGTTTTCCCTGAATGGAGAAGTTGTCATAAATGATGGAATACTGCACTAAGGTAGCATTCTGGACCTTTGCAATTTGCTGAATCTGCCGAATATCAGGTGCTTGGATTACCTCCTGAATTTGACTTGCTGGCTGTTGGCTCCCTAGCTTCTGTGACAATAGTTCAACAAAAGCCCGGGCTCGCCCTCGCTCTGCAATTTTCAGCGCAGGCTCTACTTTGTTCTGAGCAATCAGTACTTTTTGCAAGGTTTGGTAACTCCTCGCCTGTTCTTCAAAGATCGAAACTTTATGTTCGTCTACCAACTCAAAGCGCAGCGATTCCCAAACCTTGATTGCTGCAACTAAAGTTTTCTCAGCAGCAGTAATACTTCCTGTCGCAAAAAGCGTAATGCCTAGATTATTTAGTGCACTAGCTTCGCCATTGCGATCGCTCACTTGCTGGAATATCGGTAGTGCTTGCTCATAGTACTCAATCGCTCTTTGGTACTGCGAGAGAGAACCATAAGCACGTCCTAGATTATTTAGTGCACCAGCTTCGCCATTACGATCGCTCACTTGCTGGAATATCGGTAGCGCTTGCTGGTAGTACTCAACCGCTCTCTGGTACTGCGAGAGAGAACCATAAGCAAGTCCTAGATTATTTAGTACACCAGCTTCGCCATTACGATCTGAGGCGGCACGATAGATTTCCAGTGCTTGCTGCCAAGACTTGATTGCTTGCTGGTATTGGCTCCTTCTGTATTGCTGAATCCCCTGCTGTAACAAACGACTTGCTTCTGTATTGCGGGACTCAAGAGTTTGTGCTAGAGCTGAGAGAGGAGAGCCGAAGGGAAGGGAGAGAGGCAGTAGTAGCCCCGCAGGAAGAGAAGCTAGAAGCGAGGCTAAGAGGGCAATTTGTTGGGGGCGCATAAGCTGAAGAGTGGAACCAGGACATCGGACTTTAGTAAGCAGGGGGACGGGGAAAGGCTGGCTTTATCGTGGGATTTGTGGTGTAGATTGAGTGGCTCCCGGTTGCGTGAGGCGATCGCTCCATCGCTTAAGCATTTGCGTTTCTGTAGCCGAGAGAGAATTGAGCAAATCGAGGAGGAACGGTTGATTCTCAGGAGTGCCAGCATTCTTGAGGGCTGCGGCTAGCGCGTCATACCAGAGGCCATTTTCTGCATAGAGGTTGGCACGTTTTTGGGCATTTGGCTCTGCGGCCAGTTGTCGCTCTAAGTCTGGGCTAGGCTGCACCACTTGCATTTCCGCACTCACCACTACTGGTGGAAAGAAGCGATCGCACTGCAAAGCCACCTGCCAAATATATTCGCCCGGTGGTAGCTCTGGTTGCTCGGCGGGTAACGAGAACTGCATCACCCCGGGTTGGCTCTGCATCTGCGTCTTATACAACCCTTGTCCATTGGAGCGGACTAAGCGAAACTCTAGCGGGTAAGCTTCGCGATTGGGTACATACCAAGCAAACGTGGGCCGCTTTGCCGTCGTCAATCCCACATGGCTATAAGGTACCAGAGTCGCCAGATAACCAGAAGCATTCGCAGCGCATCCACCCCTAGTGATTGTCGTGCCCGTAGTTCTGGGAGCCGAAGCTTTTTTCGGGGGCACATATTTCGCCAGAGCTACAGGTGCCAGGGTCAGCCAAAAACCCAGCACTAAACCCACAAACCGTTGCGATCGCTGCGCTAGAGACAGTTGGAATTGATGAGTCATTTCCGCAATTCTCCCTATTTTGTGTTTAACGATAGGGGAAACACCGTAAACACACCAGGGCTTTGGCCACAATTTAGGTTTGCGGGAAAGCGCAATCCCCCCTAACGCCACCACCTTTTTTGCTTCGGCCAAGTTAGCTCACACACCAGCCCCTTCGGATTGTTTGGGTAACGCCGAAAGCTGCCTCCCAACTGTCTCGCCAGGTTTTCTGCCAGTTGAGTTCCCATCCCAGCCCTAGAAGATTTGAACTTGAGCTGAGGAAATTTGCGAGCGAGAGACTGTTCTGGCATCTCCGCTGCTACCCCAGCGAGCCCTCGCCCATTATCTGCTACCTGAATTACCTGCTGATTGCCTTCCTGTTGACAAGTTACGGTTAGGCGGGTTGCTCCCTCCGCATACTTGCCTACATTACACAAAGCTTCTTCCAGGAATCGACAGAGGGCTCGCTTGTGCTCCAAACGCAGGTGCTGCGTGTCTAAAGGCTCAAACTGCACAATCTTGAATTTGAGATGGCTGAAATGGGGCAAATCTCGTTCTAGGGTGTTGATGTACACCCTGTAGAGCAGTTCATGGAGCGGTGCTTGCAGGGCAAACTCAATCTCTCCACCCAATTGCAAATTCCCTGCCTCGTCAAACACCTTGCGCTGAGCAGAGCCAAAAATGGCATAAATCTCCTGCTTCATGCGCTGCAAATCGGAGAGCAAAGGCGAGGGTTGGTCTTGGGCTTGTTCTTCGCGCAACACTTTACTGAGCAATTGCAACGGCTCACTGTGAATGGCATCGAAGATTTGTTGAATCACAAACTGTCGTTCTTCCAAGCGCGATTGCAACTCCTGTTCATGACGGTAAAACAAGGCAGCGGTCAGCCCTGCTCCATTGAGCACCAGTCCCAACAGTGCGGGCACTAGAGGAATCCACCAACCTAACAGAATTGCTCCATAACTGAGGCCAACTAAACTGCCACTCGCCACTGCCAAAGCCAAAAGCAAACGCCCCGGCGATCGCAACCAACGTCCTAGACTGATACCAATTACACTCCAGCCGACAATCCACAGATACTCCCAGCCCTCACTCCAAACTTTGAGTAACGGACGATTATCCAACACCGCACTGGTAATCTGGCTAATGGCATGGGCTTGCATCTCCACCCCGTAGATGCGCCCCGGATTAATGCCCGCGATCGCCCCAGAGCCAGCCAAATCCTTGGCACTAAACGACATCACCCCAATCAGCACCATCTTTCCCCGTAGCCAGTCAGGATCAACCTGCCCTGCCTGAATCTGAGCGAGGGAGAGCACCCGAAAGGGCTTTAGCCCACTGCGAACATTGAGCAAAATTTGATTGCCCCCTGCATCCCCCCTGACATAGCCTCCGGTGTTAGGTTGAAACCGTGTCAGCTCCACTGAGTCAAAGCGCATGGCTTCTGCGTCTCGGATGCCGTTGTTGAGTTCAATGCCTTTGGTGGCGAGATATGCTTCTGCCAACCGCATCGTGAAGGAGAAATTATATTCTTCCTGGCGATCGTGCGCTCCTAGAAGGCTCCGCCGTTGATAGCCATCTCCATCTAGAGCCACATCCGCAAACCCAACTTGTTCGGGTGGTAACGCTGGAGGAGGTGCCACGGTAAAGCCACTGCGATCCGGTCGGGCAATTTCAGCCCCAATTACATTGGCTTGGGTGCGAAAGACGGAGGCTAAAGCTGCATGTCCTGGTTCTACAGGGAGATCCCGCACGATATCTAAACCAATGACCGCAGGCTGATACGTTTGCAATCGATTGATTAACTGGGCAATGACGCCATCCGGAATTGGATAGGTTTTAGCGCGTTGGATATCTGCTTCCGTAATCCCTACAATCACAACGCGCTCATCGGTCGGTTCGGAGGGGCGCGATCGCAACAGTTGATCCAGGGAAAGTAATTCTAAAAACTGAAGTCCTCCCGTCAGCCGAGCTAGAATGACTCCTGCAATTACCAGCAACCCTGGCAGTGCACTTCTCCGCCAGATCCTGCTTTCAGCTTGCAGGGTTTTCCAAAGTTGGTGGCTCACTAGTCAATCAGTCCTACTTCTCTGGCTCGTAATTCCGTCTGAATCCGCAGATTCTTGTCAGTGTCAGGATAGACTTCCAACACGTCTCGAATTTTGTTCCAATAGTATTGCACCGTCCGCTCCGAGATATTCATCCGCTTCGCGATCGCTGTATCCTGCAAGCTCTCTTGAAAGGCCAACTGCAACACTTCCAGCCATTTAGCGTTCAGTTGCAGTCCATTACGGATCTCTCTGGGTGTGTAGGTGCGTTCTCGTAGCGACCAGTCCACCATCTGCAACAGCTCTTTGATCGGCAGGCTTTTATCCACGATGGTGAATCCTCCCTGATGATTGTCGATCGCAGGTTTCAGCCAAACCAGCGTCCGGATGTGAGCACTTTGCACTACTAGGTTCTGCGTCGGATAGCGTTCCATCAGCACCTTCAGGAGTTGCAATCCGGCATGAGCTTGTGCCGTGGCTCCCGCCGTCTCTGGCATGACTAAGTCTACAATGACCAAATCCGGTTGAAGCGCTGCCATTTGCTCTAAGGCTGCCTGAGCATTGCACGCCGTGACAACTTCAGCCTGAGGATACTCCTGCTGCAAAATATGCAAAGTGCCGCCCAACACAGACTCATGATCATCAACGATTAAAAAGGTGGGCTTGGTGACTTCCGATAAGGGTGAGCGCATGGTCAATTGCCTTCAACTCCAGCAATAACTAATTTCCGAGGAAAACTTCGAGGGTGCAAACAGTCTCATTTCCCTCCCAGGATAAAGGAAAACATCAAGCCAGGGACTACGCTCGATCGCCAAGCTTCCTAGCGGGTGCTGACAACAACCCTTGCGGGAAAGCGCAAACGCAATTCTGTTTCAAAGCCCTGAAGTCAGAGAAGTCTACAAATCCTTATGAATTGCTTGTGCTTGCCCGCTACTGAGCGCTGATCAAGGTAATGCGATCGAGGGCAGCACGATAGCGTTCTGAATTGCCAATGTGTTGATAAAACTTGGCGGCTTGTTTGAAGTCTGAGATGGCAGACTGATTGTTACCGAGTTGATTCTGAAGCTCACCGCGACTGTAGAACGCTGCTCCAATATTGCTCCCACCCCAAACCTGATTGAGTGTGATTGCTTCAGTGAAATCTTCAAGGGCTTGCTGCTGCTGCTTCAAGGCGGCATAAACTCTAGCTCGGTTACTATAGCAAGTGAGGTCGGTTGAAGCTGAAGGGAGCGTGAATAGTCACTTTTTGCGCCCTGGTAATCTTGGAGAAAGCTTTTAGCAGCACCTCGATTCAAATACAACATTGAATTATCGGGATAATGGTAAATCCCTTCGTTCAATATTTTTAACCCCTTCTGATAGTTACCTTGTCTGATCTGAAGACTACTTGCCAGGATATAGTTGCTAATCTGTTGAGCTGCAATGCTTCGTTGTCCTGGTAGATTGTTGATGGCAGCAGCGGGGATGGCAAAATTGAGATTTGTGCCTGGATTGCCACCTTGAACAATCCCAATGACTTGACCATCCTCATTCAGCAGAGGTCCACCAGAACTTCCAAAGCTAGCAGTTGCGGTAAATTGAATCAGACCACTGTGATCGATGCGGCTGGCGATGCCATCGCTGAGGCTTCTCTCTAAACCCTTGGGATCGCCGATCGCATAGGCTTTTTGCCCAATTTTGGGAGGCACAGCTTGAATGCTCAAACTTGGAAGCGGTTTTTCAGGGCGGATCTGGATGAGTGCCAGGTCAACCTGAGCGTTGCAAGACACTATAATGCCTGAATAAATGGTGCCATCAGCTAACTTAATCGCAACTTGTTTGTTTTTTCCAACTACATGCTGATTGGTCAGAATCAACCCTTTAGAATCGGCAATAAATCCACTTCCGTAGTTCAAGGATTTGCCATTTGGAGCTGAGATTGAAACCACCGCAGGACTCGATCGCTGATAGAGGACTGCTGGGTCAAGAGCAAATGCGACATGAGGCAAACCCAGCGAGAGCGCAAGGGTGCTTAGCGCTGTAAAAGTCTTGGATACCAATTTCATCACGAGTTCTCCTGTGTAAACGTAAAACGGTTTACCTTGAAAATTGAAATGAAGTTGCTTAACTCAGATCTTGCACCTCGTAATCTGAACCTCCCACCCCTGCTGCTGTAACAGCATGCGCTTTTGCTCAACTTCCTGAAGCAACAGGGCAACAACCACC
>NZ_JACJPA010000053.1:0-10056 GCF_014695845.1 Trichocoleus sp. FACHB-591
CAATCCAGCTTCCACTCAGACTGACTTCTACAAACTCGTCATCGACTGGAATGACATTCACTCTTCCACGGCACTCTTGCCGTAGTGACAGCTCCAACTGCTCCAGTGCAGGATACATCAGCAGATAAGAGAAAGGAGGCATGACCAGGCTCGACTTGGAGGAACTGCCCTAGGCGCATGGCGAGAACAACCCGCTGAGCGATCGCCAGTTCTGGGGAAGCCATCAGCCGCTCCATGTACAATCCGTTTTCGGTGTAGTTCAACTTCAACATTGGTCTCGCCTCCTTCTTCTATTCAGCTCAGTGGTCAGTAGGCTGCTCTTTCCAGAACTGTTCTGCAAATGCAATGGCAGGGTGAATCAGTGCTCTGGGCTTACTTCTGAGCACCATCCCGGTGTCGTGTAAGAGGCGTTGGCGAAGCCTCTCCGCAGGAGAATCGCCCTTAGCTGAATTGCACTTCTCACAAGCAGTCACGACGTTGTCCCAGGTAGGGGTGCCACCTTTAGAACGAGGAATGACGTGATCCAGGGTGAGACGCTTGGTGCTGCCGCAGTATTGGCAGGCGTGATGATTGCGACGGAAGACTTCGCGACGATTCACAGGTGGTAGCTTCCACTGCCGCTCTGGATTGCCGCTGGTCAACCGGATGTACTCTGACACTTGTAGTACAACCCTGGGAGAGCGAACTTCCCAGGTCTGGAGACTACTGAACTCTAGTGATTCTGCCTGTCCCGTCACAAGAAGCACAATGGCCCGCTTGATATTGATGCGTGCCAAGGGAAGGTAGTTCTTGGAGAAGACTACGACCTGGTTGTGTAGTATTGGAATCTTTTGTCGCTGCTCAGTCTGCATAAAGTTCACTCCTCAAAAAACAACCCCCACTTCTGTTGACCAGGAGCGGGGGTAAAGGAAGCTGATGCGCTGTTATTCCTATGTCGGTGTCAGGCTAAACCCGCACCTCCCGCTGCTAGTGAGTTGATCCGGATTAGGTTGTCCGGCGACTATCCCATCAATGCCTTCACTTGCGGATTTACCACCACTAAATTGATACGCTCCCTCACACCCGAATAGCACCGCTGCTCTACCCCAACCTCGATGGGGAAGAACAAGGGCACTGGATAAGGTGGCCAGAAGGGTGCGGTCCATAGAAGGCTGTATTCCTTGTATTAGAAATCTGGATAGCTACATACTACACTTGTAGTATTATCTTGTCCACTTTTTGAAACTAGGCAGCTCGGTATGGATACACGCAAACCAAGTTCGACTTCGGAAATGCAAGTGACGAGTATCCGACTGGAAGCTGAACTCAAAGAACGATTACGAGAGCTGTCTGGTGAGCAGGGGTATCAAACCCTCATTCGAGAGGTACTCTGGCGGTTTGTAGAGCAACGGTTAATGCCTATGGAGGAACGACCGCCTTCCCAAACTCCGCTTTTGTCTCAGTCAGATATTCGAGTCACTTTTGAAGCGATCGCTCAACGAGAGGAACATTGTGCGATCACAGGTCAATTAATCCAACCACAACAATCGATGAAGCTGGGGCTCACAATCACTGGTGAACTAGTTCCTTTGAGCGCTTAAGCGTGAGTAAAGTGGATAAACCGAGGTGTGGGAGCAATGGATAGAACGTGATCATCCAAGTTTCAGATCACGCAGAGCGCGTTGATATCATCTCCGCCATGCCTGTAGGGAAGCGGATTTTCTTGGCAATGCTGAGTCTGATTCCTCTGCTCGCACCCTACGAACTGTTGTGGCGCGTGCAATGGCATGACTATTGGAACCCAATTTTCCTGCTCTTTGCCCTTGTCTCAGCCGGTGCAATCGCAGTGAGTGGGTTATTTCTTTTTGCTGCATTGGCTGGGCTGAGTTCTCAGATGACCTTCAATGCGCTACGCTCAACTTTCACTTACTCAGAACGTGCCCCTATCGTGCCCCAACGGACGCAAGTGCTGCCGCTGTCATCAATTAGGAGCATTCACATTCGCCCTCAGGAATGGAGTGATGGGTCTCCTAGCTATTCTCTTAGGGTCACAATGTTCAATGGTGCTGTCTTCGACTCCGGCTCCTCAGAGTCGCGCCAGGAGATCGAGCAGGCAAAGGTGCAAGTCGAGGCTTTTCTGAACCGGAGAGGGAATTTTTGAAGATTGTCCTAGCAGCGCCCACAAATTAAGTGAAACTTATCAATCAATGACAGAATCAGGGTTCCAGCGATTTCGAGTCGCAGGCGATCGATCAGTAACCCTTGGCAACAAACTAGAAGGCATTGGCTCGCTCTGCACCCTTAGCGATCGCTTCAACTAAAGGTTATCCCACCAATCTGACAAATAGGGTTTCCTCTAATTTTGTTTCCCGAGCACTAGGAGTTTCAAGGTTTAGCACAAGTCAAAAATGATGACATTAAGAGAATGTTTGTAAATAGATATGAAGTAGAAAGAATTCAGGTAGTGAAATGAGCAATATCTAAGGAGTCGAAGCTCTTGGGGACGGAACTATGAGTCCACGCAACTATGACAATGACCTCAGCAATGAGGAATGGCAACGCATCGCCCCCTTATTACCGTCACAAAAACCCGTGGGCAAACTTCGAGAAGTCAGCTTACGAGAAGTGCTGAATGCCATCTTCTATCGAGCTGCCAATGGCACCAAATGGCGCAACTTGCCGAGTGATTTCCCTGCGTGGCAAACCGTCTATGGCTATTATCGTCTGTGGGTGAGGCTAGGTCTGTGGGAGCAAATCAATCAGGCACTCGTGCAGCAAGTGCGAGTTCACGAAGGACGTCAGGCTCAACCGAGTTTAGCCATCATTGACAGCCAGTCGGTCAAACTAGGACAAAAAGGGGGGAAGAGCAGGGCGTAGATGGCAACAAACAGGTGAAAGGGCGCAAACGCCACGTTGTCGTCGATGTGCTAGGGCTCGTCTTAGGCTGTTATGTCACTGCTGCCAACACAGCTGATATCAAAGCGGCCCCTGCGGTACTGCTGTGGGTGTTAGACCTCTATGAAAGGATTGCCAAAGTTCTGGCAGACAAAGGGTATCGAGGGAGATTAGCAACTCTGATTCAGCGAGCCTTTGGGGAGCGGCAAGTGGAGCTAGAAATTAGCCAACGTCTTGAAGAGAGCAAAGGCTTTCAGGTGGAGCCCAAGCGATGGATTGTCGAACGCACTTGGACTTGGTTAGAGAACGCTCGTATCCTGACTCGTGACTATGAGCGCTTGCCGGAAAATCACGAAGGCATGATCTATGTCGTCATGATTCGATTGATGCTGCGGCGATTAACTAAGAACCGACGGAGATGGAAATCAAGCAGTGCTTAATGACCTTTTACAAACACTTTCTAAGGGTGTACTCTACTCGTCAATAATTTCCTTTCCAGAAACAGCTTCTTTTGAGCATACCTATAAACAAACTCATCCGTTCTAAGAAGAATGAGACGTTGATTTGGAAACGCGTTTATTTACAGGTATTGAGTAATGAAAGCTGTGTTTCGGTTTGGGCAAGGAGAGAGTAAATAAAACGACCCGGAGATTTACTGTTTAAAGATTAGTTTAAGTGTATAGGAATCAGAAAAGACAGTAGATATACTAGTGGCCGATGTGCTAAATATACCGATTGTTTTCAATCTCTCAACTTCTTTTGGAGTCGCTCTCTGCGGTCAGTTCACCCAGGACAAGCCGAGTGGATTGAAAACTGAGTGCTTCCTGCACGGTACCTCTCTCCTGGTTTACCCACTCCTATTTTGATCCTATGAACTGGCTGAAACTTCTTGGTCTTCCTGTCCTGGCAGTTGGTTTGGCAACAGTAGTTCCCAACTCAGCTCACGCACAAATCACTTCTGCTGGTGATGGAACAGCCATCAGTCCAAACGGCAGCAGCACAATCGATATCACTGGAGGAACTCAGGCAGGGAGTAACCTGTTTCACAGCTTTGGTCAGTTCAATGTGGAGGGAGGTCAAACAGCCAACTTCGTTGACCCCGGCGTGCAGAACATTCTGGGGCGGGTGACAGGGGGCAATGCCTCTCTCATCAATGGAGCGCTTCAGGTGACAGGGGGTAATGCCAACCTCTACTTGATGAACCCAGCTGGAATTATCTTTGGCTCTGGTGCCAGTCTGAATGTGCCAGGTTCCTTTACCGCCACTACCGCCAATGGCATTGGGTTTGAGGGCAACTGGTTTAATGCAATCGGTTCTAACGGCTATGCCAACCTAATCGGCAATCCCACCAGCTTTGCCTTTACGATGGCTCAGCCAGGGGCAATTGTAAATGCAGGTAATCTAGCTGTCAACTCGGGAGAAAGTATCACGCTCTTAGGTGGCACCGTCATCAGCACAGGAACCCTTTCGGCACCAAGAGGCAAACTTACTCTTGTGGCCCTAAGCGGTGAGAAGTTGGTTAACCTCTCTGAGGATGGTAGCTTGCTAAGTCTCGCCTTACCGTTAGAAACGAGTACAGCGGTTCATGCTCTCCCCTTTACACCGTTGTCTCTACCGCAACTGTTAACAGGTGAAGCTTTAAGCCACGCTACCGGAATCACCGTTGAGGATGGTGCTATCAAGTTAACAGGTTCAGGTATCCCCATTTCCGCTGATAGCGGAACCATCACAACAACCAGAGGAATTTATGTCGATGGAGAAGTCACTATTGAGAGTGCAGGGGATGTAAGTTTGCGTGGGGTCTCTGCTCAACAAGTGACGATAAATGCCAGTGGAGCAGTCAATCTTGGCACTAACAATGAATTTAGTAGTTCTGACTTGGACTCATTGTTCAGTCAGGGGCCTATTTCTATCACCGCAGCTTCAATTAACTCAGTAGGAAGGATCTATGGACAAAGGCGTATTGAACTACGAGCTACTACAGGTGATATTGTAGTTAGGACAATTGTGATGAATGATGAGGATATTGATCCTCGCCAACCAACGGAACTATATATTCAAACACCTGGATTATTTCAAGCTAAAAGTTCCTATTCTGAAGCTTATCCTGAAGTTCCAGTTGAATTTTTGAAAAGAAACATCGACGCACCTGAAAACATCCTCATCAAAGAGTTTTTGATATCAGAAGGAATTCTTAATCCTGACGGCACGATTAATGATGTCAAGAATCAGATTAATGATCCTGACAATTCACTATATTCAGGGCTATTGGTCGATCCGGTTACAAGGACGATTGTAGAACGTATTGATGAAGCACCGATCAGTATCTCTGTTACTGGAGACATTGGTAGTGTACCTAGCATCTATATTGAGCACAGCGGAAGATCTCTTACTACTAATATTCCTGACTTAACGATTCGGGGGAGAGGTAGTGAGACACAATTTGTAGTCGGTCCTAAACAAAGAGGTCTTCCAATCTCCGAAATCAAAATTGTCGAGAGCAACTCCCAAGATTACTTTGGGCCTGCGATCAGCTATCAAAGCTTTTCTGCCTTGGAGTTTAGCAACCCGACTCAATTTCCAGCCACTGTTAGCGGTACGGTTGGAGCTATTGTAATAAGCCCTGGTACTAATACCACACATGGTATTTCTCTTCAAAACAGACCTTTTGTTGCTTCCCCTTTTAATCCGCCTATTGACACTGGCGGTAATATCCCTCCTGAAATACCAAAACCTGAAATACCGATAGCTGAAACACCAAAACCTGAAATACCGATAGCTGAAACACCGATAGCTGAAACACCAAAACCTGAAACACCGATAGCTGAAACACCAAAACCTGAAACACCGATAGCTGAAACACCAAAACCTGAAACACCAAAATCTGAGGTATCGGATGGTTTCGCCTTTTCCTCTGTATGTGATCCATCTAGTATTGTTACGGCTGCTCGTAGCTCAGTGGCTCAAGACAGGAGTACAAATAGTTCTATTTCTTCTTCAGCAACGAGCGATCCATGTAACACATCAAGTGGTAGTTCAAGTGCAATCAGTAACACCACAGCTGATGATACTCAAATTCTCAAATTGCTGGATGAGGGAGTGAGGTAAAACGGTTAACAGCTCAAGGCTTTCACCTGTCAAAACGATGAACCAGCCAACGGTGAACAAAAGATGGAAAAGGCTTTGGCGAGGGGCGATCGCCGCTTTTCTGTGCCTGCCCGTGCTTCCTGCCGTTGCAGTTAATTCTGTTCCCTCGCCCTCATCATTGATTCAGAAGCCGAGTCAAAATCGTCAGGCAGACCAACTGCTCCAACAGGGAAATCAGCAGTATCTGGCAGGGAAACTGGAAGCCGCACTCCAGTCTTGGCAAGCAGCACGTTCGCAGTATCAACAGCTGCAAGATCGTCAGGGAGAAGCCTCAGTACTGGCAAGCATAGGGTCTGCCTACGTCATGAGCGAACGGTATCGAGAGGCAGTCGCAACATTAGAAGTGCTGCTTCCCATTACCCAGGCTCTCAACTTAACGAGGATGGAAGCAGAAACTCAAGGCAACCTGGGGCTAGCTTATGGGAGTTTGGGCAATTACAACCAAGCCATCAATGCCCATCGAAAAGCTGGGAAACTGATGCGCGCATTAGGCAATCGCCAAGGGTTGGGGCAAGTGTTGCTCAATCTCGGAAATACCTTTGAAGCAGTTGGAGACTACGACAATGCCAAAACTGCCTACGAACAAAGCCTAAAGCTAGCCCAACAAACCGGTGATCGCCCAGGAGAAGCGATCGCTCAGAGCAATCTGGGTGCCCTGTATGCCAATTTAGGTCAATCCGATGACGCAATCAAAGCTTTGAAGCAGGGGTTAGACCTTGCCAAAGCCAACGGAAACCAGTCCAGTCAAGCCAGCACCCTGATTAATCTGGGTTCGGTGTACCACTCTCAGAAGGAAATCGAAAAAGCGATTGGATATTACCAGCAGAGTTTAGCCATTGCTCAACAGAGCCAGCAACGCCAGCGGCAAGCAGAAGCGCGGGGAAGTCTTGGCATCGCCTATGAGGATAAGGGAGACTACCCAAAAGCCCTAAAATTTTTGCAGCAGAGCTTGGATATCGTCCGAACTATTGGCAATCCCCAACTCGAAGGCAGGAGCCTGAATAACTTAGGACATACCTTGTTCGGGGCAGGCAAGTTAACAGAGGCAGAAACCCAACTTCGAGCTGCGGCAAAGTTGCTCGATGGCATCCGCCCAGGGCTGAGCGATACCTATCAAGTTTCGATTTTTGATACCCAGGTTCAGACCTATAACTTGCTGCAACAAGTTTTGATTGCTGCGAATCAACCGGAAGCAGCATTAGAAATCTCTGAGCAGGGACGAGCTCGTGCCTTTGTCGAGCTTCTCTCCCGCCGACTTGTTCAGCCAAGCAATCAAAAAGCAATCAACAGCAATGCTCAAATACCAACCCTTGGCAAACTGAAACAAATCGCTCGGCAGCAGAACGCGACCCTCGTTGAGTATGCGATCGTTATTGATGATGACTTCAAGTTTCGCGGTAAACAGCGGAGTCGAGAGCAAGACTTGTATATCTGGGTGGTTAGCCCATCCGGGCAGATTGCCTTTCGACAGGTTGATCTTAAACCTTTGTGGCAACAAGGCGTGACTCTGTCTGAGCTCGTTAATGCGAGTCGGTGTCTGAACGGAAGTCCTGGCTGTAACAACCTTATAAAATCGGTCAGTGCAGAACCTGGCACTAGCAATCGCAATAAAGAACTGACATTCCCGGAAGTACCGCTGCCAACCGATTCGACCACCCCTAGCCAGGATGTCCAGGAAAATAGTGCCTTGCAACGATTGCATAGCCTTTTGATTGAACCGATCTCAGGCCTGCTGCCCACTGATCCTAATGCCCGGGTTATCTTTATTCCCCAAGAATCCCTCTTCCTGGCACCTTTCCCCGCCTTACAGGATGAGAGCGGTCAATATCTGATCGAGCGTCATACTATTCTGTCAGCTCCAGCAATCCAGGTCCTTGACTTAACTCATCAGCAACGGCAACAAGCCCGAGGACGCAAGCAAGCTCCTCCTCTTGTCGTGGGTAATCCCGTCATGCCTATGGTTTCCACAGCTCTAGGACAACCCCCAGGGCAACTGGCTCCCCTTCCTAACGCAGAGGAGGAAGCACACCAGGTTGCTCAGCTATTAAATACAGTCGCCATTACAGGCAGTCAAGCAACGAAAGCATCAATTAAGCAAAAATTGCCCCAAGCTCCACTCATTCATCTGGCGACCCATGGATTACTCGAATACGGGAGCCAAGGAAACTATGTATCTCTGGAAGGAATAGGAGTACCAGGAGCGATCGCGCTAGCTCCTTCAGGTAACGACAGTGGACTGTTAACAGCCAGCGAGATTTTAGACTTGCAGCTACAGGCAGAGCTAGTGGTGCTGAGTGCCTGTGAAACTGGACGAGGACGCATCACCGGGGATGGGGTCGTTGGATTATCTCGGGCGTTTATTTCTGCGGGAGTGCCTAGTGTAGTCGTTTCTCTCTGGGCTGTTCCGGATGATGCGACAGCACAGTTGATGGTTGCGTTCTATAAGAATTTGAAGCACTCTCCAGATAGGGCCCAGGCACTTCGACAGGCGATGCTAGCAACGATGAAAGATCATCCTAGTCCATTCGATTGGGCTGCGTTCACTTTAATGGGTGAGGCAGAATAGTTGGCATCTCAAGGGATATAGCCTTCAGCAGAGCAACCACCCCGCTGAGGTAACTCAATGTCTCTTAGGCCGCCCATCGAGGGTGCTGTTCCTCTGCTCAGTCAATCCAGAAATTTTTGAATCGCCCTGGCGATAATTCTGTATAACGGACTGTGTGTTGAATATTCTTATGCCCCAAATAAGCTTGAATGGCTTGAGCATCTTGTCCGTTCGATGCTAAGTAATACCCCGTGGCATGACGCAGCATATGTGGATGAACTGGAAACGGAAGACTTGCTAATTCTCCGGCTCTAGCCATGATGTGGTGGGCTGTGCGATCGCTGATTGGGCCTTGGCGCTCCGACTGAAACAAATACGGCGAGTCTGGATACTCTCGTTTTAACTGCCGTAGTGCTCGTAATTCTGGTCCCCGTAGTGGATGTGTTGATGGTGTACCCTGCTTCATTCGATTGACATGAACGTCCCTTGTTTTAGATCCACCTGGTCCCAACGCAAGGCGATCACCTCGCTGACTCGCAGCCCGTGACGATACATCAAAAGAAGCAGCGTGGCATCGCCATGGTCATCGCGATGCCACGCTGCTTGCATTAGCAACTCCACCTCATCTGGTGTTAGATGCTCGCGCGATCGCACCTCTTGATTTTTCGGTTTGCGAGGAAGTGTTGTACGTCTCTTTCAAACATTGCCGAAAACGAATGCTGGCGTGCTTCTTGTAGTACGCCTCAAACCATTGGGAGCTCAAGCGATCGCAACTAGCAACAATGCCGAATTTAGTCATTTTCAGCATTGTTGCTAGTTGCGATCGCTTTTGACCACCAAACCCAATAGTCTCTGCACCCTGACCTTAGCTTAAATTCGTTCCAGTGCAACAGGCTTGCTATGGGGTGTTACCATAACGCACTTTTTCAACAACTTGACGAATTGCATCAATGACTAGTTCTGGTTCATCAAGCTGGATTGCATGCCCACTCTCGTGAGCAACAATGTGAACTCCTTGGGATGATTCACTCGCTAGATCAGCATGTAATTCTTGCAATTTTTCAAGCACCTCTTGGGTGATGTCGAAGTTTGGCTTCCCAGCCGACAAAACAAAGAGAGGAATGTCAGGAAACGACTTTATCTGACGTGCCTGTTCAGCTTGATTCATACTAACTGACACCGCAGCCGATTCTTGAGCAAAGGTTATCCCAAACTGGGTTTGAGAATAGAGTGCTTTAGCAAGAGGTCTCATCGAAGGTGGAAATTTTTGGAACAAACTAGCCGCCAGCGGTAAAGCATCAAACGTCACGAGCAAACGAAGCAGACCAGTACGTCCCATCATTGGGACTACATGGGTTAACTCAGATCTTGCACCTCGTAATCTGAACCTCCCACCCCTGCTGCTGTAACAGCATGCGCTTTTGCTCAACTTCCTGAAGCAACAGGGCAACAACCACCTCGCCTAGGCAGGCTCCGAGCACGGTTGTCGC
>NZ_JACJPA010000054.1:0-2218 GCF_014695845.1 Trichocoleus sp. FACHB-591
TTGCCTACGAAAGTGGTAGAACTATCTATCAAATCAAGCACGGGATGCTCTCTGAGTATCTCAAGGAGCAACTCAAGCATCCGTCCGTTCAAATGACTTTTGCGTAAGTTCTGATAGGTCTACATCAAAAAGGGCGAGTGATTCTTCAGATAATGTCTCGGAGCTAGCAGCCAATCCAGGACGGGTCACTCCTGCGGATTGAGTTTGGCTTTGAACCTCTACTTTCTTTTCAGGTGACAGCGTTGTTGGCTGAAGAGGGTCTGCAACCGATCGCGAAGAATTTGCGCTGGGGTCTGCTCTGAAATCGAGTTGAACTGCAGCATGATTCAGATTCGTTTCCTGATCGATTGCCAAGGTAGAGCTTTCAGTTAAGTCAGGCGGTGGTGAATTCGCGATCGCCATAACGCCCAACTCAGGCAACTGAAGGTCAACATATTGCTGACGTTGAGCCATGAGGGCATTGACTGCAGCAACAATGTTTCTGCGACCAACAGCAGGTTCTATAATCTCTGAGAGTTGGGTTCTGAGTTCCGATTCTGATTGAATTGTGAGGTAATGGCTAAAGGCTAGCTGAATCGCTTGCAGTTCATCCAAGTCTAGTTGCACGCTGTTATAGCCCCCAAATCTCAGCAGCGCAATATCTGATTCAGCGGTTTGATAGATCGGAGACTCCACTTCTACGGGGGTAGAAGCGACTTCCGGAGCAAGATCAACAAGAGACAGCACGGCGGACTGGGGAGGAATCATCGCCTTCGAATCTTCCGACTCAGTTACGGGCTGTGATGGCAGCATCTCCTCTAGCTGTGCTAATGTCTCTTGGCTTTGCAGTCGGCGAGCTGCTTCTGGGAATCCTTGCTGCAGTAGATTGCGCGAGAATAGTTGGGCAAAGCCTCGGTCTTGTCGTCTCAATTCTCCACCCATCAAGGGATTTTGAACCGCCGTTTCTTGCAACATCAGATGCCCTGTTTCCGAGAGATGAAAAATCATCTCTGTATCAATGAAGAGGTCTCCCTGGCTATCCTCCAGCCAATGAATTAAGTGCAACGCTGCATCGTGTCGCTCGATCACGAGGGGAATGTAAGGAGGATTCTCAACCTGCAGATAAAAGTCAGAGTCTGCCATGACCGCTGACGCTAACCCTGCCTGCTCCAGAAATTGGGCCGTATTTCTCTCCGCCCTACCGCTTTGCTCTTTGGCAGGCGCAATTCGAAAAGTTGTAGGAGCTCGCGGAGCGATCGCAGGTACGACGAAGCTAGGTTCAGCAACCATCGGTGGATCTAACGTCTGACTTTCAATTCGCCTTAATTCTGGCAGTTGCCTGCCTAAATAGTCTCGGGCATGCTCTTTCCAGTCAAAGGCTGCCAAGGACCATTGCTTTTGCTGCATGATGACACTCAAAACAGAGTCGATGCGATCGGCGGGAACCTGCAATTCCATGCGATCGCCGACCGAATAAAATTCGCTATCTGCGGTGCTCATCAAGTCAGAATCGAGGACAAAGCGATTGCCAACACTGGACTTAGGAGTCTGTAGGACCAGACCTGAACCTTGGGTCCGGATCGTTAGCAACTCATCCAGCGTTTTCACCGAACCTTGGCGTTGTGTGACGTCAGTCAAAAATACTTTGACTTGCTGAGGATCTTGGAATACGACTGGCTCCGCTTGGAGCGATTCTTCAATGTCAAATCCTACAGGCATGATCAGGCCTTGGGCTACGGCTCCTTGAGCATCGGTATAGTTCAAAAATTTGCCTTTGGGATACTTCTCGTAAGCCTTGAGCGGATTACCTGTAAAAATCTGCATCTGCGTCCGTTGGTGCTGCGTTTGTCGCAGGTCGAAGGCGCGATAGATATCTTCCCCATCTCCGTTGGTGAGCTGAGTACTCACTAAGGTTTTTGCTTCGTCCTTGCCGCGATTCAGTTTCGATAAGGGAATGACTAACTGTTTGGAACGATGATCCACCAAAATTTGAGCTTTCCAATGGGTGGGTGCCGCCGGGCTCCCACTTTGACCTGTTTGACTGATTCGAGCCACCACGCCATAGAACGTATTACCTTCTGAAGACACCACTCGAACGGCTGTTCCCGAAGGAGTTTCTCGCATCAATTGGGTGACATGCTGAAGTTGCGTATCTCAGATCTTGCACCAAGGCTTCAAAGGTGGCAGAAAGGGCGTAAAACTAATAGACCGCAAGAACAATGGACATTCTTGCCCACGC
>NZ_JACJPA010000055.1:0-87135 GCF_014695845.1 Trichocoleus sp. FACHB-591
GCAAAGCTTGCAGGCTTTGACGTTGGTAGGGAGTCGGCATCCCATCGAGCAAGTGATAGATTAGTTCTTGGGCGTGGGCAAGAATGTCCATTGTTCTTGCGGTCTATTAGTTTCACGCCCTTTCTGCCACCTTTTAAGCCTTGGTGCAAGATCTGAGATTTAGTCATCCTTACCCAATCACTTGTTTTTCTCAGACTTATGAGCTTTATGAGAGGGCTCCTCCTGCACCTCACATATTTGGCTGAGCTGCGAGCTGGTACGTATAGATACGTAATAAATACTTCATCAAAACTTTAAATAGTTATTATTTTAATCAAATATACTGATACAAGCAGAATTATTTGATAGTGGGTAGACAGGCCCTCTCTAATATTCATCTTTCCAAAAGGGCGATCGCCCTAATTTTTCGGTGATTTGCTCAGTGAAGCAAGTGCAAGCAGATTCAAAAAACATACTGAAACGTCGCACTTTGGAGATTATCTATGTTGAAGCACCTAACTGCCACAATCGGAGCAACTATTGTCGCTCTTAGTTTTGGAGACACAGCTCTGGCTGCGACCCTTAAAGTCATTGCAAGTAATTTAGATAACCCTAGAGGATTAACCATTGGCTCGAACGGTGCTCTCTATGTCACTGAAGCAGGACGGGGTGGTACGGGGCCGTGTATTCCCTCTCCAACAAATCCAAGCGCATCAGTTTGTTACGGCTCTACAGGAGCACTTACTCGCATTGAAAATGGCGTAGTGACTAGAGTCGTAACCGGATTGCCATCACTAGCAGCAGCCGATGGGAGCGAGGCAACCGGTGCCCATGATATTGCTTTTGATGCGACTGACCAACCTTATGTTCTCATTGGGCTGGGTAGTAATCCTGCTGTGCGGAGTACTTTAGGAGTGCCAGAGTTTGGACAATTGTTGAAAATTAATGCCCTTGATGGTGGCTCTAATTGGACTGCGATCGCTGACGTTGCAGCCTTTGAGAAAACTGAAAATCCTGATGGAGGCAGAGTAGATTCCAACCCTTACAGCTTTGTCATTCAAAACAACACCGCTTACGTTGCTGATGCAGGTGCTAACGCTCTGCTGAAGGCTAATCTGAATAATGGGGAAGTTGATCTAGCCTCAGTCTTTGATACTCGTCTAGTGACGAACCCATTTGGAGGTTCTGACATTCCGATGGAATCTGTACCCAATGCCGTGGCTAGTGGTTCTGATGGGACAGTCTATGTCGGTGAATTGACCGGATTTCCATTTCCCGTAGACGGTGCACGAGTCTATCGCGTTGCCAATGGTGTTCCTGAGGTTTTTGCCGAAGGCTTTACCAACATTATTGACTTAGATTTTGATGACAATGGAAATTTGTATGTTTTAGAGTATGCCACAAATGGTTTATTGTCCGGTGACCTCACAGGTGCATTAACTCGCCTCAACTCAGATGGAACACGCACAACCCTTTTGAGCGAGGGGTTGTTTGCCCCCACTTCATTCACGTTTGGAGAGAATGGGAATATCTTTATCGCGAACCGAGGAATTGCTGCGGGTCAAGGAGAAATCATCCAATTCAATTCCAATGATGATTCTCAATCGGTTCCTGAACCCTCAAGCTGGATTGGGTTGCTAGCGATCGCCTCTGTGGGAGGATTCTTGAAAGTGAGCCGACGCTAGAAGACAGTGATTGTCGGGATGCTTAATTTAGGTGCTATCCATTGTCACATCTTTTTTTACAAGTAGAATAATTCTAAAAAGGCTTACATGACATAGGGTTGAGCGATCGCTCCTCTCCCCCTACCGCCTTTGAGCGACCGCAAATTTAAGGAAAGTACATGCTTTCCATGACAAACCATCACGGCAGTTTCGCTAATCGAAGAGATATAGAGATCGCTTCAAGAAACCCCTAATGCTGACAGAAAGCGGTTGAATGTCTTTAGTTGTAAGGGTTTGAGGCCAATTGAGAAGAGTGGACTTTAACAAAAGTTCGTACTTTTGAGAGCGATCGCTTTCGGAAGTCGGGGATGCTGCCTAAAAAAGCTGAATAAGGATGGAAGTTTTGTGCGGTATGTTGTGGCAGTTGTTGCTGCACTCGGCATGTTCAATGCATATGCAATCCAATTCTGGGCTTATATCTAGGGTGTCAGTTGTGGTTAAGCGGGTGGAAGGAGTTAGAAATGAATTGGGGTCGCTGAGGAGTTATGGGATGTAGATTTAGGCGATGCGCGGCGAAATCGGAGGCTGGTGGGGATCGTGGAGGACTTAGTGGCATAGCCGAACGAAAGTGTGGCGCAAGCGAGTCGAGATGAAGCGGCGGTGCAAGGCGTGTATGAGTTTTGGGACAATGCGCGAGTCAGCGACCGTGAGATATTGAGCCCGCATCAGAGACTGACGGTCGAACGGACAGCAGGGCATCAAACCGTTTTAGCGATTCAGGATACGAGTGAAATGGATTATAGCGATCGCAAGGCGACGCGGGGATTAGGACCGATTAGTAATGCGAAAGCGCGCGGGTTGAAAGTGCATACGGTTTTGGCGGCAAGTGGCGAGGGAGTGCCGCTGGGGCTGTTGGGGCAGGAGGTGTCGGCACGATCGCTCAAAGGAGTTGGGAAGGAAGCGCGGAGTAGAGCGATTGCCGACAAAGAGAGTAAGAGATGGATCGAGAGTTTGGAGCTGAGCCAGACGTTAGTCCCGGCAGAGAAACAGTTAATTGCGATCGCGGATCGGGAGGCGGATATTTATGAGCTCTTCGCACATCCGCATCTGTTTTTCTAGGGCTTTTCAACCCGAACCCGAAGGCGATCGCTCTTCCAAATGCAAACTTTTGTTGCAATCTCGTCTCCCTAACTGGCTCTAAACCCTTACGCCTTTTGACATTCAACCCTTTTTGGGTACGCTCGTCTCATTTGTAACGCGATTTCAATCTCTCTTCTAGTTGCGAAACATACAGTCACGATCTTTCACATAAATCCTATACTTTCGTAAAATTTACGCTCGCTATAAGGGAAATTGGAAGAGGGCGCGATCGCTCAATTACCAGCTACGTAAGCATTTTGGTCATTATTTTATTTGTGAAGAAAGATGTGACGATGCATAGCTAATTGCGAAAAATACAGTCACATCCCTTCGCATAAATCCTGTACTTTCATAAAATTTGCCATCCCGGCCACCTGAGCGGATGAAGTGAAGAAAGATACGACAATGCACAGTTTTTTTTATTCATAATGGAATTCATGTAATTAACGGTATTACTCACGGCTTTCATTTGGAGAGAACTTTATGATTGCCTTGGTAGTGTTCTAGACTTGTGGATTTGGGCCAGAATGAAATCAGCTCACTTGCTCTAAATTCTAGCGATGGTCCTAGAGCCTATTTACTGTCCAAGTTGCACTAGCACTAACATTGTCAAACACGGAAAATCAACACAAGGAAAACAGCGATACAAGTGTCGCAACTTGGATTGCTCCCGTTCTACCTTCATCTTGAGATACTCCTACCTGGGCTATTTGCCTGAGGTCAAGCAAAGGATTAGTGAGATGGCAATCAATGGTAGTGGTATCCGCGATACAGCACGAGTGCTCAAGATTAGCCCCACGACGGTGATCGAAGAATTAAAAAAAAGATCGTGATCTCGAACAGGTGAATCGCTCGCTGTTGGAACAGAAGGTGAATTGCCCCCAGTCTGTGATGGTGGTGAAAGTGGATGAAGCGCAAATGGACGAAATGTGGAGCTTTGTGCAGTCTAAGAAACAGCAGCGCTGGCTTTGGTCAGCAATTGACCACCGAAGTGGCAAGATGCTGGCTTATGTCCTAGCCCCTCATGAGGATGCTGCTCTAGCCAAGCTCAGACAGCTTTTGCGTCCGTTTGGGTTAACCCACTTTTACACAGATGCTTGGGGGGCTTACTTACGATTACTTGACCCCCAAGAGCACACGGTGGGCAAAGCCAACACTCAGAAGATTGAACGCAAGCATTTGACCTTGAGAACTCGGATTAAGCGCTTAGCTCGTAAAACGATTTGTTTCTCCAAATCCATCTGGCTACATGATGTGGTCATTGGATTGTTCATTAATCGTCATGAGTTTGGTCGAGCCATTTGACTACTTCCACAGTTCTAGAACACTACCGATTGCCTTATCTGGAATTACTATCCAAAGCAAGACTTATGAGAGCTCAGCATCTTTAGTTTATAGAGGCTTCAGAGAGGAAGATAGTCAGGCAATCGTCATCAAACTGCTCAAGGAAAATTATCCTTCTCCTCAGGAATTAACACGCTACAGGCAGGAATATACCATTACCCGATCACTAGATGTAGAAGGTGTAATCAGAACCTACAGTCAAGAGGACTATCAACGTACGCTCGTCATTCTTCTAGAAGATTTTGGAGGAGAGTCCCTAGAGTATTGGATACAACAGTGCCGAGATAGTTTCTGCCCCATGCCTGTATCTAATTTTCTCAGGTTAGCGATCGCCATCACCGAGATTCTAGGCAGAATTCATACTGCGGGCGTGATTCACAAGGATATTAATCCTGGCAACATCGTTTTCAATCCCAATACTAGCGTTGTCAAAATTATCGACTTTGGGATTGCAACTCAATTCAACCGCACCAGTTCCACGTTCAAAAGTCCGCATGTATTGGAAGGCACTCTTGCTTATCTCTCTCCAGAGCAGACTGGGAGGATGAATCGGGCGATCGATTACCATACTAATTTTTACTCGCTCGGAGTAACGTTTTACGAATTACTCACTGGACAAGTGCCATTCCTGACAACAGATGTCCTGGAACTTGTTCACTGTCATCTTGCCAGACCCCCAATACCACCGCGTGAATTGAATCCTCAGATTCCCAAGCCAGTTTCAGACATTATCTTGAAACTGATGGCAAAGAATGCTGAGGATCGTTATCAAAGTGCTTGGGGCATCAAAGCGGATTTAGCAAATTGCGCTGATCAACTTAAAACAAGTGGTCAAATTAATTCCTTTTAACTGAGTCTGCAAGATGTTTCCGATCAATTTCAGATTCCACAAAAGCTATATGGACGAGAGGAGGAGATAGCAGCATTATTAGCGGCGTTTGAGAGAATCACTGGGAGAGAGGACACGCGGAGAAGAGAGGGAGATGCGGAGAGGGACGATACCCCCACGTCCCCGAATCTTCGTGTGCTCATGTCTTCTGAAATGATGTTGGTCAGCGGCTATTCTGGTGTTGGCAAGTCAGCGTTAGTACAAAAACTATACAGACCGATCACAGCAAGGCGCGGATATTTTATCTCAGGTAAGTTTGACCAGTTGCAGCGCAACATCCCTTACAGTGCCATTGTAGATGCCTTACGAAAACTGGTACAGCAGCTGCTGGGTGAACCGGATGAGCAAGTGAAACAATGGCGATCGCGTCTTCTCAATGCATTAGGAGGTAACGGGCAACTCATCATCGATGTAATTCCCGAAGTAGAACTGATTATTGGCAAGCAATTACCTGTACCAGACGTTGGAGCAACGGAAGCGCAAAATCGTTTTAATCGAGTTTTTTAGCAATTCATTCGGGCGTTTTGTTCTCAAGAACATCCGCTGGTCATCTTCCTCGATGATTTGCAGTGGCTCGATTCTGCCACGCTGAAGCTGATTGAACTGATGCTGCTTGATGAGCAAACTCAATACTTATTCCTAATCGGAGCGTATCGAGACAATGAAGTGAGCCCAACGCATTCTTTGGTACTGATGCTGGAAGAATTGCGACACCAAGGGACAATGCTGCATGAGATCGTGCTATCTCCGCTGGCGCTGGGTCCATTGAGTCAGCTGATTGCTAGCACGCTCCATCACAACACTGATACTGTTCGCCCTTTAGCTCAGTTGGTGCTGCGTAAAACAGAGGGCAACCCTTTCTTTGTGAATGAATTTTTGCGATCGCTGTACAGTGAAAACCTGTTGCGCTTTAATACCGAACAGCGAAGCTGGCAGTGGAATATTGCTCAAATTGGGGCTCAAAATATCACCGACAACGTCGTGGAATTGCTGCTCAAGTTGAGAAAACTGCCAGAAAACACTCAACATCTACTTCAATTAGCCGCCTGCATCGGAGCTGAATTTGATTTAGAGACGTTAGCGTTTAGCCCAGAGTCCAACTCCGAAGGAACCGTCCTTAAGCAATCGCCTAAAATAGTCTTTCAGGATTTGCTAGCAGCCATCCAAGCGGGACTCATTCAACCCATCTCTGAGCTAGACGAGAACCTGTTAGTTCAAGAGTATAAGTTCTTGCACGATCGCGTCCAGCAAGCTGCCTATGCTCTGATCGATGAGTCGCAGAAACAAGGGGTACATCTGCAAATCGGTCGTAATTTACTCGAAAAAATTTCGCTAGAGCGGACAACAGAGCGACTATTTGAAATTATTGATCATCTCAATCATGGGATTGCTCTAGCCACTGATCAAGCAGAACGAAATGAGATTGCCAAATCGAATTTGCAAGCAGGTCAGAAGGCAAAAGCAGCGATCGCCTATACGGTAGCGACAAAGTATTTAGCTACAGGTAGAGAATGGCTGGCAGCTTCTAGTTGGCAAATAAACTATGAGCTGACCTTGGAGCTATATTCAGAAACCACGGAAGTTGCATATTTGTGTGGCGAGTTTGAGCAGGTGGAATACTGGGCAGGAATTGTTCTGCAACAAGCAAAGACTATTCTGGATAAAGTGAAAGTCTATGAGGTCAAAATCCAAACCTGCATAGCGCAAAAAAACTACTCGAAGCCATTAAGATTGGACTACAAGTGTTGAAATTACTAGGTGTAGCTTTACCAGAGTCGCCTACACAGTTGGATATCCAGCAGCGACTGGAGAAAACAAAAGCATCTTGGCATGGAAAGAACATAGAGGACTTGAGTAATTTACCTGTCATGAAAGATGCTAAAAAGCTAGCAGACATGAGGTTATTATCAAGTTTATTTTCTGCGACCTTTATAGCAGCACCAGCATTGTTGCTGCTGACTGTATGCGAACAGGTGAATTTATCTATCAACCATGGCAATGTTTCGTTCTCTGCCTTTGTATATGCTAGTTACGGAACAATCTTAAATGGGATACTCCAAGATATCGAGTCGGCTTATCAATTTGGTTCTTTAGCTTTAAGCCTAGTGGAACAGTTAAATGCTGACTCAATCAACTATAGGACTTTTAATTTAGTTGCAGCAACAATACTTCATGGAAAAATTCATATCAGAGAAACCATTGGGCTTTTCCAAGCATCGTATGAAAACGCAGTAGAAAACGGAGATTTAGAATGGGGTGGCTACGCTGCACACAATAAATGTCTATATTTCTATTTCAATGGTCCGGAACTGATGGAGCTGGAACCGGAGATAAAGACCATTAGTAATACCATAGCTCGACTCAAGCAAGAAACAGTCTTGACTTGGTGCCAAACTCATCGGCAGGTAGTCCTGAACTTACTGGGACAGATAGAAAATCCTTGCCGTTTACAAGGTGTTGCTTACAATGAGGAGACATTACTACCGCTTAGTTAAGCCGCAAATGATAGAACTGGACTCCACATCTTTTATATTCACAAGCTTATCCTCTATTATCTGTTTAGGCAGTTTACTCAAGCAGTGGAAAATGCAGCCCAAGCCGAACAGTATTTGGATGGAGCAACTGGGTGGATAACGACCCCATGTTACATTTCTACGATTCTTTGGCACGGCTAGCAGTACATCCACTTGTTCGTCGTTCAGAACAAAAACACCTACTTCTCAAGGTGACAAGCAACCAAGAAAAGATGCAAATATGGGCGCATCAGGCTCCAATGAATCATCTACATAAATTTTATCTAGTTGAGGCAGAGAAAGCGCGAGTTTTGGGTCAGTTGTTTGAGGCAGAAGAGTTTTACGAACAAGCGATTCGAGGGGCTAGGGAGAATGAATATATTCAAGAAGAAGCATTAGCCTATGAATTAGCTGCAAAGCACTATCTAGCGCGAGGCAGAGAGAAAATTGCCCAGCTTTACATGAAAGAAGCGCACTACTGCTATGAACGCTGGGGAGCAACTGCAAAAGCCAAAGATTTAGAGACTTGCTATCCACAGTTTTTTCCTCAGTCACTAAATGTGGCTCCTGTGACAGTTCCCACCACTGCTGAAACTACTTCTAACACCTCACAGGTTGCTATCGATTTAGCAGCGGTGATGAAAGCATCACAAGCGATTTCAAGCGAGATTGAACTAGAACGATTACTTCATTCTTTGATGCAGAGTCTAGTTGAAAATGCTGGCGCGCAAACTGGATGTCTACTTTTGGAAGATGCAGGAGAATGGAAGATCGAAGCGACTTGTGAACTTAGTGAGGGCGCACAGGTCTGTGCAACGCGAGTGCTGCAATCGATTCCAATGACGAATTGTTTACCTGAATCCATTATTCAGTATGTAATTCGGACTCATGAATCGGTCATTCTCAATGATGCTACCCGTGAAGGTCATTTCATCAATGATCCCTATATTCAACGCCATCAAACGCAATCGGTTTTGTGTTTACCACTGCTGAACCAAACCAAGCTTGTGGGCATGTTGTATTTAGAAAATCAGTTGGCAACTGGAGTATTTTCACCAGAGCGATCGCAACTTTTAAGCTTACTATCTGCTCAAGCAGCAATTGCGATCGAGAATGCCAAATTGTACTCCGAGCAACGCACAAGCAAAAGTCAATTAGCGCAGTTCTTAGAAGCGATTCCAGTGGGCGTTGCAGTATTGGATGCAACGGGTCGCCCTTACTATGTCAATCAACGAGGCATTCAATTGATGGGAAAAGGCGTTGATCCTTCTGCCCCACCCGATCAAATCGCGGAGGTTTATCAACTGTATGTGTCGGGAACGAACCAAATCTATCCAAACGAGAACTTACCAATTGTTCGAGCATTGAGTGGCGAATATACCAGAATTGATGATATGGAAATTCTCCACCAACATAGAAGAATTCCAGTGGAGGGATGGGGCACTCCAGTATTTGATGAGCAGGGGAATGTGGCTTATGCGATCGCCACCTTTCAAGACATTACCGAACGCAAAAAAGCTGAGCAACTACTTGCTGACTACAACCGTACCTTGGAACAACAGGTTGCTGAGCGAACTGTGCTCCTCTCTCAGGAGATTGAAGAGCGCCAGCGAATAGAGACTGCCTTACGACAGAGTGAAGAACAACGCAGGTTGACAATGGACTTCAGCTACATTGGCAGTTGGAACTGGAATATTACTGAGAACACAGTGGACTGGGACGACAATCATGTGCGATTGCTGGGATTAGTTCCCAATGAAGTTGAGAGTAGCTATCAGGCATGGCGCGATCGTGTTCATCCAGAAGATATTGATCGAGTTGAGCAAGCCATTGAGACAGCCCTAGAAACCCATACCGATTTTGAAGCAGAATATCGAGTCATTTATCCAGATGGCAGCATTCATTGGTTAGTTGCCAGAGGTCGAGGCATTTACGACACAACCGGACAGCCTGTGCAAATGTTAGGAGTCATTCTTGATATTAGCGAACGGCGAGAGGCTGCACTACGTGAACGCAAACGTGCTGAGGAGGCTTCCGTTTTAGAAGAACGCAACCGCATGGCGCGAGAAATTCACGATACATTGGCACAGGCTTTTACAGGCATTTTGCTTCATGTCGGATCTGTAACACAAATGCTGGCAGATGATTCGGGATCTGCTCAAATATATCTAGAAAGGCTGGAAAAGATTGATGAATTAGCTCGAACTGGGCTGGCTGAAGCGCGTCGCTCAGTGGTAGCACTCCGTCCGCAACTTTTAGAAGCGAGTACTTTACAGAGTGCCCTGCATCGCCTCGTAATTCAAATGCAGTCAACTACTAAAACGACTTTAATCTATGAAAGCAAGGGCGTAGTTTACTCTCTACCGACCGAGGTGGAAAATCACTTACTACGGATTGGACAGGAAGCCTTAACAAACGCGATCAAATACGCCAATGCTAGTAAAATTCTGGTTGAGCTAGTGTATGACGATGCTCAATGTGTTCTGCGCGTTCAAGATGATGGACAGGGCTTCGGAGTTGGAAGCATTTCATCACTAGGTGGCTTTGGTTTGTTGGGAATGAGCGAGCGAGCAGAACGAATTGGTGCACACCTATCGATTCAAAGCCAACCTGGACAAGGAACAGAAATTGTTGTCATTGTCAATCGGGAGTGAAAATCATCATGAGTCAATCCACTAAAATTCGGGTTCTGATTGTTGATGATCACTCCCTCGTTACAGAAGGATTGACTAACATCATTAACTACGATCCAGAAATGACAGTGGTTGCTCAAGCAGAGGACGGACAACAGGCGATCGCCCAATACCGTGAACATCAGCCTGATGTCACCCTCATGGATTTACGCATGCCAAGAATGGCAGGGGTTGAAGCTATTACTGCAATTTGTGCTGAATTTAAGTCAGCTCGAATTATTGTGCTGACCACCTATAATGGCGATGAAGATATTTATCGAGGGTTGCAAGCAGGTGCCCAGGGATATCTGCTTAAAGATGCAAAACCAAATGAACTTTTGAATGCGATCCGCATCGTTCACAGCGGTCAGCAGTATGTTTCTTCGGCGGTGGCAAGTAAGCTGGTAGAGAGGATGAATAATCCCATACTCAGTGAACGAGAGCTAGAAGTGCTCCGTTTAATGGCGCAGGGATTGAGTAATCAAGACATTGGCACTGCTCTAAAGATTGGTGAGAGCACTGTCAAATCCCATGTGACTCGGATTTTGAGCAAGCTGGGAGTCAGCGATCGCACGCAAGCCGTCATTGTTGCGGTTAAACGTGGGCTTGTTAGTTTATAGGCTTGAGTTAAGACCTAGATTCATACTTTAGTTGGAGATAAGCTACTACCTTAGGTAGATTATTTCATCCATCTTATGTTGCATAAAATTATGAACTTTCAGTGGGCGACATGTAGGAGCCAACTCCCTATATTGGGTTCATGCAAACGCTAACAGCAACTGAGTTGCAGAGTTTAAGTTTGCTCGGCAGGTCTGAAATATGGCTAGCGATTGCGAACATCATTCCTTATTTGCCCCACCTTCAGTTCAGGATCACATTCAAGGTGTGCTAAGTGCCAGTGTTGTACTCATCCTGTATGGGGACTATGAATGTTTTCAAAGTGCAAAGACCTATCGGTTGATTAAAGCTGCTCAACAGCAGTTAAGCCCTTTCGAGGAGAATGATGTGTGCTTTATCTTTCGTCATTTCCCCCAAATACAGATTCATCCTCAGGCTCAGCGGGCAGCGGAAGCAGCGGAAGCAGCGGCAGTTCAAGGTCAGTTTTGGCAGATGCATGAGATGCTCTTTATCCATCAACAAGCCTTAGAGAATGGATACCTCGTGGAATATGCAAATCGTCTGGGACTTGACATTTCTCGATTTTTGCAAGACTTATCCAAAGGAGCTTATGTCGATCACATCATTGAAGACATTCAGGGTGGATATCGCAGTGGGGTAGAAGCTGCACCAGCTTTCTTTGTGAATGGGATTCGTTACTGCGAGCGTTGGACTATTGAGCAATTGATAGCAGCTCTTGTAGCAGCAACTAATCAACGTTTTTGATTGTTATGTGCAGCTAGCCTCAGTCGCATAGAAGCTGCATTGGTTGACACAGTTATCCCAAAGGTCTTCATCTCATGACACAATCTTTCTGGCTTTTTGGTTCTTGTCTCAGCATCGTTGCCGATCACACTACAACCGGAGGTCAATACGATCTGATTGAAGGCTATTTTCCGCCAGGTTCACAGACTCCTCCCCATCGCCACACCCGTTACTCCGAACAACTTTATGTACTGGAAGGTGAGTTCACGGTCTGGGCAGATGAGCACAAGGTCGTGTTAGGCGCAGGTGAAAGTTTCTTCATTCCTATCGGCACCACTCATGTTGTTGCCGCACTCAGCGAACAGCCAGCGCGCGGATTAGTCATTGCTGCCCCCAGTGCCTTTGCTCGGCTGATTGAAGCGGTGGGAACCCAGGATGAAACAGCAGCATCGGATATGGCTCTATTTGAGCGCATTAGTGCTGAAATAGGCGATGAAATTCTAGGTCCACCCGGAACTTTACCTGCCGTTGCGACGGAGATATAGCAACTTTATTGTCTTAACTCAAAGAGCTTCAGTGGTTTGCTTAATCGCGATCGCAGAAGCATGAAAAGCAACCAATCTAAACATCAAATTCACCAACTTAAAGGAGAACAAAATGACTAGCAATACTGTAAGCAGCCAAAACATGAAACTCGAAATTGTGGTGATCCCCGTTGCCGATGTTGATCGCTCCATAGACTTCTATAAAACGTTGGGATGGCGACTGGATGCCGACTTTCCTGGCGAGAATGGCTTCCGGGTGGTGCAATTGACTCCTCCCGGATCAGAGTGCTCAATCATCTTTGGCAAAGGAGTGTCTTTAGCCGAGCCAGGGTCAGTTCAGGGTCTGTACCTCATCGTTTACGACATTGAGGCCGCCCGCGCCGAACTGGTTGAGCGGGGTGTGGAGGTGAGTGAGATATTTCACGACATCGGCGGGATCTTCCACCACGCCGGAACCGAAGGACGCGTACCGGGTCCCGATCCAGAACGTCGCGACTATGCTTCCTATGCCTCGTTCAGTGATCCGGACGGCAACGGTTGGATACTTCAAGAGGTCAAGGTGCGGCTTCCTGGACGGTAACACTTCCGCTATCAACGCAATGTAGTGCCGTACTAGGCGACAAGTTTTGCAGGAGTCACAAATGAAGATTTTTGTTGCTGGGGGAACAGGAGCGATCGGTCGCCCACTACTGGACCAATTACTTACCAAAGGACACAACGTTGTAGCTCTGACCCGTTCTCCAGAAAGAGCACAGTCATTAGCGGCACAGGGAATCGAACCTGCGATCGCTGATGTATTCGACCCAGATGCAGTTAAAGCGGCTATTAACCAAACTCAACCAGAGGTGGTGATTGAACAACTCACCGCTCTACCCAAAACTTACAGCCGCGAATCAATGAGTGCAGCAGGGCCTCTGAATACGCGGATTCGGTTAGAGGGGGGTGCCAATGTGCTAGCGGCAGCACAGGCAGCAGGGGTGTGCCGTTACCTGAGACAGTCGGTCGCCTTCTGGGGAATTCCCGGTGATGGATTGGCAGATGAGGAAACACCGTTATCGCTGGATGCCTCCCCCGCCGTTGCCGCCGATGCTCGCCTCGTCACTGAGATTGAATACCGTTTGTTGGAATCCAATCTCGAAGGAATTGCCTTACGCTATGGTTTCTTCTACGGACCTGGCACCTGGTTCAACCCGGATGGTGATGTAGCACAACAGATACGGCAGCAACAGTTTCCAATTGTCGGCAATGGTGATGGCGTCTGGTCGTGGTTACACATCGAGGATGCCGCGATCGCCACGGTTGCAGCCGCAGAGCAGGGCAATTCTGGTGTTTATCTGATTGTGGATGATCAGCCTTTAGCGGTGCGCGACTGGCTGCCTGCATTTGCGCGATCGCTGAATGCTCCACCCCCGCCACGGGTATCCATTGAGGATGCTCTGGAACTAGAGGGGGGTGCGGACATTGTTTACTACCAGACTCAGATGCGAGGTGCCTCGAATGCCAAGGCAAAACGCGAACTGAATTTTCAACCGCGACCGTTGGAATGGATGGTTAGCACCGCCGTAGCTCATGCCAGTTAAAAGTTTTCACAACTCACTGCGGATGGTTCAAAACTCAACCAGCATAGACTTATCACGAGAAAACTAGAAAGGAGAAATTCATGACCACTACCAAAATTCTCGCTTTTGCCGGGAGTGCTCGCCAAGATTCTATCAATAAAAAACTGGTAAAAGTCGCCCTTGAAGGAGCGAAAGCCGCAGGTGCAGAGGTAACACACCTGGATTTCCGCGATCTGCCCATACCGCTCTACGATGGGGATTTGGAAGAGGCTGAGGGACTGCCAGAGAATGTCCTCAAGCTCAAGGCTTTGATGAAAGCGCATCAGGGTTTCCTCATTGCCTGCCCAGAATACAACAGTTCGATCACCCCACTCCTGAAAAATGCGATTGATTGGGCATCGCGTTCTGAACCGGGCGAACCTCCATTGGAGTGTTTCGCAGGCAAGGTTGCGGTGTTAATGAGTGCTTCTCCTGGAGCGTTGGGAGGCTTACGAGGATTAGTTCACGTCCGTTCCATTCTTGGCAATATTGGGGTTTTGGTGTTGCCCGATCAACAGGCAATTAGCATCCCTTATCAAGCGTTTGAGGAGAATGGCAATTTGAAGGATGAAGTTCAACAGACAAGTATCCTGCAACTTGGTAGCAAACTCGCAACGGTGACTGCCAAACTCAATTCCCCTATCTAATTATTAGAGGTTTTGCCATGAGAATTGTTGTTATTGGTGGCAGTGGGCTGATTGGCAAGAAGCTTGTGAGCAAGCTACAGGAGCTTGGACATGAGGCGACCGCAGCGTCCCCTTCTTCAGGTGTCAACGCTGTTACAGGTGAGGGATTGGCTGATGTGCTGGTAGGTGCCCAAGTTGTTGTCGATGTGACGAATTCACCCTCCTTTGAAGATGCGGCGGTGCTAGAGTTCTTCGAGAAGTCAACCCGGAACCTGTTAGCAGCAGAGGCAGACGCGAGTGTGACTCATCACGTTATGGTATCAATCGTCGGGGCCGATCGCATCCCGGATAGCGGCTATATGCGTGCGAAAGTCGCTCAGGAAAAGTTGATCCAGTTCGCAGCAATCCCCTATACAATCGTCCGCGCTACGCAGTTCTTTGAGTTCATCGAGACGATCATCTCTCAATTCCCCACTGATGGGCAAACAGTTCACTTGCCCTCTGCCTTTATCCAGCCCATCTGGTCAGATGACGTTGTTGACACGCTGGTTGATATCACACTGGGAGCGCCAGTAAATGGCATTATCGACTTAGCGGGTCCCGATCGGTTCCGTTTCGAGGAGATCATCCGCCAATTCCTGAGTACAACTCACGACTCACGCCAAGTGGTTGTAGACAGTCACGCCCGTTACTTTGGTGCAGCGTTGAACGATCAACTCGTTCCTCAGGGCAACTCGCGCATCGGCCCGACGCACTTCGAGAACTGGCTCAACCGCTCGATCGCTTAAAGATCAGCAATGAGAATTTAATGCTGACATCAGTTGAGTTGAAGACACAAAGTCCAACATCCCGCAACTGCTGAGTTTTACAAAGCTCAACCTATACAGATCTAACCAGCGATCGGCTTGTTCAGCATAAAAGCACATCAGATGAATTGATATCCACCAGCTTGTATTCACGTTTGTATTCACACAAGGAGAGCAGAAGTGTTGACTAGATTTTTCCATAAAGTTGTATTCATAACTCTCTCCTTATTCATGGCACTCTCCCTATTCATAACTCTCCCCGTATTCGCAGCTTCAACCGTGTTGGGTGAAAAGGTAACGTTGGTCTTCGACCATGCCCTTCCCAATGTCCCTGGCAAGAGCATGAAAGTCCAGGTGGTCGAATACGCGCCAGGTGTCTCGTCGATCCCTCACACCCATGCAGCCTCAGCTTTCATCTATGCAACAGTTCTGGAAGGTGCGGTTCGGAGCAAAATCAATGATAATCCAGAGCAGGTATATCACGCTGGTGAAAACTTTTTTGAATTACCTGGCGATCATCATCGTGTCAGCGCCAATGCCAGTGATACTGAATCCGCACGCCTCCTAGCAGTGCTTGTCGCCAATACCAATGAACAGAACCTGGTCATAAACGACAAAGAGTAAGACGCAAAATTGCAACGATTTTTACTACTGGGGGCGTTGTTAGTCACCGAATTCAACCCCACTGAAACCAAATAGAGATAGGGTTAACGCCTTATCCAAGGGAGTGTGGCATTATGTCGTCAATTGAGGAAGTGACAAAGACAATTAACCTGATCATTGCTCCTGTCGTCACGATCACGACTTGTGCCATCGTGGTAAACGGCTTGATTGTTCGGTACGGTTCCCTTGGCGATCGCCTACATGCCGTCAACCAAGAACTGAGCAACTTGCAGGAGTCGGATCTAGCTCCCAATGGGCACAAGGCTCAGAAGGTACAAGAACTTGAATCCCTGCTGAGGGATCTCCTGAGACACCATCATTTCGTGCATGATGCCCTTGTTCTTACTTATACTTCTATCCTAGTCTTTATGCTGGATATGTTGGTCATTTCCATAGCAGTTGCCACTAATGTTAATTGGCTAGCACAGATGGCACTGATAGTCTTTCTCAGTGGAGTTACCGTTCTATTTGGGGGAATGGTTTTGATTGCCTACGAGCTTCGCACATCTCACTATTCTATTCAATTAGAGGTGCATCGTACTTGCCGCCTGTGCCGCCACCAACACACTAAACTGGTAGGAAATTGAACTAGGAAGTTCTGGCAATTTCAGTGAGTCGGATGATAGCAACATCACCGTTGCCGCTATCACTCAACTTTATGTTTGTGAACAGGGCAATCCAGAATTACTTCATCTTGCAGCTCACCTGAAGCCTATCAGGTATAACGACTTCGCCTCCTACTGCTTTCTCCAATCCGAATGATTAAGTCGCGTTTTAACTCAAAGAACTTGAGTGGTTGGATTGAGCGATCGCAGAAGCATGAAATTAACCGAAATGGGCAGCAAGCTCACCGACCTAAAGCCAACACAATAGACAACCTCTTAAACAAGGACACACGATGAAAACGCAGAAAGTATGGTTAATTACCGGAGCTTCCAGGGGCTTTGGGTTAGAAATTGCCAGAGCAGCCTTAGCAGCGGGCGATCGCGTGGTAGGGACGGTTCGCAGTAATCCCGAACAACTCACCACTGCCCTTCAAAACCACCCGGATCTGCATGTTGTGCAGATGGATGTCACCCAAGAAGACCAAGTACAAGCGGCTGTCAGGCAAGGTATAGCCCGTTTCGAGCGGGTTGATATCTTAGTCAACAACGCCGGATATGGCATGGTCACGGCGATCGAAGAAGCCACGGATGCCGAAGTTCGCAAACAGTATGACACCAATGTGTTTGGTCTACTGAATGTGACTCGTGCGGTGTTGCCCTATCTGCGCCAGCGGAAATCCGGGCGGGTGATCAATATCTCGTCTTTGTTTGGCCACGATGTGGTTCCGGGCTGGGGATTGTACGGGTCCACTAAATTTGCGGTCGAAGGTATCTCGAAAGGGCTAGCAGCGGAACTGACACCGCTTGGCATCCATGTCACCGCAGTGGCTCCCGGTCTTTTTACGACTGACTTCCTAAGCACTGAATCTTATGTTGCCGCTAAAACCATTATTGCTGATTATCAGGCAACAGTAGGACCGATCCGCAGCGGAGCTGATGCGCTACACGGCAACCAACCCGGAGATCCAAAAAAGTTTGCTCAGGTGATTCTTCAACTCGCCAATACAGAACGTCCGCCACTGCATTTGCTCGTCGGGAAAGACGCGATCGCGATGTGCCAGAGCAACGCCGCAAAATTGGCCCAGGAAATCGAAGCATGGCTGCTAGTCGCGACTAGCACCGACCATGACCAGCGCATCACAGCTTCGATCATCGCCTGATCTGCAACATTTACACATCACTATTCAAACATCATTTCCAAAGGAGTTTTACATGAGCACTGAACAGAAAGTCGCTGTGATTACCGGCGCATCGCAGGGCATCGGTGCAGCCCTGGTTAAGGCATACCGCGATCGCAACTATCGGGTGATTGCGATCTCACGCTCAATTCAGCCATCGGACGATGATGAGATTCTCGCAGTGTCAGGTGACATTGCTGATCGAAAAACTGCCGAGCGTGCAATCATCGAAGGCGTGACCCGATTTGGGCGCATTGACACACTGGTCAACAACGCTGGCATCTTCATTGCCAAGCCGTTCACCGAGTACACCGAGGCAGACTACACAGCGTACCTGGGCACCAACATCACTGGATTCTTTCACATGACGCAACTCGCGATCGCCGAGATGGAGAAGCATGGCAGCGGTCATGTTGTGCAGATCTCAACGAGTCTGGTTGACAACCCGATCGCTGGCGTACCCTCTGTACTTGCATCACTGACGAAGGGTGGACTGAATGCTGCGACCCGATCACTGGCGATCGAGTATGCCAAGCGCGGTATCCGGGTGAACGCGATCGCGCTGGGTAACATCAAGACGCCAATGCATCCTGCCGAGACCCATGCACAGCTCGCTGCCATGCACCCAATCGATCGGATGGGCGAAATCTCTGACATCGTTGATGCGATCCTCTACCTCGAATCTGCCAACTTTGTAACGGGCGAAATCCTTCACGTGGATGGTGGTCAGAGTGCGGGGCATTAAAGGCATGATCTACGAATTACGTATTTATCACTCCATGCCCGGACGACTACCAGCACTAATTTCGCGCTTTCAAAATCACACGTTACAGATTTGGGAAAAGCATGGCATCCGTCAGGCTGGATTTTGGACAACGCTAATCGGCGAGAGCGAAAGTAACCAGCTTACCTACCTGCTTGTCTGGAACAGTGTGGCTGAGCGTGAGGAGCGCTGGAACGCATTCCTCACTGACCCTGAATGGATCGCGACCAAGACCGAAAGCGAGAAGGACGGTCCACTCGTGCAGAACATCCGCAACGAGTTGCTAGCACCGACCGCGTTTTCCTCAGTGAAGTGAGTGGGGGGGCGAGTAACGAGCAAGCTCATCAACCTAAAAAGAGAATGCGCCATTTTTTCTGCTCACTTACATCATCAGTCGAGAATCAACCATGAAACTGAACCCAGATTCAACTCAACACACCATTGTCGATACAGGCTCTTCTGATGCCTCTGCAAACTTGTATCAAGCGGTTAGCTGTAGTTTTTATGACGAGCTAGAGGCACTCGCTACCTTACATCGGATTTGTACGATCCGCTATCGCACAGAACCTGGTGAAGCAGCCAGTATAGAAGGCAAAATTATCGACCTCTATACTGCCAACAAAAGCGAATTCCTTAAGCTGCAAGATGGAACTGAAATTCGCCTCGATCGCTTGATTTCAGTAGATGGCAAGCCCGTCTCCTTTACAAACTACTAAATTATCTCGTTGTCCATCAATGACAAGGCATTGTCGTACTCTCTAGCAAGTTTCTGGAGGTTCCTATGCAACTGGTAAGGTATGTGAGAGGTATTTATGTGGCCTAAGACGGAACTGATAGATCTACTCAAGATCGCGCATCCAATCATTCAGGCTCCGATGGCTGGCGCTTCTACACCTGAGTTAGTTGCAGCTGTTTCTAATGCAGGAGGTCTAGGCTCATATGGCGGGGCGGCCACCCCACCAGCTAACCTTCGCTCCATTATCAGGCAAATTCGAGAGCTGACAGACCAACCCTTTGCAGTGAATTTGTTTGCTCCAGCCGTTGAAGCATATCAACTGATGCCTGAGCAGCAAACTCCCATGTCTGAGCTATTAACAAAATGGCACAACGAACTAAACGCCGGACCTGTGCCTGAACCAATCCCGATACTAGGACCATTCAGAGATCAATTTACTGTCCTGCTTGAGGAGAAAGTCCCTGTCTTTAGTTTCCACTTTGGACCTGCGCCCATTGAGGCAATTCATAAGATACACGCGATCGGCTCAATTGTATTGGCAACCGCGACCACCGTCCGCGAAGCCAAAGCTCTCGTCGAAGCAGGAGTCGATATCATCATCGCCCAGGGCTTTGAAGCTGGAGGCCATCGCGGCACCTTTGCAGTACCTTATGAACACGGATTGATTGGAACAGCTGCGTTAGTGCCACAGATAGCTGATGCGGTCTCGGTTCCGGTCGTGGCGGCGGGCGGAATCATGGATGCTCGTGGAATTGTTGCGGCATTTGCACTGGGGGCAAGCGGGGTACAGATGGGGACTGCCTTTCTCTCCTGCCCTGAAAACAACATCCCAGAAGTCTATCGGCAGGCAGTCCTCAAGTGTCAGGACGAAGACACAGTGATTACTGAAGTATTTTCCGGCAAGCCCGCCAGAGCTATCCGAAATCGATTTATCCATGAAATGGAAAACAACAAGGATAAAGTGCTGCCATTCCCGGCGCAGATGTCGATCGGGCGGGTTTTGCGTCAGACTTCTGCTCAACAATCAAATCCAGATTTTGTCAGTATGTGGGCAGGGCAGGGAACAGCCTTAACCGAAGCTCTCCCAGCAGGTGAGCTGATCGAAAAGATGATACAAGAATTTCTTGCCGTAACCGCTTCTTTACAGCTCAAATCATTAAGTTAAAAGTTCAGACTAAAGTCTATCTCTGCGCGACCGCTTGCAGTAGAACGCCAATTACGTTGTTGCTGAGAGTAAGAGTCTTATCACTATTACAAGAATTAGCCTTCACCGTACAATTCCACCCTTTGGTACATCAAAGCTAAATTCACTTGGATGTTGAAGATGTTGAAAGAAGGACAGACATTTAAATCGCGTTTTAACTCAAACAACTTCAGTGGTTTGCATTGGGCCGGAGCGCCTGACCCGCCAAAGGCGATCGCAGAAGAATGAAATGTAACCAATCTGAACAACCTTATTAACCAAAAGGAGAACAAGATGAGTAGCAATCAAGTAAACCGTCCAAACATGAAACTCGAAGTTGTGGTATTCACCGTTTCTGACGTGGAGCGCACGAAGGCATTCTACGAGAATCTTGGCTGGCGACTCGACATCGACATCGCGGCGGGCGGCTACCGCAACGTGCATGTGACGCCACCCCAGTCAGACGCCTCGATCATTTTCGGCCAGGGAGTCACTCCAGCCAATTCTGGCTCGGCACAAAATCTAGTTCTCGCAGTGGATGACTTGGACGCTGCCCGCAAAGACTTGAGCGATCGCGGTGTCAATGTGAGCGAGATCTTCCACTACGCTGGCGGTCCCTTTAACAACGCCGTGGAGAACCCGCGCATCAGCGGGCGCGACCCAGAAGGTCGTTCCTACTTCTCCTTTGCCTCGTTTGAAGACCCGGACGGGAACCTCTGGCTGCTCCAGGAAATCACAACGCGGCTTCCCGGTCGTTTATGGGACTCTCCACAAGCAGACGTTGCCACCTTGGCAACCCTTCTCCACGAGACGGCAGAGCGCCATGATTACTACGAGAAGACTCACGGCGAGCATCACTGGTGGGACTGGTATGCGCCCTATCTGAGTGCGCGTCAGAATGGCAGCAGTCCAGAAGAGGCAGCCGCCACTGCTGACCGTTACATGGAGGAAATTTTACCTGTTCTTTCCAAGTGATGCGGCCAGAATGACAGTTGCCAGGTTGAGTTCTGGACGACCTTTTCCTTGGTGAAGTGAGCGATGGGGTGAGCAACGGAACTTAAGCCCAGAACTCGCCCTACTATCAGAGCTAAGTAATGTGGGTAGACAATACATAACCTCAGTTAAATTTAATTAGAGATCAATGTTTAAAGAAATCAACCATCAACGCCGCCGCTTTTTGGGCATTGCGGCCATGACTATTGCGACTACACAGCTCGGTCGATTCAGTCCTGCGATCGCCCAATCGAGCCCAACAAAACCAAAGGAGACCCCCACAACTCAACCCGGAACCTCGCAGTCTACCGACACAACCGCAATTCGCCCCTTCCGTATCAACATGTCGGAAACAGCACTTATCGACCTTCGTCGCCGCATCGCGTCAACGCAATGGCCCGAAAAAGAGACTGTCACTGACCTATCACAGGGTTTACCACTCGCGACGATGCAAAAACTCGCGCGCCATTGGGCGACAGATTACAACTGGCGCAAGGTCGAGGCAAAGCTGAACGCTCTACCGCACTTCATCACCGAGATCGACGGACTAGACATTCATTTCATTCATGCTCGTTCGAGACACGAAAACGCGTTGCCGCTCATCGTCACGCACGGATGGCCCGGTTCGATCATCGAGCAGCTCAAGATTATCGATCCACTGATCAATCCCACAGCCTATGGAGGAAGTGCATCAGACGCTTTCCATGTGGTAGTTCCGTCGATGCCTGGCTATGGCTTCTCTGGCAAACCGACCACTACTGGTTGGGGCGTCGAGCGCATGGCAAGTGCCTGGGATGTGTTAATGAAGCGGCTGGGCTACACCCGCTACGTCGCTCAGGGTGGTGACTGGGGTGCGTTCGTTGTTGACCTGATGGGTGTGCAGGCACCTGCGGGATTGCTCGCCATCCACACCAACTATCCTGGGACAGTTCCAGCCGACATCGACAAGGCGCTCGTGGCAGGCGAACCGCCTCCATCCGGTCTGTCAGCTGAGGAAAGGCGCGCCTACGAGCAGCTAGATAGAACGTTGAAGCAAAGAGTTGCCTACGCCAAGTACATGGCATCGCGCCCGCAAACGTTGTACGGCATTGCAGATTCGCCCGTCGGTCTAGCCGCTTGGCTTCTCGACCACGATGATGCTGGTGGCCAGCCTGCTGCAGCGGTCGTCGAGGCTCTGAACCGAACCACAAGCACCACAGGCGAACTAACCCGAGACGAGATCCTCGATAACATTACGCTCTATTGGCTGACGAACACAGGAGTCTCCGCGTCTCGTCTCTATTGGGAATATAAGGGTGGCTTTTGGAACGCCAAGGGTGTCTCCATTCCAGCGGCGGTGAGTGTCTTTCCCGGCGAGGCATATCAGGCCCCACGAACCTGGACCGAGCAGGCTTATCCCAATCTCATTTATTACAACCAGCTCGACAAAGGTGGCCACTTTGCAGCCTGGGAGCAGCCAATGATCTTTGCTCAGGAACTCAGGGCGGGGTTCCGATCGCTGCGTTGAACCCCATATCAGAGAGAAGAGAACCGTCGAGGTTCTCTAATTCCACTGGACCTATCCGTATGCAACGACAGGGAGGTCAGTGCATGTCTAAAAAAATTAATCATAATCGCCGCTACTTTTTAACAACCATGCTTAAAACTATTGCTGCCGCTCCGCTTGGCATGCTTGGCTGCACCGCACAGCACGCTACGTCGGCAACGGCTGAGTTACCGATTGAAGGCGAACTGCCTTCGCTTGTCGGCGCGATCGCGTGGCTCAATTCGCAGCCCTTAACAGTTGACGAACTGCGTGGAAAAGTCGTGCTGATCAACTTCTGCACATATACCTGCATCAATTGGCTGCGCCAACTCCCTTATGTTCGCGCTTGGGCCGAGAAGTATCAAGATCAGGGACTAGTAGTGATTGGTGTACATACACCAGAGTTTGAATTCGAGAAGGATATCAATAATGTCCGCCGAGCGTTGAGGGAGATCAGAATTGACTATCCGATCGCCGTGGACAACGATTATGCCGTGTGGCGCGCGTTCGAGAACCATTATTGGCCAGCCCTTTATTTTATAGATACGCAAGGACGCATTCGTCATCATCACTTCGGCGAGGGAGAATACGAGCGATCGGAACAGGTCATTCAACAGCTCCTGTCTGAATCTGGAACTGGCCGTGTCGGTCAGGAAATGGTCAAAGTCGATGCTCGCGGTTTTGAAGCTGCCGCCGATTGGAACAGCCTGAAATCCCCTGAAAACTACCTTGGCTACGAAAGAACGGAGAATTTTACCTCTCCCGGTCACGCGGAGTTAAACAAGCCTCATTTATATACTGCCCCTGTGCAATTGAAACTTAATCAATGGGCACTTTCCGGCGATTGGACAATCGGCAGACAAGGCATTGTACTGAACCAGTCCGGCGGGCGGATTGCGTACCGCTTCCACGCCCGCGACCTGCATCTCGTTATGGGACCAACTGCGCCAGGAACATCCGTGCGGTTTCGCGTGCTCACAGACGGACAACCAGCAGTCGCGGCTTATGGACTTGATGTTGATGAGCAAGGCGAAGGCATAGTTACTAAACAGCGGTTGTACCAACTAATCCGACAGCCAAAGCCCATCCGCGATCGCCAGTTCGAGATCGAGTTTCTGGATTCTGGGGTAGAGGCTTTCGCGTTCACGTTCGGTTGATCACGCAAACAGATATGTTTTCGCGACGAGCGACAAGAAAGTGAACACAAGGTCAATGAAATGACGATGAAATCCACACATGACAGCCTAATCCTCATAACGGGAGCGGCAGGCGATATCGGTGCGATCGGTCGCAACCTCACTGCAATGTTGCTCGCTAAAGGGCATAAGGTGCGCGCCTTGGTTCGGCGGGAGGATGAACGCGCTGAAAGTCTGCGCCAGCTAGGGGCTGAGGTTGTGCAGGGCGATCTGACCGATCTTGCCTCGATGCACCGGGCGATCGAAGGTGTTAAGCGCATCTATTTCGGCATGTCGGTCTCGGCAGCGTATCTCGAAGCCACGGTCAACACTGCTGCGGTGGCGAAGCACCACGGCGTTGAGGCTTTCGTAAACATGTCGCAGATGACCGTGACGCAGATGAGCATTACCGAGACCACTGACAGCCCACAGCACAAGCTGCACTGGCTTGCAGAACAGGCATTGACGTGGTCGGGGTTACCAGTCGTAACAGTGCGTCCGACGGTCTTCCTCGAGAGTTTCTTCCTACGTCTCGCCGCTGCTGGCGTCCGGGACAACGACGAACTGGCGCTGCCGCTGGGGAACAGCAAAACCTCGCCGATCTCGGCAGTGGATGTGGCGCACGCCGTTTCCGTGATCCTAGACGCCCCTACCTCGCACATTGGTCAGGTTTACAATCTGACCGGATTTGAGTCGGCTGATCTGAACCATTATGCGCGCACGTTCTCCGAGGCACTGGGTCGAACGATCCGCTATCGTAACGTGCCGCTCTCCGGATGGACCGATACGCTGCGTGAGTTTGGGGTGCCAACGCACCTCCTTAACCACCTCGCGGTGATGGCCGAACTTCACGCGCAGGGGCGGTACGACCGCATGACGGACGACCTATTCAAGCTCACTGGCAAGACGCCGACGAGTATGTACGACTTCGTGAAATTGTACGCTGCTGAATTCACGCGGAGTCAAGTCGCGGCTTGAGGGGCTCTGTCGGTTCCTCTTACTAAGGTTATCAATTCCAACCAGAAAGGAGTTTTCGAATGCGCTCTGATATTGTTCCAGGGGCTGTCTTCCCCGACTACGAACTGCCCGACCACACCGCGAAACGTCGGAAGATCTCCGAGCTGCAAGGACAACATCCGATGGTTCTCGTCCTCAGCCGCGGAGGGTACTGCCCCAAAGACCGTCGGCAGGCTGAAGGGCTGGTTCAACTTCATCGTGAGATCGAGGTCGGCTATTGTCGGCTGGTCACGATTAGCACCGACAACATCACCGAGACAAATGAATATCGCAGCGGCGTCGGTGCCCACTGGCCTTTCCTCTCCGATGCGGGACGCAAAATCCAAAAAGACCTCGATATCGCCGAATACACAGACCCACTCCACAATCCTATGATCCCCTACACGATTGTCTTGGAACCGGGTCTGGTTATTTACAAGATCTACATGGGCTACTGGTTCTTCGGGCGACCCACTCTGGAAGAGCTGCGTCAGGACCTGCGCGCTGTTCTCAAGAAATGCCGACCGGACTGGGACATCACCACACCTGAACTGAAAGCGGCATGGCAGCAGGACCGCAAGGAACTCTTCTATCCGTACGGCAAAACCTATGCCCAATCGATCGGCGAACAAGATTAGAGATGGAATCAATATCCGATAAGATCAACCATCAACGACGCCGCTTTTTGGGCATTGCGGCTATGGCCATTGCGACTACACAGTTAGTCCGATTCGGTTCTGCGATCGCCCAATCCAACAAAACACAACCAGCTGCTCTGTCCATGATGAAGTCCGGAACAAACACATCATTCGGCTCACTAAAGCAGATCGATGCTGGTGTCTTGAATGTCGGATACGCTGAAGCGGGTCCCGCGAATGGTCGTCCAGTCATCCTCCTGCATGGATGGCCTTACGACATCCACAGCTATGTCGATGTCGCTCCTTTGTTGGCGTCGGCGGGGTACCGGGTGATCGTCCCGTATTTGCGGGGCTATGGCACGACCCGATTTCTTTCAAGCGAGACACCCCGCAATGGACAGCAGTCGGCGCTCGCGGTCGATATCATCGCGTTAATGGATGTGCTCAAGATCGAGAAGGCAGTCATCGCTGGTTATGATTGGGGCGCGCGCACCGCCAACATCATTGCGGCACTCTGGCCCGAACGCTGCAAAGCGCTTGTCTCCGTGAGCGGTTATTTGATCGGCAGCCTTAAAGCCAATAAGATGCCGCTGCCACCGCAGGCCGAACTCCAATGGTGGTACCAATTCTATTTTGCAACGGAACGAGGCAAGCTCGGCTACGAACAATATCGACACGATTTCAACAAGCTCATCTGGCGGCTTGCCTCACCAAAATGGAACTTTGATGACGCGACGTTCGATCGCAGCGCCACGTCCTTCAACAACCCAGATCACGTTGACATCGTCATCCACAACTACCGCTGGCGGCTTGGGCTAGCCGAAGGTGAGTCGAAGTATGACGAGTTTGAGAAGCGACTCGCCACATTCCCCATGATCACCGTACCTACCATCACGCTGGAGAGTGATGCCAACGGCGCACCACATCCAGATCCGAGTTCCTATGCCAAGAAATTCTCGGGCAAATATTCACACTGCACTATCAAAGGCGGCATTGGGCACAACTTGCCACAAGAAGCGCCACAGGAGTTTGCCAAAGCTGTCGTCGAAGTTAACGGTTACTGATCGGGTTTAGCCTGAGCTACGGAACGAACCATTTGCAGCAAAGAGAAAACGCATGACCAAATTGAAAGAAGGACGCTACAAAACTAAAACCCGCACCACAAGTACGTTTGTCCTGCTCTTGCGACTTCTCGTCATGCTCTTTGCAGCGATGGTGCTGCTAGCACTGCCCGTTCTCGTGCTGGCACACCAATCCGCTCAGACTCGCACACAAACCCACGTTGTGTCCGAGGCGATCGCAACTCAAGACAACACCATCCGCCCCTTTCGCGTCCACATTCAGCAGGAGGCGATCGACGATCTCCGCCGACGCATCGCGACGACCCGCTGGCCTGACAAGGAGACTGTCGCCGACCAGTCGCAGGGCGTGCAACTGACAACAATGAAAGAGCTGGTGCGCTACTGGGGAACGGAGTACGACTGGCGGAAAGCCGAGGCAAAGTTGAATGCCCTACCGCAGTTCGTCACGAATATCGACGGCCTAGACATTCACTTTATCCACGTCCGCTCCAAAAATCCGAACGCTTTGCCGTTGCTTGTCACGCACGGATGGCCCGGATCGGTCATTGAACAGCTAAAGATCATCGGCCCGCTGACCGACCCAACATCCTACGGAGGACGCCCAGAAGACGCCTTCGACTTGGTCATCCCATCAATTCCTGGCTATGGCTTCTCTGGCAAACCGACGGGCACCGGCTGGGACCCCGACCACATCGCACAAGCCTGGGCGGAACTGATGCAGCGCCTCGGCTACACCCGTTACGTTGCCCAGGGCGGCGACTGGGGCTCCCCCATCTCTATCGCGATGGCACGTCAGGCACCGCCAGGATTACTCGGCATCCACCTCAACTTGCCAGCGACGATTCCGCCCGACGTGGCAGCGGTGCTCGCCAGTGGCGGACCAGCGCCAGCAGGACTCTCCGAGAAGGAACGGGCAGCGTTCGACTCACTCGACACCTTCAATAAGAAGGAACGAGCCTACGCTGTGATCATGGGCACGCGTCCGCAGACGATCGGGTATGGCATAACGGACTCGCCGATCGGACTTGCGGCGTGGCTGCTCGGGCATCCAGGCTTCGCGCAGTGGACAAGCAGCAGCGATTCTGAAAAGTCCCCGACGAAAGACGAGGTGCTGGACGACATCACGATGTACTGGCTGACAAACAGCGCAGTCTCGTCAGCTCGGTTGTACTGGGAGAACAAGGCCAGCCTCTTGAACGCGATCGCACAGAAGACCGCGGAGATTTCCCTCCCGGTGGCCATCACGGTATTTCCGGGGGAGATATATCGGGCTCCAGAGACATGGGCTCGGCGCGCCTATCGCAACCTGATCTACTTCCATGAGGCCAACAAGGGCGGCCACTTCGCGGCTTGGGAGGAACCGCAGCTCTTCTCTGAGGAGATCCGCGCAGCGTTCAAGTCACTGCGTTAGGTTAAAACCAATTGATTCACCCGACAAACTGTAATGACCCGCTATCAACAGAGGTAACTATGGAAACAGCAGATGTGATTGTGATTGGCAGCGGTCAGGGCGGAGTTCCACTCGCGGCTGACTTTGCCAAAGCAGGCAAGAACGTCGTTCTATTTGAACGCGATGCGTTGGGTGGCAGTTGCATTAACTATGGTTGCACGCCTTCTAAAGCCTTTTTAGCCGCTGCCCATGCTGCAGGTCGCGCTCGACAAGCTGCAAAGCTAGGCATACACGCACAGGTTGAAGTCGATTTTTCTGTCGTGATGGAGCGGGTACGTGGCATTCGCAGCCAGTTTAACCAGGGCACTAAACGACGGCTAGAAAGTCCAGGGGTTCGAGTCGTCTGTGCTGAAGCCACTTTCACTGGAGAGCGGACGGTCAGCGGAGGAGGTGTGACGGTGCAGGCTCCGATCATCGTCATCAATACAGGAACATCCTCTAGTATTCCTGACATTCCTGGTTTAGCTGGAACGCCTTATCTCACCAACCGAAATTTCTTTGATTTGGAGCAGATTCCGCCTCGGTTGCTTGTAGTCGGCGGTGGCTACATTGCCTTGGAGTTAGGACAGGGAATGGCACGTTTAGGCAGCCAAACCGAATTAATTGTGCGGGGCGATCGCCTGCTAGCTCAAGAAGAATCTGATGTCAGTGCTATGCTTTTGGATGCATTTAGGCAAGATGGAATCGGACTGCATTTCAATGTGACCGTTAAGCAGGTCGCTTATACCAACGGTGTGTTTACCCTAGTGCTGAGTAATGGTGAAGTGCTCGATGGGGAAGCATTGCTAATTGCGATCGGGCGCAACCCGAATACTAGGGCATTAAATTCTGCGGTGACAGGTGTTGAACTAGATGAACAAGGTTTTATCAAAATCGACGATCAGTTTCAGACAACTTGCCCTGGCATTTATGCGATCGGAGACGTTGCCAAACAACCTGCTTTTACCCATGTGTCATGGGAAGACTATCGTCGCTTGAAAGCCATTCTATGTGGCGAACACCGGACACGCAGCGATCGGGTACTAGGCTATGCCATCTACACAGAGCCGCAAGTGGGTCGAGTGGGGATGACGTTAGAGCAGGCTCAGAAACAAGGCATTGCTGCCCGTGAAGTCACCCTGCCAATGGCTCACATCGCTCGCAGCATTGAGTGGGGGCACGATCTGGGTTTCTATCGCATGGTCATCGACACCGACACAAATCTGATTTTAGGAGCAACACTAGTTGGATACGAAGCGGCTGAACTCGTGCATGTCTTTTTGTCACTCATGGAAGCGAAAGCAACGTGGCAGGTACTCGAACAATCGGTTCACATTCACCCAACCTACGGTGAAGCATTGCCCAGTCTCGCTAGGCTACTCGTTGGGGATGATATGCCAACCTGTCCCAATATGTAAGAAAGGAGCAATTAATAACGACTAAGTAACTACTCAGGTTGAAGAACAGGGAAAAGAGGGTTTCCAGCAAACACTTGTTTCAGCGCATCTAGCACATCAATGCCTTGCTTTCTGAGGGTAGAAAGATAGCCTCGAATGCGATAAAACATCTGAGCGCCCTTGATGGAGCGGAAGCCTCCCAAAATCTTCTGCCTCAATTTGATTATGCGTAAATCTCGCTCCGCCTAATTGTTATCCCAAGAGATGCGCAACGAGCTTCAGATTGTAAAGACAGGGCTAGGTTTCAAGCCCTTCAGCTAATCCAGCACGTTTGAGGAAATGCCAAACAGACTCACTGGCCAGTGGCTGACCGCATGAGTCGCTGCATCTCTGTCCCAACGTTCTACCCAAGTTAATCGACGGTGCGCTCGTTGAGCCCGGGTGAGGAAGGAGGATTTTGATGTCATTGCCAGATGGGCGTTGGTAGCTTCAATCTTGATCTGATGGTGGCGCAATTGATAGATCAGATCGCGCCGCAGTCGAGTCCTGGGGAAGTCTAGCGACAGCACAGGCAAGGGAGGTTGAGAGGTGGGGTGTGACATTCCCCTCTAATGGTCCAACGAAGCCACTGGTTGTGCCTTCATTGGACCATTAGACAATTTTCGACGAATCACTGTAATTCGTCGCCCTCCACTGCCTTTGGACCCATCGGCTAAACACTGCGATTTCAGCGATACTCGCTGGCAAGTGCGAGGGTTGATGCCAAATAAAATCAGTAGGTCTCCCAATTGGCTCTGGCGGACTTCTCGTCGACACATAGCGTTGCCAGCAGGACATTGCAAGGTGCGCTCATCAAGGAGCGTGAAATCAGCACCCGCAAATTTACCTCGACTCCTAGCCCACGCTCCTGCCACTTGCATCGGACCGTAGTCAGCCGCATCTGCACTTGGGCAAGGAGCCTGTACCTGAGAGAGCACCAACGCTTCATCTAGAGCAGTAGCAGTGGTATCCGAATCGAGTGGCTCAGTCACAGCCGGAACCCATATAATTTGTCGCACGGCTTGAGGTTGGTCAGCCAAGCCTGCCCACAATCGCCAGTCCCACACCCACTGGCTCAATACTTGCCAGAACTCCTGCCCGTTGGGTTGCCAGCTGCACCATTGGTCACACTCTTGCTCGACATCTTCATCGCTCAATAGCTTTTCAAATCCACCGCGACCGTCATAAAGACTCAGGATGTCACATCCGCTGAGGCCGACTGGAGAATGAGAGGTGATAAACAGTTCATAGACAAAGTCTCCCATGAGTTTTCCCACACGATGCTTTCGCTCCGATAGGGAGGGGGTACGCATGACGATCAAGCACACTGGAAGGCTATAGCCTGCCCAAGTATCCTCCACAAATCCTAAATCAAACACCTCCCGCACTTGATGGCACTCTGGGTGTGACCATTGCTGGGCGGGTGTTTCCTGAAGACGAGTTTGAATGGCTTGATGCCTCAGAAGCTGGTAATCGCGGCAGCGGAGGAGATAGCCTAATTGATGCTGTTGAATTTGATTGACGAACCCAGGAGTACCATAGTAACCATCCAACCGGACAATCGCAGCCTGACCCGGCAACTGGTGATGTTGGAGATAGTGTCCAATGATGCCACAGGCGCGTTGCAAATCCGCTCCGGCTGTGCCGTTGCCAGGTGCACCAAAGGTGCCCAGCCATTCACTGGTGTGGGCTTGAGCGACTGAACTGCGAGTGCGCGTCGCCTCTACCTCGACTCCGACCAAGATATCCTTTAGCGGTCGCACTTTGGCTGTGACGACGAGCATTTGGATAGGACGAGGTACTGGCCAGAGAACGTTGCCGTGCCGCTTGATGAGTGCCATCGATATCGAACACATAGAAATGGTTGCCAGCGCGATCTATCAAGCCACCCTGCTGGCTGGAGCTGAAGCCATGCTCTAAGAGGTTCGCCTCAAACAAGGTTCGCAGTTGTTCCAAGGCGCTCGGATCAATATCCCTTAGAAATCGGCTTAATGTGGAGGCCACCGGACAGTGCTGCCATTGCCACACGGACATGACGATTGATTTGACACGTTTGAGCTGCTCAAAGAATTCTTCCAAGGTGCCCAGACCACGGACCGCATAAGCCAGCAGCAACAAGACAAAATCACACACTTCATACTGTCCCATCCGCCCTCGATGGACTCTGAGTTGAGTCTGTAGGCGCTCCAATAACCCCGTTGTCCTCCAGTATCCGCCGATTAACAGGACTTCTCCTAGCCAACTGGGAGTCACTGGATTGGCTTGCTCATTCGTGGTCAATTCAATTCCAACTACAGTAGTGCTGATTATCTCTGACATCGTGACTTGCCTCAACCCAAAGGCGAACGATGTCATTTTCTACGACCCAGCTCTGCCAGAACTCCTTTAGGCTCCCATATTCCAGCTTTACCATCTGAAGCTCGTTGCGCATCTCGTGGGCCGATAGAAGATGGCGTTCAACACCTCACGCAAGCTGACTTCTCGGAGTTTGCCGACGGGTTTTTGGGATGGTAATAAGGGGGTGATGCGTTGCCATTCCTCCTCCCTGAGGTTGCTGTCATAGTAGGGTTGGCTCATGATTTCGTTCCCAAGAGCTTGAATTCCTTAGGTACCACTCACTTTATGGTCTGAATTCGTTCTGCCTAACAACCTTTTACAAACACTTTCTCACTTAATTTGCTTCTTAACTTGTAAAACTTGGCTGTTCTAACTTTAATCAAAGTTGAAGAATGAGAATGTAATTTATGGAGTAATAATGAAAGACAAGTATGTGTTACTGACAGGAGGCACTGGTGGGTTGGGGTTAGGTGTCACTCCTGTTGTATTAGCACAAGGTGCGCTCGTCACAGTGCCTTATCGCAAAGCGAAAGAAATAGGGCGGATCAAAGATGCTATCTCCCCCACTACTCAAGACAGACTCCAATTTACTCCTGCTGATCTGCAAGATGAGCAAGCTGTTCAACAGCTAGTAGATAATATGCCGCGAGTCGATGTGTTGATCCATTTGGTTGGGGGTTTTGCGATCGGTAAAACCCATGAGTATCCTTTTGCTGATTGGCAACGGGACTTCGGGTTAAATCTCAACACAACCTTTTTACTCTGCAAGCATAGTCTACGACGTATGTTAGAGAACGGGTATGGACGGATTGTCACGGTTGGCTCCCGGGGGGCTGTAGAACCAGGCGGACAACTCGCAGCTTATAGTGCTTCCAAAGCTGGAGTGGTTGCCCTGACTAAGGCGATCGCTGAGGAAACCAAAGGAACCAACATTACAGCCAATGTGGTTCTACCCAGCATTATTGATACCCCTACCAATCGAGGAGCATTGGGAGCAGAGAACGCGCACAACTGGGTTAAACCTGAATCTTTAGCTCAAGTGATTTGTTTCTTAGCATCTGAAGCGGCTCAAGATGTTCGAGGGGCAGCAGTTCCAGTCTATGGCAGTGCTTAATGCTGTCAAGAATCGATTTTCTTCTAGACTAGAACGCCAACGAGTATCACTGTAAAAACCACCGGAGAATTATAGCCATGCATTTATCAGCTGACCCAGCAAATCCAACGCCCTCAACCATTGAGAAGAAACTTGCTCTGCTACGAAAGGTAAGAGATGAATTAGGCAGTGGAGACACGATTCGCCGTCTATTTTTTGGCGATTTGACACCCATTGCGCTCCAACCAGGAGGGGCTGGCACAGTCGTCCATCTCTATAACAAAGCTGACGATGTCACTATTGCTTATTGCGCCACCTACGACGTATTTTTGGCAGCCCGACCAGGACGAGTCACCGAATTTGATCCTGCCGAAATCAAGTAGGGTTATTATCTTCGCAAAGTCGTAAAAGCCAAGCCCCAAAAATCGCACGAACAGACGACATCTTCAACATCAAAGAATTTGATCGGCAAGTAATGTCTAGGCTTCTGTCTGTGGTGCTCTTGATTTACCTGCCCTCAACGGGTCAGTTTCTTAGCAATCTAGTTAGGTTAACCTGTTGGCAGATAACAGGTTAACCTAACTAGATACAAGCATACTTGTGTGAAGCAGCACCGTTGAAGGAAGATGCTGGAGTTTGAGCATAGAGTCACCCTACAGGGTAAAAGTTGGTAATCCTACCCAAATTTACCAGGTGTAGCTCTTTTTTTGCGAGCTCACTTGCTCACAGCCAAAATTTGCCAATGTGCGGTCCTCTCTCTACTTTGTGCTCAACTGCTCTTACCTGAGCGCGATCGCTGTGCCAATTGCGTAAGCCCTAAAGCTCTTAAGTCAGTTTCATTCGTCTTAAATTATCTATAACTGAGCAATCTTGGCTGGTTAGAAATTGGATCGTATTGCACACTGCAATGAGTTGCTGCTCTTGGATAACTTCAATGTAAATAATGAGCAGCGTATTTAGCCAGTAAAATCTTTCATTTTCCAAAAGCATTAGCACAAGTTAAAAATTAACGCTTAAAGGCGTTTTGTTGACATCGCTAATTCTTTCTATAAATCCTTAAAAAGGAGAGCAAGCAGTGATTGCCCAAACTCAAGCTTCAAATCAAACACAACTCGATGAGCTATGCGTTAACACGATTCGAACCTTATCGATGGACGCGGTGCAGCAGGCAAACTCTGGGCATCCAGGTACACCAATGGCATTAGCTCCCGTTGCTTACTGTTTGTGGCAGCGATTTTTACGGTTCGATCCCGATGATCCGATCTGGGCAAATCGCGATCGCTTTGTTTTATCGAACGGTCATGCTTCAATGCTGCTGTATTCGTTGTTGTATTTGACGGGTGTTAAAGCTGTTAATGCAAAGTACGAACAATTAGGTGAACCCTCCGTTACGCTCGATGATATTAAGCACTTCCGCCAACTGGATAGCAAATGCCCTGGACATCCTGAATATCGCTGGACTTCTGGCATTGAAACGACTACAGGACCATTGGGACAGGGTGTGGCGACAAGTGTAGGAATGGCGATCGCCAGACAATGGATGGCACAACACTTTAATCGTCCTGATTTTGAGTTATTTAACTACAACGTCTACGCCCTGTGTGGCGATGGCTGCATGATGGAGGGTATTTCCAACGAAGCCGCTTCTCTAGCTGGGCATTTAGGGCTCTCCAATCTCTGCTGGATTTATGATAACAACCACATCACGATCGAGGGGAATACCCATCTCACCTTTAGTGATGATATAGGCACTCGTTTTCTAGCTTACGGGTGGAACCTCATTCGCGTCAGTGATGCTAATGATTTAGAGATGCTGGAGCGAGCATTTCAAACCTTTCAGGAAACACACGATCGCCCCACGCTAATCATTGTCGATAGCCACATTGGCTATGGTGCGCCACATAGACATGATACCAGTGCAGCTCACGGGGACCCGCTAGGGGAAGAGGAAATTCGGTTAACGAAACGCAATTACGGCTGGTCTGAAGATGCTAAGTTTTTGGTGCCGGAGGGCGTACAAGCGCACTTTCAAAAGCACTTGGGGCAACGAGGACATCGTCTGCGCCAGAAGTGGATGCAAACCTTTGATGAGTACAGTGCCAAATATCCAGATCTGGCAGACCAACTCTATAAGATGCAGCATCGCCAACTTCCTGATGATTGGGAAACCACACTGCCAACGTTTCCTGCTGATGTCAAAGGGCTAGGGGGACGGGATGCCTCTGCCAGCGTGCTGAATGCGATCGCTCAGCAGATCCCCTGGTTAATTGGTGGTGCTGCCGATCTGGCTCCCTCAACGAAAACACGGCTCACCTTTGAGGGCGCGGGTGATTTTAGTGCAGACGATCGCAGTGGGCGTAACTTCCACTTTGGCATCCGCGAACATGCAATGGCAGCAATCCTCAACGGACTTTCATTGAGTAAAGTCCGTGCCTATGGCTCTGGATTCTTTATTTTCAGTGATTACTGTCGTCCCTCCATTCGCCTCAGTGCGCTGATGGAAATTCCGGTCATCTACATCTTCACGCATGACTCGATCGGGGTTGGCGAAGATGGTCCCACCCATCAACCTGTTGAACAGTTGGCATCACTGCGAGCAATTCCGGGATTGATTACTCTACGACCTGCCGACGCGAATGAAGTCGTAGAAGCTTGGCGAGTAATTATGCAATTGCAGCATCAACCTGTGGTGCTGGTGTTGTCTCGACAGGCATTACCGACGCTCGATCGTACCCAGTATGCGGCGGCATCCGGTTTGGCTAAAGGGGCTTATGTTCTGGCAGATGCGGAGAACGGCAAACCCGATGTATTACTGCTAGCAACCGGAAGCGAAGTTTCACTCTGCATTGCAGCGTATGAACAGCTTAAGACCGAAGGAATTAAGGCGCGAGTGGTGAGTATGCCTTCATGGGAGCTGTTTGAGCAGCAAAATCAGGACTACCGCGATAGTGTGATTCCACCCTCAATTACCGCCCGTGTTTGTGTGGAGCAAGCATCAACCTTTGGCTGGGGTGAGTATGTGGGTTCGAGAGGTGCTCGCATTGGTATGCACACATTTGGGGCTTCAGCACCGCTCAAAGAATTACAGCGTAAGTTTGGGTTTACTCCCGATAAAGTGATCGCAGCCGCAAAAGCTCAACTAACGATTTGATTCAGCAACACTCCAAACAAAAGCTTTCTCACATGAACTCCCTTGCACCTTACAAAACGATCCATCTGATACTCAACAACAGAGCCAGTGCAGCTTAACCAATGCTGTGAGCCAGCTGAGTATTTTGGGGTTGTTTACTGATTGGCTGCTTCTACTTCAAGCGTTGGAGTCGAAAGTCATGTGAGCAACAGCCAATCGGCTCTCATCAACAACAAATTGAGCGTTTAGAAAGGATTTAGAAAATTACGGCTCATCCAGAGATTTAAATCAGCTAAGGCATGCTTTAAAGCCATTCGATCCTCCCCAACCCTCTTTAAGAAGGAGCCTCTAAAGTCCCCCTTCTAGCGCAGCGGCGCGTTAGCGCGGGGATTTAGGGGGTCTCCATGACGAAAGCACTTATCCCAGCGCCTTTAAAGCGCTGACTAGTAAAAAATTTCAATTGAGTAATTCAGTCAACTCAACTAAGGACGTGAACTGATGGTTACTGCACCAGCATCAAAAACAAAGAATTCTCTACAAGCGTTACAATCCTACGGACAGTCGGTTTGGTTGGACTACATTCGTCGCAGTTTAATTAGCAGTGGTGAACTCCAACGTTTGATTGACAACGATGGATTACGGGGTGTGACCTCAAATCCTTCAATTTTTGAAAAAGCGATCGCAGGTAGCACCGATTATGACAGCGCTTTGTCAACCATTGAACAAAGCCATGATCGAGATGCCATGTCGCTCTATGAAACCTTCGCCATTGCCGATATTCAAGCAACGGCAGACCTCTTGAAACCGATTTATGAGCAAACCAAGTGGCGTGATGGTTACATTAGTCTAGAAGTTTCCCCCTATTTGGCAGATGATATACAGCAAACCATTTCTGAAGCCCGCCGACTATGGCAGGCAGTGGATCGTCCCAATGTGATGATTAAAGTGCCTGCGACCTCGGCTGGAATTCCCGCCATTCAACAACTCATTAGTGAAGGCATTAATGTGAATGTGACGCTGCTGTTTGCTCAGGATGTTTATGAGCAGGTTGCCAATGCCTTCATTACTGGTTTAGAGCTACTGGCCGCAAAAGGTGGAGACATCGGTCGCATTGCCAGCGTCGCTAGCTTCTTTGTTAGCCGAATTGATAACGCTATTGATAACCTGATCACGGCCCAACTCAAAACTGTTACCGATGCAGCGCAGCGTGATGTGCTCAAAGGGTTACTGGGCAACGTGGCGATCGCCAATGCTAAACTCGCTTATCAGCGTTATCAAACCATTTATCAATCGAGCCGCTGGCAGAAGTTATCCAGTCAAGGGGCACAAACCCAGCGATTGTTGTGGGCAAGTACAGGAACAAAGAATCCCCAATACAGCGATGTGCGGTATGTCGAAGAATTGATTGGCTCTGACACGGTAAATACAGTTCCGCCAGCCACGCTATCTGTCTTCCGCGCTCATGGGCAGCCGAGGTCTAGTTTGACTGAAAGTCTGGATGAGGCTCGATCGACTCTAGCAAACCTACAGCAAGCGGGAATCTCTTTACAACAGGTGACAGATCAGTTATTGGCAGAAGGTTTACAACTTTTCAGGAATGCCTTTGACCAATTGTTGAGTGCTGTCGAAGAAAAACGAACCGCGATTCTGGGCAACAAGCTTAACTCGCTCACCTATAAACTGCCCGAACCTTTGAACAAAGCTGTGCAAGCGTCTCTAGACGATTGGCAGCAGAACGGTAAGATTCGTCGTCTATGGGCGCGGGATGCAACGCTGTGGACAGGTACGGATGAAAACAAGTGGTTGGGCTGGCTCGGCATTACCGAAGACCAACTGGCGCACATTGACCACCTGAAGCAACTAGCGCAAGATGTTCAAGACCTGGAGTTTACTCATGTATTGCTACTGGGGATGGGTGGCTCGTCGCTCTGCCCAGAGGTGATGAAGCTGACCTTTGGTAACAAACAAGGCTTTCCAGAACTGCTGGTGCTTGATTCCACTGATCCAGCTCAAATCAAGGCGATCGAACGTCAAATTGACCTCACTCAAACCTTATTCATTGTGTCGAGCAAGTCTGGCGGTACGTTAGAGCCCAATATCTTTAAGCAGTATTTCTTTGATCAGGTGCAGAAACTTCTGGGTGCAGAGTCCGCAGGCAACCGTTTCATTGCTGTGACTGATCCGGGTTCTAAACTGCAACACATTGCCGAAGGCGATGACTTCCGCCATCTCTTCTTTGGTGTATCAAGTATTGGCGGTCGCTACTCTGCTCTATCAAACTTCGGCATGGTGCCTGCGGCAGCAATGGGTGTGGATGTGGCTAAGTTCCTGGATACGGCTGAAGTGATGGTACATTCTTGTGCGCCATCCGTTCCAGCCAAGGAGAATCCTGGCGTTGTGTTAGGCAATATTCTGGGCGTGCTGGCAAACCAGGGACGAGATAAAGTAACGCTGATTATGTCACCAGGAATTGCAGATTTAGGTGCCTGGCTAGAGCAACTGCTGGCAGAATCTACAGGTAAAGATGGGAAGGGATTGATCCCGGTCGATCAAGAACCGTTGGGGACTCCAGCCGTGTATGGAAATGACCGCATCTTTGCTTACATTCGCTTAGAGTCTGCGGCTGACTCAGCTCAAGATGCAGCAGTTACAGCGTTAGAGCAAGCAGGACAACCTGTTGTTCGTATTTCCATTGCCGCTCCCTATCAAATTGGTCAAGAGTTCTTCCGGTGGGAGATTGCAACAGCCGTGGCAGGTTCCATCATGGGTATCAATGCCTTTAATCAACCGGATGTGGAAGCCAGCAAAATTGTGACTCATCAGTTAACGACAGAGTATGAAAAATCTGGCACACTTCCATCGGAAACACCGATCGTGATTGAAGCAGGCATTCAATTATTTACAGATTCCAAAAATGCGGCTGCGCTGTTTAAGGCAGCAGGAACTGATCAATCGTTAGGTGGCTACCTGCGTGCTCACCTAAATCGGCTACACCAAGGAGATTATTGTGCACTCCTGGCATACATCGATCGCAACGATGCCCATCAAATACAATTGAAAATAATCCGAGAAACCATTCGAGATGCGAAGAAAGTGGCAACCTGCTTAGGGTTTGGTCCTCGCTTCTTGCACTCCACCGGACAGGCATACAAAGGTGGACCGAATAGCGGTGTGTTTCTCCAAATCACCTGTGATGATGCAACGGATATTCCAGTTCCTCAGCAGAAATATACCTTTGGTGTGGTGAAAGCTGCTCAAGCACGGGGAGATTTTCAAGTTTTAGTAGACCGCGATCGCCGGGCACTGCGAATTCATCTCAGCAAGGATGTGCAAGCAGGGCTATCTACACTGCAAACAGTAATCGAGCAAATTCTGTAAGTCATTCTGCATCAATCAGGCAATTGGTCAGGATGACAGAACGCTGTCACCACTAACCAATTGCCTTACTTCTAAACAACCTGTACTCCACAAAATTATCCTCACATTGGAGAACAACAATGCAACTTGGTGTCATTGGTCTGGGGCGCATGGGCGCTAATATTGTCCGCCGCTTGCTACGAAATAATCATGAATGTGTTGTGTTCAACCGCTCACCCAATAAGGTGAAACAACTCGCATCGGAAGGGGCGATCGGAGCTTACACCCTGGATGATCTTGTCCAAAAGCTCGATAAACCTCGTGCGATCTGGCTGATGGTGCCCGCCGGAGATCCCACTGAAGACATAGTGATGGAATTAGCTCAGAAGCTAGAAGCAGGCGACATTCTGATTGATGGTGGCAATTCTTATTACATTGATGATATTCGCCGGGCAAATGCGCTTGAATCCAAGGGAATTCATTACGTTGACATTGGAACCAGCGGCGGAGTGTGGGGGCTAGAACGTGGCTATTGCATGATGATTGGGGGACCGGAAACGGCTGTACAACATCTTGATCCCATTCTCAAAACTTTGGCACCCGGAGTTGGAACCATTGATCGCACCCCCAGTCGAGAAAAAGTAAGTGGTACGGCTGAGCAAGGCTATTTGCACTGTGGTTCCAGTGGTGCGGGTCATTTCGTCAAGATGGTGCATAACGGCATCGAATACGGAATCATGGCAGCCTACGCCGAGGGACTCAATATTTTGCATCACGCGAATGTAGGTAAACAGCAGCGGGCTGCCAGTGCTGAATCAACACCGCTCCGTAATCCAGAACACTACCAATACGACTTCAATTTGCCAGACGTTGCTGAGGTCTGGCGGCGCGGTAGCGTCATTGCTTCTTGGCTGCTGGATTTAACTGCGATCGCCCTGCTTCAAGATCCCCATCTCTCTACCTTTGCTGGTCGAATATCTGATTCTGGAGAAGGACGCTGGACGATTACAGCAGCGATCGATGAAGGTGCTCCCGCGCCCGTGCTGAGTGCTGCTGTCTATCAGCGCTTTAGCTCTAGAGGTGAGGATGAATTTGCAACTAAGTTGCTTTCTGCCATGCGCTATCAGTTCGGCGGACACATTGAAGAACATGCGGAGATTTCATCATGACGGTTGCCATTGCCTCTCATGCCGCAGTTGAACCTTTGGCTCATTCAGCTGGACCTTGCACGATCGTCATCTTTGGCGCTGCTGGAGATTTAACCAAGCGCTTATTGTTACCTGCACTCTACAACCTGAAGCGTAGTAATTTACTGCCACAGGAGTTTGCGATCGTGGGGGTGGCTCACACTCCCATCAGCCAGGATGACTTCCGCAGCAAACTCAATCGGGACATTCACGAATTCGCAACGGTTGCCGTCGATGATCAGCTTTGGCAGCAGTTTGAGCAGCGACTGTACTATCTTTCTGGTGAGTTTCAAGATGCGAAGATGTACCAGCAGCTGCACAATTTGCTGACTCAGGTAGACCAGGATTGTGGCACTCAAGGAAACTACCTATTTTACCTGGCAACCTCTTCTAACTTCTTCTGTGACATCATTGCCCAACTGGGTGCAGCCGGGTTAGTGCAGGAGGATAACGGGCACTGGCGGCGCGTCATCATTGAAAAACCATTTGGACATGATCTGGAGTCTGCCCGCAGCTTAAATCAAAACATCAGTCACGTGCTGAAGGAAAGCCAGATCTACCGCATCGATCATTACCTGGGTAAAGAAACCGTTCAGAATATCCTGGTATTTCGTTTTGGTAATGGACTATTTGAACCGATTTGGAATCGGGAACATATCGACCATGTGCAAATTACGGTGGCGGAGACAGTTGGCGTAGAGGGTAGAGGTAACTTCTACGAAGGGACGGGGGCAGTACGAGACATGATGCAAAACCATCTGTTTCAATTATTGACCATGATAACGATGGAACCTCCTGTCTCATTTGATGCCGATGCTGTACGCGATGAGAAGTCAAAATTGTTGAAGTCCGTTCAGCCCTTTACGGCCGAGATGGTGCAAACCCAGACAGTACAGGGGCAATACGGCGAAGGCACAGTGAATGGAAAGACGGTACCTGCCTATCGATCGGAACCACGGGTTGCTCCCGACTCGACCACTGAAACCTACGCTGCCTTAAAGCTCACCATTGATAATTGGCGCTGGGCTGGGGTGCCGTTTTATTTACGAACTGGAAAATGCTTATCCGCACGAGTCACTGAGGTTGTAGTCCAATTCAAGCAAGTGCCCTCCCTTCTGTTTCGGGATACCTCGATCGATCATTTGACGCCCAATTTTCTGGTACTTCGCATTCAACCGGATGAGGGCATTAGCTTTCAGCTTGGAGCTAAGATTCCTGGACCAACGATGCAGATAGGAGCGGTGAAGATGGATTTTTGCTACGCCGACTACTTTGGCACAACTCCTAGTACGGGGTATGAAACGCTGCTCTATGACTGCATGATCGGTGACGCTACTTTATTTCAGCGATCGGACAACGTCGAGCTAGGCTGGCGTATTGTGTCACCCATTCTCGATGTCTGGGCAGCAACATCGCCGCAAAACTTTCCTAATTACACTGCTGGCACCTGGGGGCCGACGCAAGCCGATGCACTACTAGAGCGAGATGGTCGGCAATGGCGGGTCGGTACAGCGTAAGAGAACTGTTCATCAGATAACGATAGCCTTTCGTACTCAAACTAAATTACGTTTCAACAACTTCCTCATTATGAGTCAAACCATTCAATCTTCTAAGATTTCTCTGCTGCTTGCAGATGTCGATGGGACGCTAGTGACCAAAGAAAAAATCTTGACCGATCGCACTCGTGCAGCCATTCATAAACTTTGGGATGCGGGCATTCGTTTCACGATTACCAGCGGTCGTCCGCCATTGGGTATGAAAACGATCGCTGATGAGCTAAAGCTGACAGAGCTAATTGCGGCATTTAATGGCGGTCTATTTGTCTACCCCGACTTCTCTACCCTAGAGGAAAACGTCTTACCCACAACCATTACTCAAGATGTGATCAAGATGATTGCTGACCATCATCTTGATGTCTGGATCTATCGCGGTAAGGATTGGTTCGTGCATGAGCGGCATGGTCCTCACGTCGATCGTGAAGAGTGGACCGTTAAGTTTTCACCTACGGTTGTTTCTAGTTTCGACGGTTTACTCGATAACGTTATCAAAATTGTTGGCGTTAGCGATGACTTGGATGCTGTTGCTCACTGCGAAACCGATGTTCAGCAGACGTTTAGCCCGCATGTTCACTGTCGGGCAGGAGCCAGTTCAGGTGGCGGCGAGCAAGTGTCTGCGGCTCGCTCTCAGCCTTATTATCTGGATGTAACTCATCCACAAGCTAACAAAGGGGCTGTTGTTGATCGCCTCTCACACCTGCTCGGAATTCCTAGACAGGAGATTGCCACGATTGGAGACATGCTCAATGATGTGCCAATGTTTGAACGCAGTGGGTTGAGCATTGCCATGGGTAATGCGAGTGCAGACGTGCAGCAACAGGCTCAGTATGTAACCACTTCTTATGAAGAGGAGGGATTTGCTAATGCGGTCGAATGGTTCATCCTGGGCAAGCGCACAGCTACAGAAATTCCCAAAAGCCGTCTTCGACCAACGGTTTAGCTCTGGAATGGATGGAACAGTCTGTCTCTGCTGTTCTAGTCCACTCCTTCGCCATATCCGTGACCATCAAGTGCATTGGTTTTGCCGAAGTTGCTGGCAGGATATGCCGTGAAGAGCGGAAGAAAGATTTTATTGGACCAGACTTTGAACATTTAGGAGAAACACAATGACTCAGCGAGTAAAAGAAATTCTCAGTTGGTATGGCAGTGATAATCCTGGAACGCTGACTAATTTGAGCCGTTTGCTCAATCACGGTAAATTAGCAGGCACCGGAAAACTAGTGATTCTGCCAGTTGATCAGGGCTTTGAGCATGGTCCAGCCCGCAGTTTTGCCCCGAATCCACCCGCTTATGATCCTCGTTATCATTTTGAGTTGGCGATCGCAGCTGGATGTAATGCTTACGCTGCACCGTTAGGGTTTTTGGAAGCAGGAGCGCGAGAATTTGCTGGTGAAATTCCTCTGATTCTGAAAGCCAATGATCACGATGCGCTGTTAGATGAATCTGACCCGATGCAAGCGTTAACGGGCAGTGTACAGGATGCGTTGAGATTAGGCTGCGTTGGTATCGGCTTCACCATCTATCCCGGTTCAGCCCATCGGTTTGAGATGTATGACCAGATTCGAGCCTATGCCGAAGAAGCGAAGCGGAATGGATTGGTTGTGGTGATTTGGTCGTACGCCCGTGGATCGGGTTTAAGCAAAACGGGTGAGAGAGCGATCGACGTGATTGGGTATGCAGCTCAGATTGCGGCTCAGTTGGGAGCTCACATTATCAAGGTGAAACTGCCGAACGAGCATATCGAGCAGGAGGCAGCACGCAAGGTATATGAACAAGAGCAAATCCCGATCGCAACGTTATCTGAACGGGTGCATCATGTGGTGCAATGTACCTTTAACGGACGACGAATTGTCATCTTCTCGGGTGGAGAGACCAACAGTGATGATGCCCTTCTGAATGAAATTCGAGCGATTCATGCGGGCCACGGATTTGGCTCAATTATTGGACGCAATTCATTTCAACGTTCAAAACCAGATGCGTTGCGGTTACTCAACGCCATCATGGACATTTACAACACTCACCCATCCCATGCTCCAATTCCAGTTTTGAAATAAAGGGAACGATGATGCAAAAATTAATCCGATCTCAGATGAAGCCCGAAATTCAAGTTTTTGCCAAGCTTGAAGCGCTGACGCATGCTGCTGCTACTGAGTTTGTGCAAAAAGCCCAGCAAGCGATTCAAGCACAAGGACGATTCACGGTCGCCCTCTCCGGTGGCTCAACTCCCAAAAGTCTTTACGCACTGTTGGCAACTCAACTCTGGCGTGATCAAATCTCCTGGAATCAAGTCCACCTATTTTGGGGTGATGAACGTCACGTTCCACCAAATGATTCCAGTAGCAACTTTCGGATGGCACAAGAGCAATTGCTGTTTCAAGTTCCGATTCCACAGGAAAACGTGCATCGCATTAAAGCTGAAAATTCAGATGCTCAAGCAGTTGCTGCTGAATATGAACGAGACCTGAAACAATTTTTTCAACTCGGTGAACATGAATTTCCTCGCTTCGATTTAGTGTTGTTGGGGATGGGGGCTAACGGACACACCGCCTCTCTATTTCCTGGCACTGCTGCGGTTCATGAGCAAACTCGTTTAGTCGTTGCACCCTGGGTGGAAGAGTTGAACAGCGATCGCATTACCTTAACGCCACCTGTGATTAACAACGCGAATACAATCATCTTCTTTGTCACTGGAGTAGAGAAAGCTACAACGCTGAAAGCAGTGTTGGAAGGACAGCATCAACCCGATCGCTTACCTGCTCAAATCGTTCATCCGGCTCAAGGAAATGTGATATGGATGGTCGATCAAGTGGCAGCAAGGTTGCTATCCACTGCTGTTTCATTAACCCCCGACTAAATCATGCAACCCATTCAATCTTCCAAATCAGCGGTGATTGCAGGTCTATCTTGTCTGCTGATTTCAATCGATTGGAAGAAGAAGCGCACATAAAGATTGACATGGTCATAAATGAGTGGCACCAAGGTTTTGAGTTCATTCACTCCCATTTGCTGCATCTATGCAGTCATTGGCGCTATTCCAGTTTATGACGGCACTCAAGCCTTCCTGAATCTCCTGATGAATACGCTCATCGTGCAAGTAACGACACAAAAAGATCGTTTTGATAGCTCTCCCTAGCTTAACCAAAACTGGGTGCTTGACATTGTTGCGGGTGAACTGAATCTTTAACTTCTTCAACTTATGCTGTGATGCAAGCAAATCGTCGCGATTTGAGTTTTCTGAAACTTTGCTTGATGCTTCAACGAAACATTTCAAAAGTTTTCAACCTATCCGTTCCTTCTTGATCGAATCAACACCATCATTGGAGTAAGTATGAAGCTAGAAGGCCAAGTTGCGTTGGTTACGGGTAGCAGCCAGGGAATTGGACAGGCGATCGCCATTCGTCTCGCCCAAGAAGGAGCGAGCGTTGTGATTAACTACCGTTCTCATCCAGAGGGGGCAGAGGAAACCCTCTCAAAGGTAAAAGCAGCGGGTGGTCAATGTCATATGGTCGATGGCTTCACCGTTCAAGCCGATACGGGTATGGTTGCTGACGTGCAGCGCATGATTGCAGACAGCATCACTCACTTTGGCAAACTAGACATTCTAGTCAACAATGCTGGAATCGAGAAGAACGCAGACTTTTGGGATGTGACTGAGGCAGACTATGATGCCGTCATGAATGTGAACTTAAAGGGTGTATTTTTTGCCACTCAATCCTTTGCCAAACATTTGATGGAGACGAAGCATCCTGGCAAGGTGATCAATATCAGTTCGGTTCACGAAGAATTGCCCTTTCCTCACTTTGCGGCTTATTGTGCCAGTAAGGGTGGCTTAAAAATGCTGGCTCGTAATCTTGCGGTTGAGCTAGCTCCCTTTGGGATCACGATTAATAATGTGGCACCCGGTGCGATCGAGACACCCATCAACACCAAGCTACTAAACGATCCAGAAAAATTAGGCGCACTGCTGAGCAACATTCCGCTAAGGCGATTAGGCAAACCGGCAGATGTGGCCTCGATTGTCACGTTTCTCGCATCGGCTGAGTCTGACTATGTGACTGGAACCACTTTCTTTGTTGATGGTGGATTGTTGTGGAACTACCAGGAGCAGTAGTTATGACTCCAGAAGAAGTTCGATTACAGCAAGACCGGGAGCGGACTGCCTACTGGAAACGTTGGGGTCCTTATCTCAGTGAACGGCAGTGGGGAACCGTGCGAGAAGATTACAGTCCCTATGGTGCTGCCTGGGATTATTTTTCCCATGAACAGTCGCGATCGCGCACCTACCGCTGGGGTGAAGACGGCATTGCAGGCATCTCAGACAGTCGGCAGCGGTTATGTTTTGCGATCGCGCTTTGGAATGGGAATGATCCCATCTTAAAAGAACGGCTGTTTGGCTTAACTGGCCCAGAGGGCAATCACGGTGAGGATGTCAAGGAGTATTATTTTTACCTCGACAATACACCTACTCATTCTTACATGAAGTGCCTGTATAAGTATCCACAGCAGGCATTTCCCTATACTCAACTGGTAGAAGAAAACCGTCACAGAAGCAAAACCGAGCCAGAATTTGAGCTGCTGGATACTGGAATTTTTGCGGAGAATCGCTACTTTGATGTGTTTGTGGAATACGCCAAAGCCTCACCTGATGATATTTTGATTCAGGTGGCGATCGCCAATCGTAGCTCCGAAACACACACATTGCATTTATTGCCAACGCTCTGGTTTCGCAACACCTGGGATTGGAATCCGGAGAGTAAAAAACCATTCATTAAAGTTGTGAATGAGCAAGAGTTCAGCGTGGTTGAAGCGATTCATCCAACTTTGGGAACTCGTTGGCTTTATTGCGAAAGGGGCGCAGGCTTACTCTTCACAGATAATGAAACGAACTACGAGCGACTATTTAGTGTTCGCAATACCTCGCCTTATGTGAAAGATGGCATCAATGATTATGTTGTCGAGGGACAGCAGGATGCCGTGAATGGCGATCGCATCGGCACTAAGTTTGCGGCTCACTATCAGCTATCGCTCGCACCGGGAGAAACAAAAACTATTCGCCTACGCCTGAGCGATGTTGCAACAATTGCTGAGCCGTTTGGAGCAGAATTCACTCATCTTTTTGAGACACGCAAACAGGAAGCCGATGAGTTTTATCAGCGAATTTCTCCTTTTCCAATGTCGGAAGATGAACGCAACATTCAGCGGCAGGCATTTGCAGGCTTACTGTGGAGCAAACAGTACTATCACTATGTGGTGCAAGACTGGTTAAATGGCGATTCTGGGCAACCACAACCACCCGCTGAACGCAAAGAAGGACGCAACCGTGAGTGGAGCCACTTGTTCAGCGAAGATATCCTTTCGATGCCCGACAAATGGGAATATCCCTGGTTTGCCGCCTGGGATCTGGCGTTTCACCTGATTCCGTTGGTGGTCATTGACCCCGATTTTGCCAAGCTGCAACTCGATCGCCTGACTCGCGAATGGTATATGCAGCCCAACGGTCAGCTACCCGCCTATGAATGGGCGTTTAGTGATGTGAATCCTCCTGTGCAGGCATGGGCAGCGCTGCGAGTGTATCAGATTGAGCAAAAGTCTTATGGACGTAGCGACCGCCAGTTCCTTCAGCGGGTCTTTCACAAACTGCTGCTCAACTTCACTTGGTGGGTCAATCGCAAAGATGTAGCGGGCAAGAATGTGTTTCAGGGTGGTTTCCTGGGACTGGATAACATTGGAGTATTCGATCGCAGCAAGGAGTTGCCTACAGGCGGCTATCTCAATCAGGCAGACGGCACCAGTTGGATGGGAATGTATTGCTTAAATATGCTGGCGATCGCTCTGGAACTGGCAAAGGAAGATAAATCTTACGAAGATATTGCCAGCAAATTTTTTGAACACTTTCTCTATATTGCTGATGCGATCGATGGCATTGGGGATACCAACATTGCATTGTGGAATGAAGAAGATGGGTTCTACTATGATGCACTGCAATTGCCACAAGGGCAGCAGTTGCCGCTCAAAGTGCGATCGATGGTGGGGTTAATTCCCCTTTATGCCGTGACGGTTCTGGAATTAGAAACATTGGAACAATTTCCAGGTTTTAAAAAGCGGATGCAGTGGTTTATTCAAAATCGTCCGGACTTGAAAAACAATATTGCCTGCATGGAAACTCCGGGTATGGGGGCCAGACGATTGTTGTCGATTGTGTACGACGCAAAGCTAAAGCGAATTTTGCAACGAATGTTAGATGAAGACGAGTTCTTCAGTCCTTACGGCATTCGAGCGATTTCTAAATATCATCAGGAACATCCTTACGTACTGGAATGCTCTGGAGCTAGCTACTATGTCTACTATGAACCGGCAGAATCAACGACTGGTTTATTCGGCGGCAATTCCAATTGGCGTGGACCGATCTGGTTTCCAGTAAATTATCTAATTATTGAAGCGCTTTGGCAGTTTCACAGCTATTTCGGTGATGAGTTTAAGGTGGAATGTCCCACCGGTTCAGGGCAGGAAATGACGCTGCGGGAAGTGGCGACCGCCCTCTCTCACCGTTTAGTTGCCCTGTTTGAGCAAAATGAGTCAGGTCGCCGTCCGATCTATGGCGGCTTAGAAACCTTTCAATCAGACCCGCACTGGCGCAATTACATTCTGTTTCACGAATATTTTCACGGTGACAACGGTGCAGGGTTAGGGGCCAGTCACCAAACCGGATGGACAGGATTAATTGCTGCCATGATCCTCCAAAATGCTGAACATCGGGCACAGGGAGATTAGGGTGAACACGCTGAAGCAGCATTGGCCCGAATACCTAATGGAAGCGGCACTGCTGGGGTTGTTTATGATCTCTGCGGGGGTGTTCACGGTGATCTTTGAGTATCCCAACTCACCAATTCATCAAGCGATCGCCAATGCCGATTTGCGCCGATTGTTGATTGGTGTAGCAATGGGAATGACGGCGATCGCCCTGATTTATTCTCCTTGGGGCAAACAATCCGGCGCACACATGAACCCTGCCGTCACCCTCACCTTTTACCGACTTGGCAAAGTAAAACGACAGGATGCTGCTTTCTACGTTCTATTTCAGTGCTTGGGTGGAGTGCTGGGAATTTATCTAGTCGTCCTGGCTTTGAGGAATGGATTCACCCAACCGCCTGTCAACTACATTGTTACGGTACCAGGAGCAATGGGCTGGCTTGCTGCTTTATTAGGTGAGTTTGTAATTGCTTTCATCTTGATGCTTACCGTTTTACTCACCAGTAACCACAAGAAATTCAGCCGCTATACAGGCATTTTTTCCGGTTCTCTGGTGATGCTCTATGTCTTTTTAGAAGCGCCGCTCTCCGGGTTTGGCATGAACCCCGCTCGCAGTTTTGCCTCCGCTTTTCCTGCCCAAATCTGGACAGCATTTCCGCTCTATATTTTTGCTCCCCTAGTTGGAATGTTTTCTGCTGCCGAATTGTATCTGTCTATGTTTGGACAACGTGCCGTCAAGTGCGCCAAACTCAACCATCATACGCACAAACGCTGTATTTTTCACTGCAACTATAACCAGGAAGGTGAGGTTGATTTGAGCGATCGTTTAAGTAGGTTAGGTTGAGCTTTGCAAAACTCAACCTCAAGGTTCTGAACGTTAGCAACATTCTACGTGTTGGGTTTCATCCCTCAACCCAAGCTGCCTCTTCTTACTTCTTATTTCTAAGAGAATTACTTATGACCGTCAACACTGACTACGACATTATCATTATTGGCACAGGTGCAGGAGGTGGCACGCTGGCTCATCGGCTTGCTCCTACTGGGAAGAAGATTTTGATCTTAGAGCGTGGGAGTTTCTTACCGCGTGAGAAAGCGAATTGGAATGCTAAAGAGGTTTATCAGAAAGAGCGCTACCACACCGATGAGATGTGGTACAACCTTGGGGGCAAATCCTTTCGCCCAGGTGTAGGGTATTGGGTTGGTGGCAATACTAAAGTTTACGGTGCGGCACTCCTGCGAATGCGCGAGAAAGACTTTGATACAGTCGCTCACCATGAGGGAGTTTCCTCTGCTTGGCCCTTAAAATATCGAGATTTTGAGTCTTATTACACAGAAGCAGAAAAACTCTATAACGTGCACGGGTTGCAGGGTGAAGACCCGACTGAGCCACCGATGAGTGAAGGCTATCCCCATCCTCCTGTGAGTCATGAACCTCGAATGCAGGATATGAGTGATGGTTTTCGGCAGCAGGGCTTACATCCCTTTCACTTACCATTAGGAATTAAGCTGGATGAGGTAAATCCAGAGTTTAGTCCCTGCATTCGTTGTAATACTTGTGATGGGTTTCCCTGCCTGGTTCATGCCAAAGCCGATGCCGATGTAAACGCAGTGCGTCCGGCTCAACAGCACAATAATGTCACTTTAATAACACAAGCTAAAGTAGTGCGGCTACACACCAGCGCATCAGGGCGAGAAGTGACTAGGGTCGAGACAGAGATTGAGGGACAATCGCAGCTTTTCACCAGTAACACTGTCGTGGTTTCCTGTGGCGCAATTAACTCGGCGCTTTTACTCTTGCGTTCTGCGAGTGATCAGCACCCTGATGGTTTGGCAAATCGTTCAAACCAGGTGGGACGTAACCTTATGAAGCATTTGGCAACGGCAATTCTGGCACTCAGTACCAAGCCAAACCCAGCCGTCTATCAAAAGACGATCGCCATTAATGATTTCTATTGGGGGGAGCCAGATTTTCCTTATCCAATGGGACAAATCCAAAATACGGGCAATGTGTTGGGGGATATGATTCCGGCTGAAACACCTGCTGTATTAGCACCGCTTGTCAAACTGGTTCCGGGTTTCGGCCTTGAACAAATTGCCAGTCATTCAACGGGATGGTGGTTACAGTCTGAAGATTTACCCGATCCAGACAATCGAGTTCGGGTAATGGATGACAAGGTCTGTTTGGAATACAAACCGAACAATACAAAAGCACACGATCGCCTGGTGCAACGCTGGATCAAAGTATTGGAGACCAATGATCACTCGATGCAGCCCTTTATCATTCCAATGGGTATTTATCCGCGTAACAGTATCCCTTTACAGGCAGTAGGGCATCAGTGCGGCACCTGTCGTTTGGGTGAAGATCCAACGACCTCCGTGCTTGACCTTAACTGTCGCACCCATGATATAGACAATCTCTATGTAGTAGACGGCAGTTTCTTTCCCTCAAATTCTGGCGTGAATCCCACACTGACAATTATTGCGAATGCGCTGCGGGTCGCGGATCACTTACAAGACCGGATGAAATAACATCCTAAACAATTGGGTTGGTGTTGCACAAAGACTTTTTACAGATGGATATTGAATTTGGGCGAGAAATCTGCGGTACGCTGCCAACAGCCGAATCGCGAGAATGGCTAGTCACCAACGGTATTGGTGGATATGCCTCTGGCACAGTTGCAGGACTGCTGACCCGTCGCTATCATGGCTTACTCATTGCTACACTAAATCCGCCATTAGGGCGTACCTTGTTAGTCACTAAACTGGATGAGACTGTTCAATACAATGGACAATCTTATTTGCTTTTTACGAATCGTTGGACAGGTGGCACAGTCAGTCCGGTGGGGTATCATCACATCGAGCGATTTTTCCTAGATGGGACTACTCCTGTTTGGCAGTTTGGCTTTAGCGATGTCCAGCTTGAAAAACGAATCTGGATGCAGCTTGGGAGCAATACCACCTATGTGCAGTACACGTTGAGTCGCGCCACGCAACCGCTGCAACTGACGCTACAGGCGTTTGTTAACTATCGCGACTATCACGGCAGCACTCAGAGCAATGGATGGCAAATGAGTGTTGAAGCGATCGCTCAGGGCATCCAAATCACTGCTTTTCCGGGTGCAGCTCCAGTTTATTTACTCAGCAATTCTGCCAGCGTAACTCCTGCTCACGACTGGTATTATAGCTTTGATTTGGCAGCAGAGCGCGATCGCGGATTGAGCGATCGTGAAGACCATCTCCATGCTGCAACTTTTACTATCACGCTCGAACCAGCGTCATCTTTCACAATCGTGGTTAGCACCGAACCGCAACTCGATTTAGAGGGTGAAAGCGCCCTCAAATTAAAAACGGCTCATGAGCAAAAGTTAATTCAACTGTTTGAAATCAGCCGTCCGATTCACGCTGAGAAAACTCCAGACTGGATTCATCGACTGGTGTTAGCTGCCGACCAGTTTATCGTTGATCGCCCTTCATCCAATGACCCCGTGGGCGAAACTATCATTGCTGGCTATCACTGGTTTGGCGATTGGGGACGCGACACGATGATTAGTCTACCAGGACTGGCGCTGTCTACGGGTCGTCCAGAAATCGCCCGATCGATTCTTCGGACCTTTGCTCAATATGTTGATCAGGGGATGTTGCCCAATCGCTTTCCCGATGCTGGAGAAGCCCCCGAATACAACACAGTTGATGCAACGCTCTGGTACTTTGAAGCCATCCGCCAATACTACTGTGCAACAGAAGATGATAGTCTGCTGCGTGACCTGTTTCCTGTGTTGGCAGATGTAATTGACTGGCACTGTCGCGGCACTCGTTACAATATTCACCTCGATGCGTCCGATGGCTTGCTCTATGCTGGAGCAGCGGGCGTGCAGCTTACCTGGATGGATGCCAAAGTTAATAATCAGGTGATTACCCCTCGGATTGGCAAGCCGATTGAGATCAATGCGCTCTGGTATAACGCTCTTCGTACTATGGCAAAGTTTGCGCAGCAGACTGGCAAACCCTACCAGGACTATGAAGCGATCGCCAATCGTACCTTAGCTAAGTTCTCTCGCTTTTGGAATGAAGCAACTGGATACTGCTACGACGTAATTGATGCACCGAATGGAGACGATGACTCGCTGCGACCCAACCAAATTTTTGCTGTGTCTTTACCTCAAAGTCCACTCACGCCATCTCAACAGCGGCAAGTGGTAGATGTATGTGGAAAAAAACTGCTCACCTCTCATGGGTTGCGATCGCTCTCTCCTGACCATCCCGATTATGCAGGACACTATGTTGGAAATGGGCCTGAACGCGATCGCGTTTACCATCAGGGAACCGTTTGGGGTTGGCTACTCGGAGCTTTTGCCTTGGCACATCTGCGGGTTTACAACAATCCAGCACAGGCGCAGAAGCTCCTGGAACCATTGGTAAACCATCTCACCACACATGGACTGGGAAACCTTAGTGAAATTTTTGATGGTGATGCTCCCATGACGGCAAGAGGCTGCATTGCCCAAGCGTGGACAGTTGCCGAAGTTTTGCGTGCTTGGTCAGCCATTGATGACCATCACCACTGCGTCCGAAATGTGACCCCCACCCAAAACAAAATTGGTAAATAACTCGACTGTAACTGCTATCAATTGGGACAGGATTGAGGTTCGAAGCTGCAGTGCTGCTATGATGTGGCTCGAGACAACCCTCAAAAGCACTGAAGGCAAGCAAAGCAAATAACAGCCGCTGCGGCTCAACACTTCGACAATTCAGCAATTCTCAGATAAGAATAATTCTTACTTAAACATCTGATTTCAGTGGCTTCAAACGGCTAGACCCTGCATTCTGTCGTTCAGGTGATCAGGCATAAAAGTCTTTGAAAGTCCTAGTATTAGTACAAACGTTTCAAAATGAAAATTGCTGTCGACAAGTGCCACAACGCTCAAAACCTTAAGGGTTAGTGCTGTTTCTAACATCAGTTCTTTCCCAAACGATCAGCGCTATCTGAGCGATCGCCTTGTATTGTCCATCGACTCGACACTGAGAATATCTCGACTCATCGTTCCTCCATCACGATAGGTTTCTCTGGACAACTAGTTGTTCTCCTTGTCGAATTTCTCGCTCTAAGAAGTAGTTGAGCAATGTTCGCAACAACACGATCGCGCCTAGGTTTAAAATATCTTGGCGCGTCGGAGCAACTGCTGTGAGAAGAATATCGCTGGCAACGGTAAATTCCAAACCTAACGCCAATACCCGCCCCAGTTGCAGGCGAATCACTTTGGTGGCATCGGGCTGCTGCCTCCGCGAGAGTAGTTGGCGGATGTAACTCAAAAGACCGCGCATGATCGCCTCACCAATGACAATGGCTGCGGCAATTTCTGCCCCTGCCGCTAAATAGCTAACGATGACTTTCAGCCATGCCTCTAATAGACTGACTGACTCGGCAGTCTGGTTGTTCTGCCCTGCATTCAAGCTCAGCAGCAGCACCAAGCCTAAAATGAGAAAGAGTGGCAACAGCAAGTTGATCAGGGACTCTCGCGACGGATCTTGTTTCATACACTTCTACAACTGTGTCGTAAATATTTCTTAGTGGCGAACGACATACCTCACTGAGACAGTTCTGTTGCAAAATAAGTTGGCGGTAAGGTAGGAAAACCTTCAACTCTTGCATCTAGCTTTTCTATGTCTAATGCATTTCTATTCAAATGGCGGCGCTTTGTACCTGAAATCGTCCTGTTCAATGTTTGGTGGTACTTGAAGAACGTAACCGCTAGGAATATCATGATCTCGTTATCAACCGGATTGAGCAGCATCAACTCCCTAGCAAACTAGACCGGATCGAAGTGCCCGAATTGCTGCTTGAGTTCGATCATCGGCACAAAGCTTTTTGAGAATATTGCGGACATGGATTTTGACTGTACCTTCAGCAATATGTAGCTTTTCAGCAATCATAGGATTGCGATAGCCATCCACAATCAGTTGTAATACCTCTAATTCACGTTGAGTTAACGGTTCGGCAGCAATAACTTGCATGTATTCTGGTTCAATGGCTCGAATTGCAACCGTCTTAATAGAATTGGTGTCATCGGATTGATCTGAATAAATATGTTGCAACAATTCAGCAGTTTCTTGAGCAACATGGGTGAGAGCGTGATTTAGAGGAAAATCAACTTGAGATAAAATATTGAGAGGTTTGGAATTACCTTTGATTAATAATAGATTAGAGGACATAAGGCTATCTCCAATGATAGAGTTTGAAACATCGGCAGATTCACTAGTTGATAGAACACCGTGAATGAGAGTGACTAGCACAATTAGTGCGACAACAATGTAGATGCGATCGTGGCTCTTGAAGCGATGGTAATCACATACCCTAAAGCAGCTCCGATCGTATAGCGATGATCTACACCAAACCGCAGAAATTTAGATAGTTCCGTACTAGTGAGTAACCTATGCTCTCAATTGTTGACTAATATGGCTTTCGTTTAAGCCCAACCGCTGAAACAGGCGATCGTACTCTCTTAATTGCTGCTTCAATTCGAGCAAATCTTCAACAATCTGTTCGAACTCAATTTTCTGTAACATCAAGGTTGCATGAGCTGATGCATCAAGTTTTACATCATTTACTTCATTACCCCTAGACGAAGCGTAGTCACCAGTTTCTAGTGATAAGTTAAAAGCCCGGAAGAATATTTTCAGCGTGCCTTTATCGACTTTGACTTCGCAACTTAACAATCGACTGACAGTACGTTTATCAAGAAGAGATCGGGCACTCAACTCTTCATAGGTGTGGCGCTCACCGTATTCGGTGTGTAATACTCCCGCTTGAACCAACTTTTGCCATCCTCGCTGGGACAGGAACACGCCTCGGTTACGACTAGGTTTTTCAGAGCAACGATGTGATTGGGGGCGATCAAGCTTATGTTGCCAATGGTAGGCATTCATTGAAGCAGTAGAAATAAGTTCAGCATGTGGAAGTTGAGTCATTGATTTTACCTCAATTTTCTGATTGGTTTTCAATATGCCATCAGATCGATCCAGGATTTTCGCTCTGGAATGGCTGAGGCATCAAACTTTGCTACACCAATGGCGGAACCTTGTTGTAGCGCCTCAGTTTCGGTTAAATCGACATGCGCCAGTTCCAGATTAATGAATAGGAAAGGGTGACGCGAGAGCCAAAGCATTGGAACATTCAGGCAAATTCCAACCCAATGTAGCCACTGCCAAGTACGATCAGGTGCTCAAATAACTGTTTTAGCTCCATGATCATCTCCTCGTTGAAAATCCAGCTTCTTTGAGCCCAGGCATGAGTGGAATCAACACCATTGTTTTAGCGGCAATGTAAGCGAAATTGTTGTAGGTGTCGCCAATCATGTTTGAACTGTGTTTCACTAAAGCGGTCTTATGTCCACTGACGACCAGCGCAGGGGCTAAAGTTTTACCTGCTGTATGTAATACCACCGACGATAATGTCATCGTAGTATTCGGTGTCCATTTGTACCTCAGTTGCCTCGAACTTAATATAGGCAATTGACGCTTACTTGTCGTCCCCTCAGAGTTGGTACTTCTACACAATCAAATGGTGATAAATCAAGCTATCTCAAAGTAGAAAATTGACTCCAACTAAAGTTGGAGTATGGATTTGAACTAAAGTACGACCATAAGTATTACAGTTGTACTTGTTGGGATGATGTTTGAGATTGCTTACGGTAGTGGTAGCAAAAGGCAACTACTGGATGAGCTTTACGCCAGTAAGACCAATGAAGAACATGTTCGAGCGACCAAACTTTTAGAAATCAAAGTTTCCAAACTCAACACTTCATCTCCCAAATGCTCGACTTGATAATAATCTTCGGGCTGCTTTGAACACTGCTATAGGCCCAATTAGAGTCAAAAGGAGAGAGCTGTTATCAGCTTCAATCATTGGTTCTACTTGAGCACGAAGAACTGTCAGAAATACCTAAGCCGCTAAAACTAGAGTCATGTGCTAATGCCATTCCTGGCAGGGACGCACCTCATAATCCCCTAATCCCAATGGACAACTCAAGCAGATCGAATTCCAGGATTCCAGACCGATTTCAACATTTGTTGAGCCAGTTTCAGTTTGGCTGCAAAAGGCGACTCTCTAAGTGACCTGTCGTGCCACAATATGATCTTGTACACCGACCGACTGTTCTCCCTGTTTAAGGAGTCCAGTTTCATCGATCGCCATAATCCCATTTGAATCGATAGCAGTATTCTTTTCGGTCTTTGGCTTATCGGTTTGGCAAACTCTTCCAGTTTTTAAGCAAAAAGTGAATAGTAGTGATGAGTGCAGTGGATCTTGCTCAAACCATTCAACTAATTATTGCTCCAGTCGTGATGATTACAGCCTGCGTGTTGTTTCAAAATGGAGTTTTGGCACGATATACCAGCATCGGCCAACGAATTCGATTGCTGTCTCACGAGCGATTTGAACTAGTGATGTCTGATAGAGCCAGGGACACATTCAACTTAGGACGACTGCAAGCAATCGATCGCCAGCTTCCTATCCTGACTCATCGTCATCGACTGATTCAAAGATCAGCCTTGTTAGCTTATGGTGCAACCGCCATTTTTATTCTAACTATGTTTGTGATCGCGTTATCCGTTGCGCTCAAGACAGGAACAGTGGGAACGATCGCATTGATATTGTTCCTAATTGGTACAGGAATTTTGCTAATAGGCATATTCTGCATCGGACTAGAAATCCGAATATCTCATCGGGCAATTTGCTATGAAGTTCGTCAGATCGCCTTATTAGGGAAATAAGTCCCTTTCATAGGTAAGCTTCTAAGTTAGGCAGGCATCTATGACTGAATCTTCGTCAAAACTCATCAAAGCAAGGGGATTAGGATTTTCCAGCAACGCTTTAGAAACTAGAAAAGCGGCGATCGTCCAGGTCTGATATTTTCGAGCTTCTTTGCCAATCAGTTTCCCAGACCTGCCGTCATAGTATTCGGGCCATTGATCAGGCAACAAGCGTTTCTCTGCGATTTCTAGTGCTTTTTGAGCCAAGTCATCTCTGCCCATTTTCAATGTTGCTGCGGTTAGAAACCAGAGTAAAACTGGCGAACTGCCGCCATTGTGGTAAGACCAGGGAATATTTTTAGGATCACAACCCGTGATGATTTTCCAGTCTTAGCCTTCCACAGCTGGGAAGCAAATTTTTAGCGGCATGTATCCAATCAGATCTTGCCAGTGCTGTTCAATTAGATTCACAATCGCCTCGGATTGTTGCACCGTTGCAAATGAAACAATTACTGACATTAAGTTGCCAAGTCCAATCAAATATTCTGTCCCCGATTGCACTTCCACTTTAAAACTAGCAGGGTAAAGTCCCTGTCCAGGGTTAAAACAATCTAGCTGTCGTTCGCAACTCTGAAGCCCCAACACCGGCACTAAAAAGTTACGAACAATATCTGGTTTGCCCTGCATCGGGAAAAAGAGAGCAGAGGAAACAAAGTCACGCACGAAACACTGATCATAATTGAGCGCCTTCACCTCGGGATCACGAGCAGCGACCGTTCCAATGGGCTGGTTGTGATAATAAAGAATGGCAGCTTCTAGCGCTATTTAGGCTTCGATCAATGCTTCTGCCGACATGTATTCTCCCTTTACAAGATGCTTTGCTCCAGTTGCTCTGCGCTCTACAACAAAATGCCAAGGGGTTTTAGTGCTTCTAGCAAACCGGATAGAAAACGCCTGCCCAGATTATCTAGAACTATGTCGGCCCCCTGTCCTTCTGCTCAAGCATCTACTCGTTCAACAAAACAACAACTTTAACTGCCCTAACATAGGTAACCAATGGCATTGGCCGCATTGTCACTAGCTCATCTGCTAAACCTGCTTCATCCTTAACCAACTTATTTCTCAGGCACCACCATGTATTCGGCATAAGCTCCCGACTCAGCAACACCGCGATCAGGTAGCTTGGGACATCACTCATTAGCCAATTCACACCATCCAAACGCAGATAGGGATCAAGATGATTGAGACCAGTTACCAGAATATTGATACGAACCTCACCAGCTTTAGGCTCAGGCGTACCAATATTCAACATAGTCAAAGGCATCTGGTTCATCAAATTTTCTGGTGACAGCAGCTTTCATCGCTCTACTTCAGGTACAATTTAATTTCGCTGCAATATTTCCATTACTGTTAAGAACCTACACTTGTTGCCTGCTTAAACCTTTGAAAACAGCATATTTAATCCTTCAGTCATTGTGGGATGAGTCAAAACTGCATCACGCAGAACGGTGTAAGGCATTTGAGCTTGCATTACCATTTGCACTGTCGAAATCACTTCCCCTGCTTCATGACAAAACAGTGAACAACCGAGAATCCGACCTGTCTCGGTATCGACGATCGCCTTCATCAGTCCATCGGTTTGACTTTGTGTTACCGCTCGCATAATGCCTGAGGCATCCAGCTTCGCCACTCGGATGGCATACCCTTGTTGCTGTGCTTCAGTTTCAGTCAGCCCCACATGGGCCAGTTCTGGGTCGATGAACAGACAGGATGGCACCAATCGATCTTGAGTGCTGCGGTTGCCACCATCCATAAGATTCGCTTTGACAATCCGATAATCGTCCAGTGCCACATGAGTATATTGTGGTCCCCCATTGATATCGCCTAATGCCCAGATATTCGGTACGTTCGTCTCTAGGCGATCGTTGACTGGAATAAACCCACGCTCATCGGTCGCTACACCAGCAGCAACTAAGTTCAAGGCATCGGTAGTAGGCGCACGACCCACAGCAACGAGCAGATGCGAACCCTGGAGAGTTATATTCTGCTCAGCGATTTGAATTTGCAGTTCAGTCGCATTACCAGAGCGATCGGCTTTTAACACCTTCGCCTTCAGCAAGAATTCAACGCCGTCTCGTTCCAGTAACCTTTGAACGGCGATTGCAATATCAGGATCGTGCTGTGACAGAATTTGCTCACTCTGCCCAATCACAGTGACGCGAGAGCCAAAGCGCCGGAACATTTGGGCAAACTCCAACCCAATGTAACCACTTCCAAGCACCATCAGGTGCTCAGGCAACTGTTCTAGCTCCATGATCGACTTACTGGTCAAAAAACCAGCTTCTTTGAGTCCCGGCACGGATGGAATCAACGGTTGCGTGCCTGTATTGATAAACAATCGCTCTGCGGTGAGGTATCGAGTCGTTCCTTCATCTGTTGCCACTTCAATTGTTTTAGGTGCGACAAAGCGAGCGGTGCCAATGATCAGATTGTCCTCCAATGCAGTGTGCAAGTTGTTGAAATTGATGGGTCGTAGGGAATGCACGACCGATCGTTTGCGCTGAATCACTGCCGTCATATCAACCGTGGGCGGTGCCGTCTTGATGCCATAGGCAGCGCTGTTTCGCACCATATGTGCCACCTCTGCACTTGCCACTATCGTTTTGCTGGGAATGCAGGCGATATTAGGGCACGAGCCACCAATCATGTTTAAACTCCGTTCCACCAGAGCGGTTTTGCGTCCGTTTGCGACTAGTGCAGGTGCCAGTGTTTTACCCGCTTTGCCACCACCGATAATAATGTCGTCGTAGTATTGGGTATCCATGTCTATCTCCTTTGCGTTGGACGCTACTTCATTCGACAATGGGGATTACTTCACAGCAGAGCTTGCCGCTTCAACAATCGGGTTGACAACCTCTCTTGGATGAAATATAAGGCACATGGCATGCTGGGATCTGAATTGTTTTAGCGTCGATTCAGGTTGCCAAAATTGCTTCAAATCAGGGTTGATTGCCTGCTCTTCATGAGACATGAGATGCCATGAGGAAATTATCTGCCAAACTGTGCTGTCTACCATAGCTGTCCCGTCTGATAGAGAAGTAAAGGGATTTTGTACAACGGTGACTGAATAGCCATCTTGTCGCAAAGGCGGAATGACATGTGGCCATGCTATACATCAATCCAGCTACCATGAATAAGAACGAGCGTTAATTTCCTGGAACGTGGGGTTATTTTCAACAAAGTTATTTAACAGCGCCAGCATGGTCAGCTCAGCACCACCGCCTGTATTGCCGTAACCGCCACCCGCCGCAAAGACAGCACCTACCTTCCCAATCAGGCTATCTTTAATCCAAAGAGGACCACAGACTTGATCGATAAATTTTTTCACGCGCCAGTCTGGACTCCCCATGTGGACAGGGGAACCCACAATGACAGCATCACTGGCGATGACATCATCTTCAGCAAACTTGACCACCACGTCAGCCCCTGGAATTGATGTCACACCAGACACGACCGCTTTTGCCATCTTCTCGGTATTGCCGTAATCTGTTGCGTAAACGATTAAAACCTTCACCTTCTATCTCACATTTGTTGAAGTTGATATTTGTCTGTCAATCAAATCGCATTTAAGTTTTGCTACCCTAAATGCTGTTCTAAAAACGCTAAAGTGCGATCGCCTGCTAATTCTGCGGCTTCTTGTCGATAAGTGGAACTGTTCATACGACTAAACCCATGACTGACTCCTGCATAGCGATAAATGGTAACTAGCGGATTATCTTTCAGTTGATGCTGAATGGTCGTTTGAGCGTCTGGTGACACATACTCATCATTTCCAGCCATGTGCAATATCAGCGGTTTCTGAATCTTTATCGCCTCAGCTAAATTCTGGTCAATGTCAACCCCGTAGTAACTGACGTTGGCATCCGCATCAGTTCGCGTTGCCATGAAATAGGCCAGTTTACCACCTAAACAAAAGCCCACACTTCCGACTTTACCTGTGCTGCTGGGATACTGCCGCAGAAAAGACAGGGTTGCCTTCAGGTCTTCTACGCCGCTATCTAGATCAAACGATCCAAGTAGCTCAAAAGCTTTAGCCCACTGCTTCTCATCTTCAGGATCAAGTTGCACATTGGGTTCCAGTCGCCAATACAAATCTGGTACGAGCACCAAATAACCTGCCTTAGCAAAATCATCGGCAGTCTGCCGCATAATAGAATTGACTCCAAGAACTTCTTGAATTAGCACAATTCCTGCACGAGGCTGAGTACTGGGTGTGGCTAGATAGGCGCTAAAACTGCCCCCAAGCAAGGCTGGAATAGTTACCGTTTGAGCTGTCATGGTGTCCTTCCTTGACAATTTGCTGTTATCGTTCGCACTCAGCAGACAGGAATGGTTTGCAGCCGTGATGTGAGAAATTCACGCATGTAGTCTGCGATCGCCTCTCCATATTCTTCTAGAGCAAAATGTCCAGTATCGAGTAGATAAAACTCAATATCTTTCAGGTCGCGCTGATAGGGATAAGCCCCTTCGGCAGGGAAGATGTCGTCATTCTTGCCCCAGACAACTAGCGTAGAGGGTTGATAGCTGCGGAAATACTCCTGCCATTGGGGATAGAGCGGTGGATTCGTTCGATAGTCATAAAACAGCGCCATTTGAATCTCAACGTTTCCAGGGCGATCGAGGAAGAGTTGATCCATATTCCAGGTGTCAGGGCTGATTGCTTCAGGATTACGAGCGCCGTTGATATATTGCCACTTCGTTCCTTCCAGGGTGAGAAAGTCTCTTAGTGGTTTAGCATTCTCAGGAGAAGGATTTTGCCAATATATCTTCATCGGTGCCGTAAACTCCCGCAGTCCCTCCTCATAGGCATTGCCGTTTTGCACAATCAACGCTTGCACTCGCTCTGGATATTTAGTGGCAATGCGATATCCAATCGGAGCCCCATAATCCATCATATAAAGGCTGTATTTTTCTAAAGCGATCGCGGCAATGAATTTCTCCACGATCTCCGCTAGGTGATCAAACGTGTAGTCAAACTCATCTACCGTGGGCATAGAACTGTTGCCGAAGCCCGGATAATCCGGTGCAATCAGATGGAATTTATCAGCAAGCACAGGCATGAGATTGCGGAACATGTGAGAGGAGGTCGGGAAGCCGTGCAACAGCAAAATCGTTGGATTGTCACGGGAACCAGCTTCTCGATAAAAGATATCTAAACTATCGATCGCGATCGTGCGATATGTGATCATGGAACGCCCCCTAGTAGGCTTATTGGTTTGTTGAAGGCAAAACTGTGGTGCATTTACGGCAACTACTTTGGCATGGGTTGCCACGTCGAGAAGTTAGCAAGGTGTGCCCAGTAAGAACTCAATCCAATAAATGTAAAGATGAGAGTTGCCGCAATGAATACAATTGCTCCAACACTTCGCAGGAGCCGATTTTTCTGGAAATAGAGCGTCGGGGCAGAAAAAACTCCTCCTAGACCAACTAGAATGAACCCAATTCCTGCCAACAGGGAAATCGGTATTGCGCCTAGGTTGATGATGCGAAAGCCAATGATAAGCGATACAAGTCCTGCAAAGAAGCCATAAACGCCCAGGGTCAGTAGGTCCAAACCCATTGCTAGAGTTAGTGAAGTTCCAGCGAATAGAATGCCAAATAGAACTGTTGTTTCACCGAAGGCAATATTGAAACTACCAATCACAGGCCAGGTTAACGTCATGTGTAAGCCAGTGGCTAAAGCGATCGCACCCACGACCCCAAAGCCTGGAATCCAGCGTCTCTGGTTTGACTCACCCAGACCAAAGTAGACATAGGCAGCGAGAAGAGCGAGTCCAGCCGCCAGGTTAATGAGCATGAGTGTGATGTAATCGATAAACATGAGATCTCCTATAAATGCTCGGTTTTATAGACATGTAGATAAAGATTGTGGAATGCTATTAATTGCCCGAATCAGTGATAATAGCTGTCATCAAAGGATCAATGGCCCAGCGATCGCGATACCGCCTCCCATTGATAAACAGGACTGGAGCAGCTTCGACGCCACTTTGCATTCCGCTGGTAATATCCTCATGGATGCGATCGCGGTATACTTGTCTACTGATGGCTCGCAAAAACTGGCAGACATCAAGCCCCAAATGATCGGCATACTCCACCAGATAGCCGCTTCCTAAGGCTTGCTGATGGGTGAATAGCATATCGTGCATCTGCCAGAACTGCCCCTGTGCCCCTGCTGCTAGGGCTGCTGCCGCTGCCTTTTGAGCTTGAGGATGTATTTGGGCTTGAGGAAACTGCCGAAACACAAAACATAGATGATTTTCCGCAGTGGAGGTGCCATTAAGCTGTCTTTGAATTGTCTTAATTAAGGTGTGAAGTTCTCCACACTCAAGACACTGATAATCTCCATACTCAATGAGCACCACTTTGGCATCGAGTTCTCCTTGGCGGTAGTCTCGCTCAGAAGGCGGTAGCACTAACGGGTTGCGTTCACTCTGTGTCTCCATTGGAGAATCGTCAGATGCTTCTTCAGAAATATCGTGACCCATACTAAACCTGAGAAGCAAAGAGGTTTCATCGTACGAGAAGCACTGTGAAATCTCTTTGCCTCAGCCCTAGAACTGTTTGTATGACCCTAATTTAAGGGCCTAACTCCAATCTGTCTTCCATTCAAAGTCCATTGTTGGAGCCATACAACGATCAATCTTTGGGTAATCAAAGGTATTGGCTTGATGTCAAACTTAAGTTCATAGATTGGAACAAGCTTGCAAGGCCATCTCAACCACCTGTAGGAGTTCTGCACGGCTCGCTCCACTGGAGGCTTGGACGGACATGCCAAAGTTGACAGTTAGGACAAAGCGGGCCAAGGCAGCAGGGTCAGTATCAGACGGCAAATCCCCTTCGGCGATCGCACGGGCAAAGCGATCGCAAATTGTTGCCTCGATTAATATTCGGCGTTCTGCCAGTTCTTGATAGAGTGGATCGCTTGGATCAGCACATGAAAGCACAGTTTGGGCATAGAGGCATCTTGGCGGATTGTCTGGATTCGTCAGCAAATCAACCACCCCATACATCATTCGCTCGATCACTTTACGGGCAGTCGGCTCCTTTAGAGCTTGGGCCATGTAGGGTGTTTGTTGCTCTTGGTAAAGATCGAGCACCTTACGAAATAGAGTTTCCTTATTACCAAAAGCCGCATAGAGGCTGGGACGGTTAATCCCCATTGCCTCCGTGAGTTCGGTCAAGGATGTTCCCAGATAGCCCTTGCGCCAAAACACCTGTAGAGCTTTTTCTAAGGCTTCGTCGATATCGAAAGCGCGAGGACGTCCCTGAGCAGTGTGAAGTTTTCTCGTTTCCATACTGTTCAGTATAAAACTTTCTTGACACCCCAAGTTAAGCAGGAGATACTTTCTGTACCGATTGGTAAATAAATTACAGGCTAGTAATTATGATTTCCTTACCAAACGTCATTGTTCAAGGAAAGCTTTACGAAAGCCGCAACTCTCTGGTTTACCGAGGGATTAGAAAATCAGATCACTTGCCGATCATCCTCAAAGTTCTTAAGCAAGACTATCCCACTCCATCCGAACTGATTCGTTATAAGCAGGAATATGAAATCACCCAATCACTTAATCTTGAGGGAGTGATCAAAGCTTACGCACAGCAGGATTATCAAAGAACGCTCGTCATTCTTCTAGAAGATTTTGGTGGCGAGTCCTTAGAAAAATGGATTCGGGACGCTGCTAAGTCATACTGCCCCATGCCTCTACCTGAGTTTCTGCGTTTTGCAATTACGGTTACGAAGATCTTGGGGGACATTCATACTGCCAACGTAATTCATAAAGATATCAACCCCAGTAATATCGTGCTCAATCCCCAAACGGGACAAGTTAAAGTTATCGATTTTGGTATTTCTACACGTCTGGGTCGCACTAATCCTACCTTTAACAACCCCCATATTCTAGAAGGTACTTTAGCGTACATTTCCCCAGAGCAAACTGGGCGCATGAACCGCTCGCTGGATTATCGCACTGATTTTTATTCCCTCGGTATCACCTTCTACGAACTGCTCACTGGACAGTTACCGTTTCCTACCACTGACATTCTTGAATTAGTTCATTGTCACATCGCCAAACAACCTGTGCCGCCGCATGAGTTGAATGCAGAGATTCCTAAAGCCATGTCAGATATGGTTTTAAAGCTGATGGCGAAAAATGCGGAAGATCGCTATCAGAGTGCATGGGGCATCAAAGCGGATTTAGAACTCTGTGCTCAGCAGTTAACAGAAACAGGTCTAATAGGTAACTTGCAGCTGGGGTTGCATGATGTTTCTGATCAGTTTCAAATTCCCCAAAAATTGTATGGACGCAGCGCAGAGATTGCGGCCCTACTGGCATCATTTGACAGAGTGGCCGCAAGAATTAAAACAGGGATAACAGAAATAAAAAGGGAAGAAAACACAGGGGATATAGATATCTCTCGTTCCTCGATTCCTATACCTTCTGAAATGTTGCTCGTCTCTGGCTATGCTGGTGTTGGCAAATCAGCTCTGGTTCAGGAACTTTACAAACCTATCACAGCAAGACGTGGCTATTTTGTCTCTGGTAAGTTTGATCAATTGCAGCGCAATATTCCCTATAGTGCGATCGCCCAAGCCCTACAAAAATTGGTGCAACAACTGCTAGGTGAACCGGATGAGCAGTTGCAACGGTGGCGATCGCGCCTACTTGCAGCGTTAGGAAGCAATGGGCAACTAGTTGTTGATGTGATTCCTGAATTGGAATTGATTGTGGGCAAACAGCCCCCTGTCATAGAAGTGGGAGCAACGGAAGCACAGAATCGTTTCAATCGCATCTTTCAGCAATTTTTACGGGTGTTTTGTTCAGAGTCACATCCTTTAGTCATCTTTTTAGATGACTTGCAGTGGATCGACTTCGCCACACTGAAGCTAATTGAACTGATGTTACTGGATGAACAAGCTCAATCGCTATTTTTGATTGGAGCCTATCGAGATAATGAAGTACATCCAACTCATCTATTGACTTTAGCGCTAGAGAGCTTACGGAAACAGGGAGCGGTGTTTCAAGAAATTGTTCTTCAACCTTTAATGCTAGAACCGTTAAGCCAGTTGCTTGCTGAGACACTACATCAGGATGTTGAAACCGTTCGTTCTCTAGCTCAGTTAGTATTGCGTAAAACCGAGGGCAACCCTTTCTTTGTCAATGAATTTTTGCGAATGTTGTATGGCGAAAATCTGTTGACCTTTGATGCTGCACACCGAAGTTGGCAGTGGAACATTGCTCAGATTGAAGCCCAGAATATCACTGATAATGTTGTAGATCTGATGCTAGTCAAGTTGAAGAAACTGCCAGAGGACACGCAGCGTCTTTTGCGGCTAGCCGCTTGTATTGGATCTGAATTTGATTTGGATACTTTAGCGCTTGTTTGTGAGCAGTCTTCCAACGGAGTATTTCGAGATTTGCTGCCAGCGCTCCAGGAAGGATTTATTCAGCCTCTCTCTGAATTAGATCAAGACCTATTATTTCAGCAATACAAGTTCCTGCACGATCGCGTCCAGCAAACTGCTTATGCTTTGATTGATCCATCACAAAAACACATTATTCATCTGCAAATTGGTCGCAATCTCCTCGAAAAAACTTTATTAGAACCTCTGTCAGACTGGCTATTTGAAATTGTGGATCATCTCAATCATGGGATTGAGCTCGTCATCGATGCTGCCGAACGAATCGAGATTGCTAAATTGAATTTGATGGCAGGTCAGAAAGCAAAAGGAGCGATCGCCTACAGAGCGGCAAAAAAATATTTAGCTCAAGGAAGAGAATGGCTAACATTTTCTAGCTGGCAGAGTCATTATAACCTAACCTTAGAGTTGTATATAGAAACCACAGAAGTTTCGTATTTATGTGGTGAGTTTGAAGATGTAGAGCAGTGGGCAGGAGTTGCTCTGATAGAAGCCAAAACGGTTCTCGATAGCGTAAAGCTCTACGAAATTAAAGTTCAAGCATACATCGCGCAGAAACAGCTAGTAAAAGCCATTAACACTGCATTACAAGTTTTGCAGCAGCTAGGAATTAGTTTCCCTAAAACGCCCACCCCATCGGAAATTCGCCGTGAACTAGACGCGACTACATCTCTTTTTGACAATTGCCAGATCGGGGACTTAATCCATTTGCCAGAAATGATCGAACTGGAAAAATTGGCGGCGATGCGAATCCTATCCAGCATCACGATCGCTGCCCAAATCACTGCTCCTAATTTAACACCGCTGCTTGCATCCAAACAGGTCAACCTATCTATTCTGTATGGCAATGCATTTGTGTCTTCCTTTGCTTACGCCACCTTTGGGTTAATTCTTTGTGGTGTGGTCGGAAACATACAGTCTGGCTATGAGTTCGGACAGCTTGCTCTAAGGCTGCTATCACAGTGTCATACCCATGCCTTGAAAGCCAGGACTTTGAATATCGTAAATAATTTTATTATTCACTGGAAAGAACATGCTAGAGAGCTATTGAAGCCTTTGTTAGAAGGCTATCAAAGCGGGCTAGAAACTGGAGATTTAGAATTTGCTGCCTATTGTGCTTATACTTACTGCTTTCAATCCTATGCGAATGGAAAAGAACTCATAGAAGTTGAACACGATATGGCGACCTATGGAGAAGCAATTCGTCAAATTAAGCAAGAAACAGCATATACCTGGAATCAGATATTTCGGCAAGCCATCATAAACTTGACAGGACAATCGGCCAATCCAACCCAACTAGTTGGCGAATCCTACAATGAGGACAATGAACTACCAAAATACGAATCCGGAAATGATGGAAGTAGCATCTTTTCTGTCTATTTTAACAAACTTTTCCTATGCTACCTATTTTCTGAATATGCTCAAGCTGTTGAAAATGGAGTCATCGCGGGAAGTTATCTGATCCGGTTAACAGGCACATCCCTTGAGCCTCTGTACTATCTCTATATTTCTCTAGCAAGACTTGCAATATATCCTGAAAGCAGCAATCAAGTGCAGGAGGAACTTCTCCAAGAAGTTACCCTAAGCCAGGAGAAAATGAAGCTATGGACACATCATGCGCCAATGAATTATTTGCATAAATATGATTTAGTTCAAGCAGAGACGGCACAAGTTTTGGGGCAGTGGTTTGAGGCGGAAGAGTTTTATGAACAAGCGATTCAAGGAGCTAGGGAGAATGAATATATTCAGGAAGAGGCATTAGCATACGAATTGGCTGCAAAACATTATTTGGCACGTGGTCGCGAAAAGTTTGCTCAAACCTACATGAAAGAAGCTCACTACTGTTATGAACGTTGGGGAGCCACAGCGAAGGTGAAAGATTTAGAAACTCGCTACCCACAGTTCTTTCCTCAATCGTCGGATGCAGCTTCGCCAACTCATAAAACTTCTGTAAACACCTCTAATCGCGCAGACCTTACTTTAGATTTAGCGGCTGTGCTGAAAGCCTCTCAGGCCATATCCAGTGAAATTGAATTGGATCAGTTGCTCCGCTCCTTAATGCAAATTTTAATCGAGACTGCTGGGGCTCAAACCGGATGCTTGATTTTGGAAAATGCAGGTGAGTGGGCGATCGCTGCGGCTTGTGAACTGAGCGAAGGGGAGAAGGTCTGTGCTACCCGAGTACCACAATCGCTCTCAACTGCAAATCGCTTACCTGAATCTATTATTCAATATGTGATTCGGACTCACGAATCTGTCATCTTAAATGACGCTACTCGTGAAGGCAATTTTATTCATGATCCCTATATTCAGAACCATCAAACTCAATCACTACTCTGTTTGCCGCTGCTGAATCAAAGTAAACTCGTGGGTGTGCTGTATCTCGAAAATCAATTGGCAACCGGAGCCTTTTCACCAGAGCGATCGCAGGTTTTGAATCTACTATCGACCCAGGCCGCGATCGCCATTGAAAATGCCAAACTTTACTCCAAGCTTCGCACAAGTGAAAGCCACATGACACAATTTTTAGAAGCCGTTCAAGTGGGAATTGGGGTATTAGATGCAACAGGCCGCCCTTACTATGTCAATCAACGGGGAATTCAATTATTGGGAAAAGGTATTGACCCTGTCGCCTCACCAGACTATTTTTCAGAGATCTATCAAGTTTATCTATCAGGCACCGATCAGATATATCCAACTGAGAAAATGCCAATCGTCCGAGCGCTGAATGGTGAACGCACTAGGATTGATGATATGGAGATTCATCAAAACGACAAAATCATTCCAGTTGAAGTCTGGGGAACCCCAGTCTTTGACGAACAGGGTAATGTGACATATGCGATCGCAGCCTTTCAAGACATTACGGAACGTAGACAAACCGAACAACTCCTAACCGATTACAACCGTACCTTAGAGCAACAAGTGGCGGAACGGACGGTAGCCCTACAGAGAAGCGAAGCCGAACTGCGTCATCGAGAACAAGAATTACGACTGATCACCGACGCTCTCCCCGCTCTGGTTGCCTATGTAGATGCCAATCGTCGCTATCAATTTATCAACCGTACTTATGAGGTCTGGTTTAGTCGCAGTCGAGACGAAATCTTAGGTAAATACATCCATGAATTGCTGGATGAAGCGGTTTATCAGAGAGTTGAACCGTTTATTCATCAAGTATTTACAGGGCAAACTGTAAGCCTGGAAGCAGAAGTTCCCTTCCCAGTGGGTAAAAAGTCCATCAGTGCTACCTTGATCCCCGATTTTGATGTCAATGCTCAAGTGAGAGGATTCTACAGCCTCATCACAGACATCAGCGACCAAAAACGTGCCGAAGAAGCCTCCATTCTAGAAGAGCGCAACCGCATGGCGCGAGAAATTCACGATACATTGGCGCAAGCCTTTACAGGCATTCTGCTGCATACTGGAGCAGCGACAGAGTTAATGACCAAGAAACCAGAGACTGCTCAGGCACACCTGGAAACTGTGGATGAATTAGCCCGCACCGGGCTAGCTGAAGCTCGCCGATCCGTGACGACCCTCCGACCTAAATTGTTGGAGGAGGGAAACTTGTATCATGCGCTCAATCATCTAACTCATCAAATGAAGTCTTCCACAAAGACTCATCTCACCTGTCAAATCATTGGTAAAGTTTATGCTTTACTACCCGATGTGGAAAATAACCTGTTACGTATCGGGCAAGAAGCCTTAACCAACGCCATTAAATATGCCAACGCCACTGAAATTTGTATTGAGTTGGTGTACGAGAAGACGCAATGTCTATTACGAGTGAAAGATGATGGACAAGGGTTTGAAGTGGAAGTATACCCAACTCAGGGATTTGGTTTACTGGGGATGAGTGAACGGGTTGAGCAGATTGGCGGTGAATTAACCATCAGCAGCCAGCCGAATCAAGGTACAGAAATCATTGTCATCGTAAACCGGGAGTAAGCATCTCATGAGTCAACCAGCGACTATCCAGGTTCTGCTTGTGGATGATCATGCCATTGTCCAACAGGGATTGGCAGCTATCATCAATGAAGAATCGGATATGGCTGTGATTGGTCAGGCCAAGAATGGGGTTGAGGCAGTTCAGTTGTTCCGTCAAGTGCAACCCGACGTGACCTTAATGGACTTGCGGATGCCACAAATGGGAGGGGTGGAAGCAATTACGGCAATTTGCACTGAGTTCAATACCGCTCGCATCATTGTATTGACTACCTATGACGGAGATGAGGACATCTATCGGGGGTTAAGGGCAGGTTCAAAGGGCTATTTGCTTAAAGACTGTAAACCTAATGAACTCAGAACTGCGATTCGTACAGTTCATGAGGGGCTACAATATATTCCTCCTCATGTTGGGGCTAAGTTAGCACAGCGCATGACCCATCCAGAGCTGACCGATCGCGAATTAGAGGTGCTTCAGTTGGTCGCTCAGGGGATGAGCAATCTGGAAATCGGTGCTGCTTTGAGCATTACTGAAAGCACTGTCAAGTCCAACATCAACCGCATCTTAAGCAAGTTAGGCGCTAAAGACCGCACCCAGGCTACCATCATTGCCTTAAAGCGAGGAATTGCCAGTCTGTAAAGCCTGTCATATCGACTTAAGTTTGATTTCAAGTTGAACTTAAGTTCAATGCCAACCCAATACTTCAGGTTGCTTCATGATTGATCGTTCTGTGGATTCAAGTATGGACCCTGAATGGACGACAGATTTGAGTTAGACCCTTAAATTAGGGTCATGCAAACGGTTGCAGAGATTGAAGTGAAGAATATGGACGGCTGGAGAAGGCTGCCATTGCCTCACGACCCAAAGCTGTGGAGCTGAAAATGAAACTCATCTCTGTCAATGTGGGACTGCCACGAGAAGTGACCTGGAAAGGGAAAACAGTGAGAACTGGAATCTTCAAAGAGCCAGTCCCAGCCAGTACAAGGGTGATGGTGCGATCGCTGAATTTAGACGGAGATGGACAGGCTGACCTCTCGGTTCATGGCGGATTAGACAAAGCAATTTATGTCTATCCGTTCGAGCATTATGATTACTGGCACGCTGAGTTGCCTGACACAGACCTAACGCTAGGCATTTTTGGTGAAAATCTCACAATCACTGGACTGAGAGAAGACGAAGTAAACATTGGCGATCGCTTTCAGGTTGGCACAGTCAAACTGATGGTGACACAACCTCGCCTCCCCTGCTACAAACTGGGGATTCGGTTTGGGCGACCCGATATGGTAAAGCGATTTCTCGCCAGTCGTCGCACTGGATTTTACTTTTCCGTTTTGCAAGAAGGAGAAGTCGGAACGGGAGACACTCTAGAGTTGGTGAGCCGAGATAACAACAGGATCACGGTTGCCGACATCACTCAGCTTTATGTGCGTGAGGAAAACAATCCAGAGCTACTTCACCGCGCAACTCAACTCGAAGCTTTACCCAAAAGTTGGCGCGACTATTTCCAGGAACAAAGTCGTCGTCAGGATGGGTAGATTAACTCAATTTTTACCTAAACTTCGCTAAAACCGAACATGTGGGAGATCTTATGTTTATCGATTACCTCACACTCATGCTCATTAACCTGGCGGCTGGACTCGCTCTATTAGCTGCCTATGTCTATTTTGGTCTGGGTGAGCCAAATCAGAGACGCTGGATTCCAGGCTTTGGGGTTGTCGGTGGGATCGCGCTAGCCACTGGCTTACACATGACATTTACCTGGCCCATTATTGGTAGTTTTAATATTGCCTTTGGTGAAACAACGGTTCTGTTTGGCGTTCTCTTCGTCGGCACTTCACTCGCTCTGGCAATGGGTTGGGACCTACTGACCCTCGCTGCTTATGGCTTCTTTGCCGGGCTTGTATCGCTGCTCATTGGCTTGCGGATCATCAACCTGGGAATCACACAACTTCCTCTACTAACAGGCATTGGGTTCATTTTAGTGGGCCTAGGAGGAATTTTTTCTGCTCCGACGCTCTATTTCAAAGAAAACCGATTCTTGCGAACGATTGGAGCAATTGTGTTAATTGTGGCAGCTCTTATCTTTGCTTTTATTGGATTGAGTGCCTACTGGGGACATCTTGCTGACTTCTCGACATGGCAACCCCGAACCCTGACAAAATAGCTACGTTTCTATTGCAATTCATTACGCTCTTCTGCAAATAATGAAAACTCTTCTGAAAAGAGCCGCCTTATTTCTGGCTCTGCCAACCAGCGTCTTAGTTAATTTCTTTTTACCTGCCTTTGCCGATTCTACAGCTGGCATCATCCTGAGCACGAGATGCCAAGGTGATCACAACATCAATATTTGGCAGAACTCTACTTCCGGTGAACTGCTCTATCGCGCGACTAGTCCCTACGGCAATTTGAGTTTGGGCAGAGGAACTAGCCAAGCAACGGAAGGTGTTCGAGTGTATAGGTTTCGGAACAAAAGTTATGAATATTGGGTGTGGGATGGCACGTTGGATAACCCACAGTCCGGAACTTTAGAAGTGTATAAAAACAACCGAATCTTGCTACAGCAACCCTGTACGAAAATCTAAATCCTCTAGTAGGGTTCTTCATTCTCTTAAAACCCACTGCTTGCGATCCCTCAACAACTTTACAAGGGGTAATTTCATGACTACGTTTCACACGGTTGCGATCGATGGTCTAGATATCTTTTATCGAGAAGCTGGCTCCCGTGACAACCCAACAATTCTACTGTTGCACGGCTTCCCGACCTCCTCTCATATGTTTCGCAATCTCATGCCTGCGCTTAGCGATCGCTTCCATTTGGTTGCCCCAGATTATCCGGGTTACGGCAACAGCTCCATGCCAACCGTAAATGAGTTTGACTACACCTTTGATCGCCTGGCTGAGATTGTAGAGAAATTTATTGCCGCGATCGATCTCAAGCAATATAGCCTCTACGTGATGGATTATGGTGCTCCGATTGGCTACCGCATTGCAGCTAAATATCCAGAGCAAGTAGAAGCCCTGATTGTCCAAAACGGCAATGCCTACGAGGAAGGTCTGCGCGAATTTTGGGATCCAATCAAGGCATACTGGCAAGAGCGTTCTCCTGAAAATGCGGATCAGCTCAGACCCTTTTTCACGCTGGAAACGACAAAGTGGCAATATACCAACGGTGTCCGCAGTCTTGAAGCGATCAGCCCTGACAACTGGAATATAGATCAACATTTCCTCGATCGCCCCGGAAATGTTGATATTCAACTGGCGTTGTTTTATAGCTATGGCAGCAACCCGCCGCTCTATCCGCAATGGCAGGAGTATTTCCGCAAATATCAACCCCCTACACTGATTGTTTGGGGTCAGAACGACTACATTTTCCCGGCTGAAGGCGCTTATCCCTACAAGAACGATCTGCAAACGCTGGAGTTTCATTTACTTGATACGGGACATTTTGCCCTGGAAGAGGAAGGAGAGGCGATCGCAGGCCATATCCGTCGCTTTATGACCACTCATGTTAAAGAACGGACGAGATTGTAGAGATTACGTTCTCATTTCTCATCTTCCACTTGTTACAGACAACTCTTTCAAACTCAACAATTAAGGCATCATCATGCAAAAATTAGAAGGAAAAGTTGCTCTTGTTACTGGCGGCACCAGCGGTATCGGTCTTGCTACTGCCAAAGGCTTTGTCGCTGAAGGTGCCTATGTCTTCATCACAGGTCGCCGCCAGACTGAACTGGATGCTGCCGCAGAAGCGATCGGTAAAAACGTTACAGGTGTTCAGAGTGATGCCTCTAAGATGGAAGACCTCGATCGCCTATTCGCCACAATCCAGCAAGAGCAAGGACACCTCGATGTAATCTTCGCCAATGCGGGCGGTGGAGAAGTCGCCCCACTTGGAGCCATCACTGAAGAACACTTTGACAAAACGTTCAACACGAACGTCAAAGGTCTATTGTTCACTGTGCAGAAGGCACTGCCCCTGTTGCCAGAGGGGGCTTCCATCATTCTGAACGCCTCGATTACTTCTATAACAGGTACCCCAGCCTTCAGCGTTTACAGTGCTACCAAAGCTGCTGTGCGATCATTTGCCCGTAATTGGATACTCGACCTCAAAGAGCGCAAGATTCGCGTCAATGCTATCAGTCCTGGTGTCGTGCCCACTCCTGGCTACAACCTGATGGGACTAAGTGATGAGCAGGTGCAGGCATTCATAGAAGGCCAAGCCGCCACTATCCCTCTGGGACGAGTCGGCACGCCTGATGAGATTGCCAAAGCCGTTGTCTTTCTCGCTTCAGATGACAGCAGCTTTGTCAACGGTATTGAGCTGTTTGTCGATGGCGGCATGGCACAGATTTGAAGCGCGATCGCAAGCGGCCAACTCACCTAATAACGGTGAGAATCTTCAAGGAGTGTCAACTCGATCAATCCTGGAATCGTGGAAATGGAGGGCATACAAGCAGCGGGAGTGATCGGGAGCGATTACCAAAAACAGGTTGAAGCGCTAACCCCACTGGGTCGAATCGGACAACCGCAGGACATCGCACCTGCTGCTGTCTTCTTCACATCCTCCGATTCAGCCTGGATCACTGGGGAAACGCTCCACATCGCGGGTGGTATTTAACGAGGAGAACCGTGAACATCAACAAGCAAAGGAAAAAACGTGAACATCAACCAGAATGACACCGCAGTAGTCGTCATCGATCCGCAAAATGATGTCTTGAGCGAAACAGGTGTCTCCTGGGATTTGGTGGGTGACAGTGTTAAGGAGAACAAGACCATCGAGAACATCGAACGCATCTTCAAAGCCGCTAAGCACAATAAATTTGAGGTCTTCATCTCCCCCCACTATTATTACCCCACCGACTACGCCTGGAAATTTGCCGGAACCGTGGAGCAAATGATGCTCAAATCCAGAGAGTTCGAGCGCAAAGGTGCATTGAGCCTTGATGGTTTCTTGGGTTCTGGTGCTGACTGGCTCGATCGCTACAAGCCCTTCATTGAAGATAGCAAGACGATTGTGGTCAGCCCTCATAAAGCCTATGGACCGCAGAGCAACGACCTCGTTTTGCAACTGCGTAAGCGCAACATCAGCAAAATTATTCTGCTCGGAATGCTGGCAAATATTTGTGTTGAAGCTCACCTACGCGACCTGATCGAACAGGGATTTGAGGTTACCGTCATCAAGGACGCAACGGCTGCCCCTCGACATCCGGAGCTAGGCGACGGCTATAAGGCAGCATTAATCAACTTTGGGTATATCGCCAATGCAGTGCTGTCTACGGACGATGTTATAGAAGCAATGGCGTAACGGTGTGATGACGCGGTGGCTCGATTCCTTTATCTTGACTTTAGCGATCGCGCCAAGAGTAACCTTCTGCCGCTCGCAACTATGGAACGAGGACAGCAAAATGAACCGATCGCCCTTAAAAGTGTGGATTTTGACAACCAGTATCGTGAGCGCATTGCTTTATACTCAACCGATCACTGCTCAAGTCATTCCTGACACTACACTCCCTGTGGGAGAGCGATCGCAAGTTTCTGGCAATACAAGAAGTACTCAGATTGATGGTGGGGCAAGACGGGGTGGCAATCTGTTCCACAGCTTCAGCCAGTTTTCGATGCCAACTGGAGGCTCTGCCCACTTCAACAATGCGGCTGAGGTGCAAAATATTTTCAGTCGCGTTACAGGTGGGTCGGCCTCCAATATTGATGGCGTAATTCGGGCAAATGGCACTGCAAATCTGTTTTTGTTCAATCCTCATGGCATCCTGTTTGGTCCCAATGCTTCGCTCAATATTGGTGGCTCGTTTGTTGCCAGCACAGCCAGCAGCATCGACTTTGTCGATAATTTTCAGTACAGCGCCACGAACCCTCAAATGACACCGCTGTTAACTGTTAGTGTTCCAGTTGGGTTGCAGATGGGAGCTAATCCGGGGCAAATTGAGGTGCAGGGGAATGGATACGATTTATCTGCTCAAGTTCCTATTCTTTCCTCTATTGTCAAAGGTGATAGTACAGCAGGGTTGCGGGTGCTAGGAGGTCAGACCCTGGCCTTAATTGGAGGGGATATAAACATTGCTGGCGGCACGCTGACGGCAGAGCAAGGCCGAATCGAGTTAGGCAGTGCCCGCGATGGGCAAGTGGGCCTTGGTGATGGCTTTGTCCTCAGCTACCCAGAAGTACAAAACTTTGGTGATATTCGTTTATCGCAACAGGCGTTAGCCTATGCGAGTGGGAGCAGTTCAATTCAGGTACAAGGAAATCAAGTCTCGCTAGCAGATGGGTCACTGCTGTTGATTCAAAACCAAAGGGCTCAAGCGGGAGGAAGTATCAAAGTAAATGCTGCCCAGTCGCTAGAACTGAGCGGAATAAGCCCAGATGGTAGGTTCTCAGCTGGCTTGACTAGCCAAACTACTGGGCTTGGAAGTGGGGCAGACATTACAGTTTCGACTAGGCAGTTAGCTGTTCGGGATGGGGCAGGAATAGCCACTAATTCCTTCAGTTCTGCCAAGACGGGCAACATAACTGTGCAAGCTTCTGATTCAGTACAACTTATTGGGTTTTCATTCATTAATCCTATTTTTCTTAGCAGCATCGCTACTAAAGCTTTTGGCTCTGGAGTTGGAGGAACGGTAACGGTATCAACAGGGCGGTTAGTTGCTTTAGATGGAGGAAGCGTATCATCTCCCAATTATGGAACTGGCAGGGGTGGTACTGTGGTGGTAAATGCAACTGAAGCAGTAGAACTGATGGGGAAGTCCCTCTTTTCCTCTCCCAGCACTGTGACCTCCACCTCGCTCAATGCTGGAGATGCTGGGGTAGTTACTATTAACACGGCGAGGCTAGTGGTTCAAAAGGGAGGCAGTGTTACTTCTTCCGTCTTAGCAACTGGTAACGGTGGCAGTGTCACCATCAATGCCACGGAGTCTGTTGAGGTCAGTGGTACAGTACCCGGTGCTCTTCCCAGTTATATAGGTTCGGCTGCCCCTATTGCGCCTACAGCCTTACGACAAGCTTATGGGTTGCCTGACACACCGAATGGAAATTCAGGCAACGTGACCATTAATACGCCTTTTTTGAGCATCAATGATGGTGCAAGTATCACTGTCAGCAATGATGGAACTGGGAGTGCTGGCATATTGCGGGTGAATGCCAACTCGATTTCTCTAGACCGTGACAGTTCAATTACAGCCGCTACTGCCTCTGGTGAAGGTGGGAACCTTGATCTCAATGTGCAAGGTGTTCTGCTGCTGCGAAACAGTAGTCAAATCACTGCTTCGGCGGGTGGTAATGGTAATGGCGGTAACATCGAAATTAATGCAAGCTCGATTGTTTCTGTACCCACTGAAAATAACGACATTCGTGCTAATTCTGTGAACGCTCGTGGCGGTAACATCTCGATTAATGCCTCTGGCATCTTTGGCATCCAGCCTCGACCTCAAGACACACCTCTAAGCGACATCACCGCGACCGGAGCCAAGTCTGCCTTAAGTGGCAGCGTCCAACTCAACATCAATCAACTTGACCCCACTTCTGGCTTAATCGGGCTACCCACAACGATCGTCGATTCAGCGCGCCTGATTGCTCAAGGATGTCCTGCCAATCAGGGCGACTCGTTCATTATTAGTGGTCGCGGGGGCTTGCCGCCCAATCCTGAACAACAGTTAGATGATGATGCCAACTGGCAAGACCGCCGTAGGTTAGTTGTGGCACAGCAGCAGACGGATAGTGGTGAAGAGGGCAGCAGTCAGCAGCTAAAGGCAGAGGATACGGACACAAAGAGACACAGGGAATTCCTTGATTCAACATCCAACAGTCAACATTCAGAGATTTCCTCTCCCACCCATCCCTCAATTACCGAAGCGATCGCCTGGCAAGTGGCTCCTACTGGAGAGATAATTCTGATTCCTAACACACCTAACCAAGTTAGGCAGGATTCGGTGGACCATCTAACCCTCTGCCAGAGAAGCTAAAGAACGGTTTGAGTAAGGTTAACTTATCTATTTTGTTTAGTCTGATTTTGCAAAATCTTTGATAATGATGTAATAACCCAGCTAGCAATAGATATCTATTGATATCAGTAATGAAAGGAGCCAAACGAGTAGATGCATCAGGAGCGCTGGGGCAGGCGAATCCATCGAGGAGAATCCATCGTACAAGGGCTCTTTTCAGAAAAAGGATGGCGACAATTCCTGCATTTTGTTGTGTTGGGGCTGTTCATCGCTGTTAGCCTTCATGCAGAGATTGTAGTTGGATTCCAAGAGAGTGGTAACTGGAAGGTAGAGAATACAGAGCAAATTAGGATCACATCCAATTCCCTACCATCTTTTACAATTTCTCCTTCCGCCCAAGTGCAGCAAGCCGAAGCGCACTACCAGGCAGGGCAGCTGTCAGAAGCAATCGCCCTCTGGCAAAAGGCTGCAACCCGCTACGAGGCGAAAGGCGATCGCCTCAATCAAGCGTTGGTTCTCAGTTTTCTTGCCACTGCCTGGGCAGACTTGGGGTCTTGGATGCAAGCGAATGATGCCATCGATCGAGCGACCTCGCTGTTAAACGCCCAACATCCGGCAGCTAATCCCGACATCTCACCCGTTCGCGCCCAAGTGCTCACCGTTCAAGGAGAGCTACAGCTGACTCAAGGTCAAGCAGCCGCAGCATTGGAAACGTGGCGACAGGCTGAGACGGCCTACCGCCACACCAACGATACCAGCGGTATCTTGGGCACTCAGATCAACCAAGCGAGGGCGTTGCAGTCAGAAGGGCTTTACAGACGAGCCACAACGCTGCTCACCCAAGTAGAACAATCCCTGCAAAACCAGCCCGATTCCAGACTTAAGGTAGCGGGATTACGGAATCTAGGCAAGATGCTGCGGTTAGGCGGCGATCTGGCTCAATCTCGGGTGGTCTTGGAAAAGAGCTTGGCGATCGCTCTTAAGCTTCGAGACGATACCGCTAAATCTGCATCTGACATCAATGGCATTCAGCTCAGCTTAGCTAACACAACTCGCGCTCAAGGAGAAACCGATACTGCACTCGCATTCTACCAACAGGCAGCAATCGCAGCTCCCTCGCTCACCACAAAAACGCAAGTTCAACTGGCTCAGTTCAGTTTGCTGGTTGAAGCGGAGCGACTGACAGACGCGCAACACTTGTGGTCAGAAATACAATCCCAGATCGCTGATTTGCCCCCTGGTCGTCTAGCTATTTATGCCCGCATTAATCTGGCTCAAAACCTAGTCAGAATGAGAGGCAGAGAGGTAGAAAGAGCAGGGGAGATATCTTCTGATCATCTCAGCACCTCAGCCCAAGAACTCGCTGCTGCGGTTCAACAAGCTCGTAGCATGGGCGATCGTCGGGCTGAATCTTATGCCCTTGGCACTTTAGGCAGTTTGTATGAAACGACCCATCAATGGGACAGTGCTAGAACCCTAACGCAACAAGCGCTGAGTTTGGCTCAGTCTATTGATGCGCCCAGTGTGGTCTATCAGTGGCAGTGGCAGCTCGGACGAATTTTCTGTCAAGATACACAACCCTGCACTGCCACTGGAGGTCTGCAAAACGCAACGGCTGCCTATGCAGAAGCGGTTAAAACCTTGCAATCCCTCCGCAGTGATATAGCTGCAATCAACCAAGAGGTGCAGTTCTCGTTTCGAGAAAGCGTTGAACCCGTCTACCGACAATTTGTGGAACTGCTGTTGCAATCAGACAGCAATGCACCCAGCCAGGAAAACTTGAAACAAGCGCGTGAGGTGATCGAAGCCCTGCAATTAGCAGAACTGGATAATTTCTTTCGAGAAGCCTGTGTCAATGCTCGTCCCGTCAAAATCGATCAAATCGATCCGCAGGCTGCCGTCATTTATCCAATCATTTTGCCCAACCAGCTGGCAGTGATCCTGGCGTTACCTAATCAACCCTTGCGCTATCACAAAACTCTACTAGCTCAAACCGAAGTAGAGCACATCCTTGCCCAAATGCGTCAATCTCTTAGACCCACCGCCTTTGTAGAAGATTGGTTGCCCGCGGCTCAACAGGTTTACGATCTACTCCTGCGTCCCGTGAAGACTGAGCTGGCGGCAAGTGGGATTAAAACCCTTGTGTTTGTGCCTGATGGCTGGCTGCGGAGTTTGCCAATGGCAGTCCTCCACGACGGTCAGCATTATCTGATTGAAAACTATGCAGTTGCGCTTACTCCTGGTTTACATCTACTGCAACCCCAACCGCTCGATCGCCCACGACTGCATGGGCTACTGGCAGGATTGAGTCAAGCTCGCGAAAGCTTTCCAGCGTTGCCGAATGTTACAGTCGAAATTAATCAAATCAACACAGAAATTTCAGCTCAGGTGCTGCTGAATCAGGCGTTTACCAATCGATCGCTGCAAACCCAAATTGACTCTACTCCTTCGTCCATCGTTCATTTAGCAACACATGGTCAGTTTAGCTCGAAGGCTGAAGATACCTTTATTTTGGCGTGGGATGGACGCATCAATGTTAAACAATTGGATCAACTGCTCCGGGTGAGAGAGGGAAACTCCAACCCCATCGAACTGCTGGTTTTGAGCGCTTGCCAGACTGCAACGGGCGATAGTCGAGCGGCGCTGGGGATGGCAGGAGTCGCAATGCGATCGGGGGCACGCAGTACCCTGGCTTCACTCTGGTCAGTTGGCGATCGCTCTACTGCACTGCTCATGATTGAGTTTTATCGGGAGTTAGGTAAACCTGGAATGACGAAGGCTGAAGCTCTGCGTCGGGCTCAAGTTAGTTTGTTGCACCAAGAGGATTACAACTCTCCTTACTACTGGTCGCCGTTTGTTCTGCTAGGAAATTGGCTCTAAAAAACTTTCGCTTTAAAGACCTCACTTCTTTAAAAACATTATGTCTTGTATCAAATCTTTGTTCTGCTATACATCCATCAGCCTTGCCCTAGCCTCGGAACTGGCGATCGCGCTCAACCTGACTGTCACCATTACTCCTAGCACCGCAACAACGCTGTCTGAAAATGGAAAACGTTCAGTATATCAGCAAGCACGCAAGCCAAGCCCTCCGCCGCCGCCTACGAATCCGGGTAGCTCAGCCGCAGGGGGGCGACGTAATCCCACTGCTTGCCCTCAAGATGCAGTGGCGGAAACCACCCGTCCGTCCTTAACAGCCTTTAGCCCAACAAGCAAACCAGGCTTAACCGTAGCAGCACATCCCACATTCCTGGTATATGTACCCAAAACCAGTGCTAAAACTGCCGAATTTAGCCTTCGAAATCGAGCGGCTCAAGGGATTTACCGAACGACGATCGCCTTGAGCAATACTCCCGATATCATCAGCATCACCTTGCCCGATCAGGTAGCGCCTTTAGAGATTGGCAGGACATATGTATGGTCGTTTGCAGTCATTTGCAACCCAACGGATCGCGTTGCTGATCAATTTGTTACAGGCATCGTACAACGAACGAAGCTTAGTCTGGCTCGCTTACGTCAAATTGAGCAAACACCCCCCAGACAGCGCCTTGTCCTGTACCAGGAGGATCGCATTTGGTATGATCCCCTCGCTCTCCTGTTCGAGTTAAAGCGCAGCCAAACCAATGATTCAGACATCAGCAGAGCTTGGCGTGAATTTTTGCAAGCGGGCGGAATGGAGACGATGATGAATATCAGCCCAGCCAGACCCAGATAACTTTGTTGAGCGATCGCGTTTATCCTATGTGGACAATCCTGAAGCAGTTTATTTGGCGATGGCGTGGAGTTCTGGTAACTGCTCCCAGCATTGCTGGAGGATTGCTGATTCTGCGATTTGCCGGAGCACTACAGTTGATGGAGCTGGTGGCACTTGACCAGATGTTCCGCCTGCGTCACTTTGAACCGGCTGATCCCCGGATTGTCCTTGTTACCGTGGATGAGTCAGACATCAAGCAACTTGGACGGTGGCCCATGTCTGATGCGGTGCTGGCTCAGTTAATTTCATCCATCAAACAACAGCAGCCGAGAGTCATTGGTCTGGATATCTTTCGAGATCTACCTGTCGAACCCGGTCATCAAGACCTGATCAACGTTTTCATCTCTACCCCTAATCTCATTGGGATTGAGAAAGTGATTCAAACGGCTCAGGGTGAGGTGATTCAAGCACCTCCAGCCTTAAAGCGGCGGGATCAGGTCAGCGCCATTGATCTTCTCTTAGATATCGATGGCACAATTCGCCGCAGTTTATTGTACTTAAGCAACAAGGACGGGCGAGCAATTGCCACCCTAGGAGCACAACTAGCCTTTGTGTATCTCAGAGATGAAGGTATCGAGCTAGAAACGATCGACTCCAGTCAAGGTCAGTTCCGATTAGGCCGAGCCGCATTCACTTCTTTGCGGTCCAACGATGGGGGTTATGTGGGCGTTGATGCGGGTGGATATCAAATTCTGTCAAACTTCCCCAAATTCCTAAACGATTTCCATACCATCTCAATGACAGATGTGTTGCGAGGTCGCATACCCAAAAACTTAATGCGCGATCGCATTGTTTTGATTGGATTAACGGCTGAGAGCATTGAAGACAAATTTTTCACCTCTTACACCACTGACTTGATTGCAGCCCCCCCTGGTGTCGCAGTTCATGCTTTATTAACGAGTCAATTGCTCAGTGCGGCTTTAGAGGGTCGCCCTCTGTTGAGCGTCTGGTCAGAACCGATTGAATGGCTATGGATCATTTTTTGGTCTGCGATCGGAGCCATCATCGGGTGGATATCTCGATCGCCTCGCCAAGCAGCATTTAGAGTCGTTTTATTGGCAATTGTGCTTTTAGGCAGTGCATACGGCCTGTTTCTCGCGGGTTGGTGGATTATTATCATTCCCTCCCTGCTGGCCCTCACGACTTCTGCCATAACCAGCAGCAGCTACCTACTGTGGGACAATCTGAAGGAGTATGCCCGCACCCTAGAGCAAAGGGTGGAAGAGCGGACTCTCAAACTAGAGCAAGAAATTGCGGAACGAAAGCAGGCAGAAGAGACCCTGAGCCAACAAAAACAACTCTTGCAAGCGATCGTAGAGCATATCCCTGTCATGATTACGCTCTATGATGCAGAGGGAGAAATCGAATTTGTCAATCATCAGTTTGAGCAAACCTTGGGATGGTCAACCGCAGATCTGCACCATATTGACCTAATTGCTGAATGTTGTTTCAATTCGGAACAGCAGCAGATTCTAGACCATATGTTAGCCGCAACTGGCACTTGGTCAGACCTTAAAATCAGAACCAAAGACGAGCGTGTGGTCAACACCGCGTGGGCAAATATTCGGCTTCCCAATGGTATGAATGTTGGTATTGGGCAAGACATTAGCGATCGCAAACGAGCTGAAGCAGCCTCCATTTTGGAAGAACGCAACCGGATGGCGAGAGAAATTCACGATACGCTAGCGCAGGCGTTTACAGGCATTCTGCTGCATGTTGGAGCGGCAACCGAAATCATGACCAGAAAAACAGAGGCTGCACAAGCACATCTGGAAACTGTGGATGAATTAGCTCGCACTGGGCTGGCTGAAGCCCGCCGATCAGTCGCGGCGCTGCGACCCAAACTCTTAGAAGAGGGAGATTTATTTAGCGCCCTCAAACATCTAGTCAATCAAATGAAATCTTCTACGAAGACTCAAATCACCTGTCAAATCATGGGTGGAGTCTATGCTTTACCACCTGATGTGGAAAATAATCTCTTACGCATTGGCCAAGAAGCCTTAACCAACGCGATTAAATATGCCCAAGCCACTGAAATTTGGGTTGAGTTAGTGTACGAGGAGACGCAATGTCTATTACGAGTTAAAGATGATGGACAGGGCTTTGAAGTGGATCAAGTATATCTAACGAAGGGATTTGGTTTACTGGGGATGAGTGAGCGGGTTGATCAGATTGGCGCTGAATTAATCATCCATAGTCAGCCTGATCAGGGCACGGAAATCATTGTGGTGGTGAATCGAGAGTAGGTCCATGAGCCAATCAGCAGGCAATTCCGTTGTTCCGTCAAGCGCAACCAGAAACTCTGGCTCAAAATGGGTTGTACAGGATGGAGAAGTAAAGTCCATTTTCTTGCCAAGTTTCCTTGCTCGCATCAACCGAAACCAAAGGAATCCCCCAATCTAATCGAGCGGTGAGGCGATCGCCCATTTGCCAGCGTAGTCCCAAGCCAACTGATGCCAGCGTATTCGTAGCAGGTTCTTCGCGATCGCCCCGATTCCAAGCGGTGCCAAAGTCAACAAAGGGAGTCAGTTGTAAGACGCTATCCCACCGACGAATCCGAGCAATCGGCAGCCGCACCTCAGCTGAGGCAAACAACCCATTGTCAGCGAGCAACAAATCTTGTCGATAGCTACGTACCGTTTCTAGCCCACCTAAACCGATCTGCTCTAGTGGTACCAGCGATCGCTCAGCCAGTTGCACATCGGTTCGCAGCAACAACAATGTGTCTGGAGCCAGCAGCCTGACCCACTGCCCCTGCCCTCGCCATGAGAAAAAATGGCTATCTGGTCCGGTGTCGCTAAGGGTGGCATCTAGAGCATCCAGACCCAAACTAAATTGAGAGCGAGCCGCAAACACTTGTCGGTTACTGCGTCGCGTCCACTCCTGAAAAAACCGTAAGGCGGAGATGCGGGTTTTACCTTGCTCATCCGCTCCTAAGGCAGGAAACGGAATATCTCCACCCAATAACGAAGCTTGACTCTCACGCCGACTGGCGGTGAAGCCAATGGCAAATTCTTCGCGAGGGGTTTCGACGAGCGGTTGGCGCAGGGTTAGTTCGTAATAGCGAGAGTTGGCATCAATATCGAGCTGGTCAAACGGCTCTTCTACCACCTGGCTGGACGAGGTGCCGTAAGCCAAATTTAGGGTGCCATTATGAGCATTCAGGGGTAAGGTGTAGCTGGCGTCGAGGGAGTTGCTACCAGCTGTATTGGTGTAAGCGGCACTAAGACTATCTCCCAGCCCTAGTAAGTTGGCTTCACTGAGTTGTAATCGCCGCCGAAACGTCCCCACGCTGGGCGATCGCCCATTATCCAGTGTTATCTGTGTATTAAAAGTCTCTGCCTCGGTGACTCGAACCTCTAACAAATTTTCGCCAGGTCTGGTTCCCGCAGATAATTCGGCTGAGAGGCTCTCGATCAGGGGATTGAGTTGCAATAGTTGTAGCGCTTCGAGTAAGCGATCGCGGTTCAGTGGCTGTTGGGTAGCGATCGCCAATCGACTCTGCACATAGGTTGGCTTTAACCGCCGCGTTCCGGTGATTATAATCTCTTCTAGCGTTCCTTCTACGATTTGAATCGTGACCACGCCATTACGTAATTGCTGGGGTGGAATGTAGGCCCCCGAAGTGATGTAACCGCGTTCTACATACAGTTGAGTTAGAGCTGAACGCGCCTGAAATAACTCTGCGAGGGAAATGGGGCGCTGAGTAAACGCTTGAGTTACCGCTGTCAATTCTGCGGGACTGAAAACAGTACTACCCACCACTTCAAATCGCTCCACAGTAATGGTAGCAGGCACGTTCTCTAGTGGGGGTTGTGGTTGAGTGACGTTAGGACTAGAAGTCGGGGGTCGCAGCAACTCTTCTGGCGGTGGTAAGACAGGAGAAGGTTGAGGCGTTTCTGGGATGGGGATATTGCGGGATGGAGGTTTTAAGATATCCGGTGGTGGGAAAGAAGCTTGGCTAAGAACTAGTTGTGAAGCAAAAGTTGGATTTTTATCTACAGTTTGGGCTGGCAACGGATTGGCTGTAGTGCTACTAATCAATAGCATCCAACCCAAATGCCACAAATCTTTTCTCAAATGAGGATAAAGTGCAATTCTTGTGAACACTACAAGCCAGAGCTCGATCCTATAAAATATAGCCCCTGCCTCGCATCAACTAATTTTCGCCTTCGCGTCAATTATATGTAGAACGAGCAGAGCCTAGTAGTTCACCACGGTGATTATGACAGGCTGGGAGCGGGATAGAGGCGCTTGAATTTGGTACGAGCATCCCCGGTAGAAAAGCACCAATTGACCGTCGCTTGGTTCTGATT
>NZ_JACJPA010000056.1:0-24486 GCF_014695845.1 Trichocoleus sp. FACHB-591
GCAAAGCTTGCAGGCTTTGACGTTGGTAGGGAGTCGGCATCCCATCGAGCAAGTGATAGATTAGTTCTTGGGCGTGGGCAAGAATGTCCATTGTTCTTGCGGTCTATTAGTTTCACGCCCTTTCTGCCACCTTTTAAGCCTTGGTGCAAGATCTGAGTATAGCCTCACTTACATTCAACTCTGCCGCTAGATCAACATCTGCTGCAAATCCTTTACCAATTAATTCTTGACCAGAACTACATTGGTTTAGAAGGGATTTGAGGTTAAGTTCAGCATGGCGATAGGCACTCACTGCAAGTTCTGCTTCAGGTGACCAGCAACCATGTAAATGAGAGATAATTGCGCCTGCTCCCACTAAATCTTCCCAACAGGGGCGGAGACTGCCATCTTGCCACTTTTCCCCAGCGGGAATAACAGCAATCCGTTGACCATAGCTCACTGCCGCTAACGCCACGGCCCGACTATTCCGCAAACATCCTGCCAGTGTGGGTGTTTCTCTAGTGGCTAGACTGAGCGTCGAACCATTCGGCGAAGGCAGCACCAAACGAGTACCTTTTGGAATCTGGCTTAAGGATGCGGGAGATAGAGAGTAAGGATTGTGGATGCCTCGTCCACCTGCTAATTCTGCACCAATAGATTTCGCAAACTCCTCAGCAGTGTCATCTCTCCAGGAATAAGGAAAGACGATCGCACCCCGACTTGTGGCAATTTCAACACAGGTGGAAAACGAGAGGACATCGACAATGATCACGACATCACTAATAGGAGCCAGTTGCTCAACGCCTCTGACTCCCCATTCGCACCGAATCTCAAAGTTAGATTGACTAAAGTAGCTCATCCAGTCGCGATCGCGCCCTATTGCTTAGCCAGCACCGCTTGAGGTGTGAATTTAGCATACTCTTCCGGTGTGAGAAACCCATCGCGGACATTTACTTGCTTGGGAATCAACTTCAAGCTGTACCACAGACCAGCAACCTCCTCTTGTTTGGTGATCACAGCTTCCGTAATGGGTTGCAGCCCATAGTTATATTTCCCGTGCATGATTTCCAAAGTGGCGGGATCAAGTTGAGTCACAGGCGCTAGCAGTTGAGCCATTTCTTTGGGATGGTTTCTAGACCAATCTTCCGTCTTTTCGAGTTCTTCCAGAAACACCTTGATCACTTCCGGATGAGCTTGATAAAACTTGCGACTTGTCGTGTAGAAATTGCGTGTATCTCGTAGGTTTTCGCCATCGATCAGAATCCGTCCTGCACCGCTTTGCTCGGCTCTAGTGATATACGGGTCCCAAATGAACCAAGCATCGACTTTGCCCTGAGAAAATGCTACGTTCGCTTCCGGCGGTGGCAGAAAGACAGACTCCACATCATTCAGTGTCAGGCCTGCTTGTTCTAAGGCTTTTACCAACAAGTAGTGACCGATAGATGCTTTTTGAAAGGCAATCCGCTTGCCCTTCAAGTCAGCCACACTCTTCACAGGTGAGTCTTTGGGTACTAGCAGCGCCACAGGCTTGCCATTGGTGTGCGTTGTGGCGACGTAGACCAACGGGGCTCCTGCCGCTTGGGCAAAAATTGCTGGAGACTCAGCGGTGTGGGCAATATCCAAACTGCCCGCATTCAGAGCCTCTAGCTGTTGGGGACCCGCAGCAAACTCGGTCCACTTCACCGTGAATCCTAGCGGCTCTAGTGCTTTGTCTAGAGTGCCTTGTTGTTCTAACACAGCTAGGGAGGACAATTGTTTAGAGCGCACCACTCGAAATTCTTGCTTCCCACCGCCGCTGTTACTAGCAGTACTGACATTGGCAGAAGTGCCCTGTGATTGAGCGGCATTATCCGACGGGGCAGTGCAACTTGCCAGAGAGGTAGAGAGGGCCAGGGAATAGCCGATACAGAATAAGGCCGATCGCCGCGTGATTTTTGAACGCTGCCAAGCTGAAAATGTTTTGTTGAGACTCCACACTGATCAATACCTAACAAAAAAGATACGTGAATCTGGAACGAGATGTTTAGCTAAAACTGGTTTAGGCAGTGACCGCGACAGGAGGCGTATAGGTAGAAGAATCTCCCTTAACCGCTTGGCTATGCTTACCATCAATCCCCACCGGGAGATCTCCGGCGATCGTGACTCGTTGCACCCGACGGGGTTGGTTTCCGTAATCCGCGATCGCATAGTGTTGAGTAGCACGGTTATCCCAGAAGGCGACATCTCCCACTTTCCAGCGCCAACGGACGGTGTTTTCTGGACGGGTGATATAGGCTTGCAGCAGCCGCAGAATATCATCGGACTCGGTGGTGGATAGTCCCTGAATCTGGCGAACAAACCCGCCAATGAATAACCCCCGCTCACCGGATTCCGGATGCACACGCACAACTGGATGCAAGCTTTCGTAAACCGTGGAGGTAAAGACTTTCCGGTAGGCTTTCAGTTCTTCCGATAAGTTGACCGCAGCTTCGGCATAGTCGTAGGCGTTGCTGTGGACTGCCCAGAGGCGATCGGCTAAGTTCCGGAGATGATCGGGTAAGTCTTGATAAGCGGTTACACTGTTGGCCCAGATGGTATCGCCACCTGCGGGAGGAATCTCGATCGCGCGTAATACAGAACCAAGGGGTGGGCGATCGACGAAAGTCACATCGGTATGCCAGTTGTTGGCACGAGCCGCAGTACGACCATAATCAAGATCCAACACTTCGGGATGTCCGGGGAGAGATGGCACAGTAGGGTGGGCCGTGGTCACTTCGCCAAAGCGCCGAGCAAAAGCAACTTGCCCGTCTGCATCTAGCGTTTGCCCCCGGAAGAAGATCACTTTGTATTGCACCAAAGCCTGGCGGATCTCCTGAATCACCTGATCACTGAGATCGGCACTGAGATCAACCCCAATGATCTTGGCTCCGATACGTCCAGCGATCGGTTTGACTTCAAAGCTTTGAGATTGAATCGTTTTGGTATCTTGGCTCAAAACTGCACTCATGATGGACTCCGATTACAAATAGGTTGGATGATTTCTAGGTGAGGGATAAGGGCGGTCGCACCCTTCAGCGATTATTTGCTAATGACATCAAGCAGAGGCACCCACTAGCTCAAGTGCATTTGCTTTCACAAACTGATTAGCAGGACGCGGCAAACCCAGATTCTCCCGCAGGGTATGACCTTCGTATTCGATGCGGAACAAACCGCGACGTTGAAGTTCTGGAATCACTAGATCGACAAACTCATCCAGCCCGCCGGGGAGGTAGGGCGGCATAATGTTGAAGCCATCGGCGGCATCGTCAACGAACCATTCTTCTAGTTGGTCAGCAATCTGCTCTGGTGTACCGAGAATCTGGCGATGTCCGCGAGCCCCTGCGATCGCCTGGTACAGTTGGCGGATGGTTAAGTTCTCTCGACGCGCTAAATCAGTCAGGAGTTTTTGGCGACTCTTACCACCGTTAGTTTCTGGCAAATCGGGCAAAGGGCCATCTAAGGGATATTGAGATAAATCAAAGCCCCCAATCATTCCACCTAGCAAAGCCAATCCAACCTGGGGATGGATTAAATCCTGAATCTGCTGGAATTTCTCTTTGGCTTCCTGCTCGGTTCTCCCGATTACCGGAAACACGCCAGGCATAATCTTGAGATGGTCGGGATTGCGGCCATACTGCACTAATCTCCCTTTAACGTCGGCATAGAATGCCTGAGCTTCCTCTAAAGTTTGTTGCGCGGTAAAGATCACCTCGGCGGTTTGGGCTGCCAGATTCTTGCCATCCTCGGATGATCCCGCTTGAATCAGCACGGGATATCCCTGAATGGGACGGGCCACATTCAAAGGGCCGCGCACAGAGAAATGAGTGCCTTTGTGGTTAGGGATATGTAACTTATCTGCTTCGAAATAAACCCCAGACGCTTGATCACGCACAAAAGCATCGTCTTCCCAACTGTCCCAAAGCTTGGTGACGACCTCCACAAACTCACGGGCTCGCTCATACCGCAGCGTATGCTCCATGTGCTTGTCGCGGTTGAAGTTGAGTGCTTCCGCTTCCGTGGCAGAAGTCACCAGATTCCAACCTGCGCGACCGCCGCTGAGATAGTCGAGAGAGGCGAATTTGCGAGCGAGATGAAACGGTTCGTTGTAGGTGGTGGAAACCGTTGCAGTGAGGCCAATCCGTTCCGTGACCGCAGACAGCGCTGACAGGAGGGTAAAAGGTTCAAAATGCACCACCTTCCCCGATCGGCTCAATTCCTCAGGAGTTTGCCCGCGATCGCGCACTGCCACGCCATCTGCCAGAAAGAGCATGTCGAATTTGCCCCGTTCTGCGGTTTGGGCAATCTGCTTATAGTGCTGAAAATTTAATCCCCCATCGGCTTGAGCCTCCGGATGTCGCCAGGACGCCACATGATGTCCCGAACCAGGCAAAAATGCCCCTAGTCTTAGCTGTCTCTTTTTACTCATGCAAGTCTCTCTCCCATTGATAGGCGATCGCCAACCAGCGCCAAGTCTGACTGTTCTTGTTTTCTAGGCGCAATCACAAACTAAAGCGATTGACTCTCGATCGCTCGTGCTCAAACAACTCAATTGGTAGTTAATTCTGGAGGGTTGTGTTCAGGAACCTGCGTAACCTCACTCCTGCTTCAATCGAGAATGATTGAAATCCACAAACTGTTAGGGTGTCGAACTAATATCGATAAAAGCATTCTCCGGTATATCTATCGATTTAGTCAAGATTAAATTTAAGGGATTGATCGGATGGTGGGCGATCGCTTCAAGCTGGTTGGTTTCCAGTATCCGGTTCAGATGGAGAAGTGGAACTGGATGTGTACTCATGCAAAGCCCCCAGCTTTCGCAGGTTGGGAAAAATTAGGGCCGTGGCGATCACAACCGCGATCGTACCCACACCCCCGCTGACCACTGCCAAGACTGGTCCCAAAAGCGCTGCGGCCAGACCTGATTCAAAGGCTCCTAACTCATTGGAGGCGCTGATGAATACACCGTTGATTGCAGCCACTCGTCCCCGCAACTCGTTAGGAGTGCGAATCTGAACCAAGGTATGACGAATGACAACGCTGATATTATCCAGCGCGCCGCTCAGAGCCAGCATCAACAGGGATAGCCAGAACCAGCGAGAAAAGCCGAAGATAATCGTCACAACGCCAAAGCCAACCACGGACCACAAGAGCGCTTGGCCTGCTTTGCGAAAGGGTGGTAGGTACGTCAGAACTGCTGCCATTAACAGTGCCCCAATCGAAGGCGCAGCTTGTAACCAGCCCAACTCAACAGGCCCAACTTTAAGGATATCTTTGGCGTAAATGGGCAACAGGGCGACTGCTCCACCCAACAGCACCGCAAACAGATCCAGAGCGATCGCCGCCAGAATCAGTTGGTTTTGCCGAACAAATTTTGCCCCTGCCGAGAGTGCCTTCACCGACAAAGGTTCGGTCGAACGAGTGGTGGAATGATCGCGCATGATGGCAACCAGACTGAAGCAGAGTAGGGCCGAGGTCGCCGCTAAAAGATAAGCTGCTGTAGCTTTGCCCTGAGCGGCGATCGCCAGCCCGCCTAAAGCAGGGCCAAAGACCGCTGCTAATTGGAAACTGCTGCTATTCCAAGTGGCAGCATTAGTGTAAGCATGGGTAGGAACCAACTCCCAACCCAACGCATCCGCCGCAGGTTTATTGAAGGCTCTAGCAATTCCGGTAACGAATAAACAGGCATAGACCAACGGAATTGCCCCTTGCGTGTAGGAGAGTACTGCCAGCCCCAGGGATGATAGACCCATGACCAGCGTTGTCAGGAGCATGATCCGTTTGCGATCGCTGCGATCGGCTAAATGCCCCGCAAACAGAGTCAAAACCATGACGGGTACGACCTGCACTAAGCCGACACCACCCAAGGCCAAAGCTGATCCAGTGCGTTCGTAAAGCTCCCAGCCGACAGCGATGTTGCGGATCTGGAAGCCAATAAACAAAAAGACCCGTGCTAGGACAAACAGCCGATAGTCGCGGAATCGGAGTGCCAGAAACGGATCAGGAGGATGGGCGAGTTCATCATTCGCCGCGCGTTTTTTTCTAAACCACATGGTGAAAAATCGAAAAATAGTGAATATTTGTTCAGGTCGAGTCAGCGGATTGTTCAAACACTTGTTTCAGGAGTGACAATCCTGCTGCGACCTGGGTGATTTCGTCATCACTGAGAGAGGTCAGCAAATCGCCGATGTATAACCGCGTCTGAGCGCGAGTTGCTTCCAGGTGTTCTTTGCCTGCTGGGGTCAACTTCAGGACCACTCGTCGTCGTTCTTCCGGGTGGTCGCAGCGATCGACAAAATCGCGCTGCACCAAACGTTCGGTATTGGCTGAGGCTGTGGCCCGCGTCACGCCCAAGTGGTCTGCCAGTTCCGACAGAGAAGCGCCGGGATTTTTATCAAGAAAGGCCAAGCTGCGGAATTGAGGCACTGAAATTTCTTCGTAAGAACCCCGCGCCCGCATATCTGCTCGAATAAACCGCATCACGAGAGGGACAGTTTCCATCACTCTCGCCGCACATTGCTCCACAACCTTTTTCCGAGCAGGTTTTCTCGATCCCATTGGACGCTGATTCTCCCCAAGCCACAGATACGATGCATGATTTAGAGCCGTCATTCTACTGTTAGATAGTAAGAATTGCCCTCTCTCTACTTTCGCTTAGATTGGGTGAAATGCTGACATTACATGCCAACTTGGGGATAAAGTCGGCCACCAATGATCGTGAAAATGGTAACCACCAGCAATAAAATGGCGCAATCTAACCCAAACCCGTAGGTACTAGAACCATTTGCTAGCATCGTGCCTCGCAGGGCATCCACCTCATAGGTGAGTGGGTTGAGATGAGAAAGCACCTGCAACCACTGGGGCATCAGAGTAATCGGATAAATGGCATTGCTGGCGAAGAAGAGAGGCATCGTCATCAGTTGCCCCATGCCGTTGAATCGCTCTCGTGACTTCACCAAACAGGCAACGATTATCGAAAAGAGGGAAAAACAGGCCGCACCGAGCAACACGATCAGCACGACTCCGGCGATCGCCACGGGGCTAGGATTTAGCTTCACCCCCAACAGCAGCGACAACAGGTAGACGATAGCCACCTGAGACAAGCTGCGAATCCCTGAAGCCAAGGCTTTGCCCAGCACCATTGCCTCCCGTGGCGTCGGGCTGACCAAAAACTTATGCACGATCCCCAGGTCTTTTTCCCAGATGATTGACATGCCGCCACTAAAAATGGAGACGAAGAGAACACTCTGAGCCAAGATTCCCGCCGCCATGAAATCCAGGTAAGGCAAATCTCCGGTGGGAATGCCGCGAATGCGGGTAAATACTTGGCCGAAAATCAGCAACCAGAGGGTGGGTTGGACCGCTCGCAAAAACAAATCACTGGGATCGTGACGGAGTTTGCGGACTTCTAGTTCTGTAATCACCAGCGTTTTGTTGATCAGTTCAGCGATCGCCCCCCACCCCCGACTCAGCGGATGCGATCTGGGCTTATCCCAACCGTTGAGTGGTGCGTCGAGTTCTTGAAGTTTCACGGTAGCTAGCTCCTGTGGTTAATTGGTCTCCGGTGTAGTGGATAAACACGTCATCCAAAGTGGCATCACGCTGATTTAGCGAGGCTTTGAGCTCAGTAGGGGAACCTGTGGTAATTACGCTGCCTTGATGCATAATGGCAACGCGCTGACATAACGCATCTGCTTCATCCAGAAAGTGGGTGGTAAGAAATACAGTGGTGCCGTAATCGGCACAAAGTTGCCGCACCAAGGCCCAAACTGAACTGCGAGCCAGCGGATCTAAGCCCACGGTGGGTTCATCCAGAAACAAAATCTGGGGACGATGCAAAATGGATTGCGCTACTTCCAGTCGCCGAATCATGCCGCCGGAATAGGTACGCACCAAGCGATCGGCAGCATCTTGCAACCCCATGAACGCCAGCAGTTCTCGAATCTGGCGATCGCGCTGACTTCGAGGAATGTCATAGAGTTTGGCGAAGATGAGCAAATTTTCATACCCCGTTAAACTGCCATCCGCCGAGAGGGCTTGCGGCACATAGCCGATGACTCGCCGGACTGCTGAAGCTTGACGGGTGACATCAAAGCCTGCGATCGCTGCTTTGCCACTGGTGGCGGGAAGCAAAGTGGTCAGCATTTTGATCACTGTACTTTTGCCTGCTCCATTCGGTCCCAACAACCCAAAGACTTCACCTGGTTGTACTGCCAGATTCACGCCATTGACTGCGGTAAATTTGCCGAAGCGACGAGTTAGAGCTTGGGTTTTCAACAGTGGACGCTGACTGACCAAAGAGGGAGCGAGTGAAAAGGCTTCTGGCTCTGGGAATCCTGCATCTTGAATCGATTGCCTCATGGATACCGTTGCTTCCTAGTTAGACTCTCTAACAATTAGTAACATATCCATTTACTAATTTATTAGATCCTCTAACAATTAGTTAACCCGATAATTTGTTCCAAAAATACTTGTATTTGCCCAGCGACTATGACATACTCCAAAGTTAATCTACGGTAAATCGGTAGATAAACAGTAGTATTTGGATGGGTACTAACCCTGTGATTGAACTTGTCAGTGCCTCTCGTTGCATCCAATGCAACTTATGTGTCACGGCTTGCCCCACCAATGTCTTTGAAAAAGTGCCTGGCAAGCCCCCCACGATCGCTCGCAAAAGTGATTGTCAGACCTGTTTTATGTGCGAATTGTATTGTCCAGTAGATGCCCTCTATGTGGCTCCTAACGCTGATGAGTCGGTGCCTGTGGATGAAGCAGAATTAGTCGCTGCAGGCTTGCTGGGGAGCTACCGAGAAGATGTGGGCTGGGGAAAGGGACGCAAAAAATAGCAGATCTCCTCCCAGCTAGAGAGTCACTATTCATTCACATAGATCATGATTCATCGACTTGGGCGACGCAAATTTCTCAATCACTTTCTCACCTCTTTGACTACCTATGCCCTGGTAGTCACGGCTGCAAGTTGTTCCTCTCAGCAAAGCCAAATTAACTCGACCGCGATCGCCAACACTGCTCCTGCTACTAGCTCAGTCGCCAAAGCTGGAGATCAGGCCGTTTTGCGAGTGGGCTTCATTAGTACCGAAAGTCGAGTGCCATTGGGTCCGGAAGGATGGGCACACCAAAAAGGCTGGTGGAACCAGGAACTAAAAAGCCTGGGGATTCAAGAAGTTCGCTTTGTGCCCTTTGATGGTGGACCCGCGCTGAATGAAGCCCTTTCCAGCGGGGCGCTAGACCTGGGCTTATATGGGGATACGCCAGCCTTGGTGGGGCGATCGGCGGGATTGCCTACGAAGCTGATCAATCAAACTCGTGTTGGTCAGGATGCCTGGTTGCTGACCAAACAAGATGGCGTGCGATCGCTGGCAGATCTCAAAGGCAAGAAGGTAGGAGTCGCTAAGGGCACTTATCTCCATCGCTATCTGATTGGTTTGCTAGAGGAGAACAAGCTCACGTCAGACGTGAAAATTATCCAAATGAAACCCGCAGAAGCCAAAGTTGCGATCGAGCGGGGAGATATTGCGGCCTATCCGTTTGCGATGGGGGTAGGGCCAACCCTGTTAGAGCAGGGATTTCGGGCGATCGACCAAGCCAGTACCCATGATGATTTGGTCGGAACCGGGGTCAGCATCGTCACAGAAGCGGCCTTAGCCAAATATCCGGAACTGCCTAAACAGTGGAACCAAACTCGGCAAAAAGCCTTGGCAGACATCAAAGCCAACTCAGAAGCTTTCTACCAATTTGCCGCCAAGGAGAGTGGAGGGTTGTCGTTGTCAGCGGCAAAAGCATCCTACCCTCTGAATCTTTACCCCACGGAACCTTTCAACGACAGAGGTTTGCAGCTCTTGAACTCGACCAAGGACTTTTTAGCAGAGCAACAGTTGTTGAAGTCTGATTTTGACATCAAAGATTGGCAAGCTGCGAATCCTTAATCCCTTTCCATATTTTGATCTTTTGATCTGAAGGAGCGAATGTATGAATCGTCAAATCACGAGTGATGCCGCTTCCAGTCATGTTTCTGGTCTTCATTTGACTGCCGATGTTTTGGTGATTGGGGGTGGACCCTCTGGCGCTTGGGCCGCTTGGAGTGCCGCCAGCAATGGAGCCAAGGTGATCTTGGTGGATAAAGGCTACTGTGGCACCAGTGGCGCAGCCGCAGCATCAGGCAATGGTGTTTGGTATGTGGCCCCCGACCCAGAGCAACGGGAAGCAGCAATGGCGAGCCGCGAGGCGATGGGTGGTTTTCTGGCCCAGCGATCGTGGATAGAACGAGTGCTCGATCGCACCTATGACAACATTAATTCTCTAGCGGATTTGGGATATTCTTTTCAGTCAGATGCCGAGGGCAAACCGATTCGGCGATCGCTGCAAGGCCCAGACTACATGCGCTTCATGCGGAAGCAGATCCGCCAGGCTGGAGTCAAAATTTTAGACCATAGTCCCGCCCTAGAATTACTGGTAGATAGCGACGGAGCCGTTGCGGGAGCCAGTGGCATCAACCGGAACACTCAAGAACCTTGGACCGTGCGAGCGGGTGCCGTTGTGATTGCCACGGGGGGATGTGCCTTCCTCAGCAAAGCCTTAGGTTGCAACGTGTTGACGGGAGATGGCTACTTGATGGCAGCCGAAGCGGGCGCTGACTTCTCCGGCATGGAATTCTCCAATGCCTATGCCATCTCTCCCGGTTTCTCCTCAGTCACCAAAACTCGTTTTTACGACTGGGCTTCCTTCACCTACGAAGACGGCACGGTGATTGAAGGCGCAGGCTCGAAGCGGGGACGCTCGGTGATTGCCAAGACATTGCTCAGCCAGCCTGTCTATGCTCGCTTGGATCAAAACATGACCGAAGAGACGAAAGCCTGGATGCGGGGATCTCAGCCCAACTTCTTTGTGGCATTCGATCGCGCTGGAATTGATCCCTTTACCCAACGCTTCCCGATCACGATGCGTCTGGAGGGCACAGTTCGCGGTACAGGCGGTATCCGCATCACCGATCGCACCTGCGCCACCTGTGTTCCTGGACTTTATGCTTCAGGAGATGCCGCCACTCGCGAACTGATCTGTGGTGGCTTTACCGGAGGAGGTAGCCACAATGCGGCCTGGGCGATGTCCTCAGGTTATTGGGCAGGACAATCTGCTGCCACCTTTGCCCAAAGCTTGGGAGAGCAAGCAACTCAGCGACGAGTGCAAGGCGTGGGGGCAGCAGGCTTACGGGGTGAGGGAGCGCGATCGCTGACTTCTCAAGAGACGATCGCCGCAACTCAGGCAGAAGTGATGCCCTACGATCGCAACCTGTTCCGCTCCGAGTCTGTGTTGAACGAGTCATTGGGTCGCTTAAACAGTTTGTGGCAGGAGATTCGTAATAGTGCCACACCCACTGCTAATGATGTGATTCGCTCGCGGGAGGCCGCGGCAATGGTAGCCACAGCTCGCTGGATGTATAGCAGCGGTTTGCAACGGCAAGAATCTCGAGGTATGCACAAACGCCTGGATTACCCTGACCAAGACCCCAACCAAAAGCACTACTTGATTAGCGGCGGCTTGGACCAAGTTTGGGTGAAAGCTGAGCCGATCCAACCTCAGGTGGCTGCACGAGAACTGGTCGCTTTATAACCTGAGACCAAAATCTATCTTTTCAGATCATGACCTTTACTGCACCTGCTCCAACTACTGCTGCTAACCTGCTACGCGATCGCTACGGTACGGCCTTTGATCTCAGCCTAGAGGCTCCTTGGAATAGTAGCCTGACGACGCTGTTATCTCACCGTTCTGTGCGTTCCTATCTCTCCAAGCCCCTTCCTAGTGGAACACTGGAAACCCTGATTGCGGCTGCCCAGTCTGCTTCCACTTCCTCCAATCTGCAAACTTGGAGCGTCGTAGCGATCGAAGAGCCAGAGCGCAAAGACCGCTTGGCCCAACTGGCAGGGAATCAAGCCCATATCCGCCAGGCTCCGCTATTTCTGGTTTGGTTAGCTGATTTGGCGCGTCCTACCCACATCGCGGCACAAAGAGGATTCGCTCACGACGGGCTGAACTATTTGGAGATGTTTTTGATGTCGGCGATCGATGCTACTCTGGCTGCCCAGAACGCTGCTGTCGCCGCAGAGTCTCTCGATTTAGGCACCGTCTACATTGGCGGCATTCGCAACCAACCCGCCGCTGTGGCCGCAGAACTGGGTTTGCCAAAACAGGTCTTCGCGGTGTTTGGGCTCTGTGTCGGTTATCCCGATCCCGCCAAACCCGCCGTGATTAAACCTCGTCTCCCTCAATCAGCGGTGTTGCATCGTGAAACCTACAACCTGGAAGCCCAAGATGTCGCAATCGCCCATTACAACGAGATCATGGCAGCCTTTTATGACCAGCAAAACATGAAGGTTGAAGGGGATTGGACCCAGCATTCTAGCGATCGCGTCGCCAGTGCTGACTCATTACGCAATCGCGCTCATCTGCATGACATTCTGCATCAGCTCGGCTTTGAGCTGCGTTAATTTATCCTTGCTATTCAGTTATGACTCTCGCCTTTAACCCGCCACCCGCTATTAGAACCTCTCTCGTAGACCAAAACACCATTCGTCGTCGTGGTACTGGTTTACGAGCCATTGACCACATGAAAACCTTTTTGGGATACACCCTATTTACGCCTTTGACTGGGCAGGGTGAAGTGTATCTAACCGATATCAAAGGAAGAATAGTGCACGAATGGAAACTGCCCTATGCACCTGGGCCTTATGGCTATCTCCTCCCCAACGGCAATCTGTTTTATAACGGCAAAGTTCCCGAAGCGCAGAGCCGTTGTCCCATGTGGTCGCTCTTTAAGGGCGGTGTGGTCTTAGAAGCCGATCGCCATGGCAACATTATCTGGGAATATCATCATCATGATCACCATCATGATGCTTGCCGACTCCGCAATGGAAACACTTTGATTTTGTGCATCGAGAAGATTCCGCGATCGCTAGTGGCTCAAGTTAAAGGCGGCATCCCTGGTACCGAAGCAGAGGGCGACATCTATGCCGATGTGATTCATGAAGTCACACCTGGCGGAGAGATTATCTGGAGTTGGCATGCTTATGAGCATCTTGATCCAGAAACCGATGTGATTAATTATCAAGATCCGCGCCACGAGTGGACTCACGGCAACTCAGTTAGAGAACTGGCAGACGGCAACATTATCCTGAGTTTTCGCAATATCTCCACCGTTGTGATTGTCGATCGCACCACTGGGAACATCATTTGGAAACTCGGCAGAGAAGTGCTGGCACAACAGCATTTCCCTCATGAACTACCAAATGGGAACCTGCTGATTTTCGACAACGGTGCACATCGCCAATACACGGCCCTCAACTATTCCCGCGTGATTGAGGTAAACCGCCAAACGCAAGCAATTGTCTGGGAGTACACAGACAATCCGCCACAAAACTTCTTCAGCCCCTACATCTCCGGGGCGCAACGCTTAGCCAACGGCAACACCCTAATTACAGAAGGCTCCTTTGGACGCTTGTTTGAAGTCACATCTGACGGTGAAGTGGTTTGGGAATATGTCAATCCGCACTTTGGCGGGCGATCGCCTGACTCTGCCCCTGTCGCACGTGGCGAACAAAATTCTGTCTTCCGTGCCTTTCGTTACACCCGTGAAGAGATTCCTTGGCTTTAGACCAAACCTCCAACCCCTTCCCTGGTAGGGGAGGAGAGCTAGATTCAAAGCCTCTCGCCTCTTAGGAGAGGCGTTTGGGCAGAGGTCTGCAAGGCTCCGTTATCTTTTTTTGGAAAAAAACATGAAATACAACAAATTAGGTGACAGCGATTTACAGGTTTCTGAAATTTGCTTAGGCACCATGACCTTTGGGCAACAGAACACCATCACTGAAGCTCATCAACAACTCGATTACGCGATCGCTCAAGGTGTCAACTTTATCGATGCCGCAGAAATGTATCCCGTACCTGTGCAGGAAGACACACAGGGTTTAACCGAAGCCTATATTGGCGAATGGCTCAGCCGTCAACAACGGGATCAACTGATTGTTGCCACCAAAATTGCTGGACCAGGACGTGATTTTCATTGGCTGCGAGATGGTGAGCAAAAGATCGATCGCAGAAACATTGAGCAGGCTGTAGACGCTAGCCTCAAACGCTTGCAAACCGATTACATCGATCTCTATCAGCTTCACTGGCCCGATCGCTATGTGCCGCGTTTTGGCGAAACAGTGTTTGACCCTCGCAAAGAGCAAGAAACAGTGGCGATCGCAGAGCAACTTGCCGTCTTTGCCGATGTGATCAAAGCAGGCAAAATTCGTCATCTCGGTCTCAGCAACGAAACTCCTTGGGGTATCTCTGAATTCAGCCACTTAGCTAAACAACTCGGTCTACCTAAAGTCGTTTCCATTCAAAATGCCTACAGTTTGGTGAATCGCGTGTTTGATGCGGCTTTGGCAGAAGCGAGCTATCGCGAAAATGTGGGGCTGCTGGCCTACAGCCCGCTGGCCTTTGGTCTGCTCTCTGGTAAATATCTCAATGGTGCTCCCAGCCATGCCCGTCTGAATCGTTTTGAAGGGTTTGGGGGACGCTATCGCAAACCTAACGTCGCAGAAGCGGTCGCTGCCTACATTGAGATCGCTCGCGCTCACAATCTCAAACCTGCTCATCTAGCATTAGCTTTTGTTCGCAGTCGTTGGTTCGTCACCAGTACCATCATCGGTGCCACCACATTGGAGCAATTACAAGAGAACTTAGACAGTGTGAACGTCACGCTCGATGAAGCAATTTTGGCTGAGATTGATGCCATTCATACCCGTTATCCCAACCCTGCACCTTAAACGAGATTAACGATGACAACTGTTCAAATTTATAGTGCTAAAGCCTGCCCTTTTGCTCACCGCACTCGGTTGGTGTTGTTAGAGAAAGGAATTGACTTCGAACTAACTGAGATTGACCTGCAAAATAAACCTGCATGGTTTTCTCAAATCTCACGTTATGGCAAAGTTCCAGCAATCAAACATGGCGATCATGAGATTGTTGAGTCTGCCATCATCAACGAATATTTAGAGGAAGTTTTTCCCGAGCCACCCCTTTTACCAAGTGAACCAGGAGTCAGAGCGATCGCCCGGATCTGGATCGACTACGCCAATACTCGCTTTGTTCCTGCATTCTCCAAACTGCTGCGGGGTAAAACCGCTCAGGAGCAAGAACAAGGAAGACAGGAATTTGAGGAATCTCTGCTGTATATCGAGCGAGAAGGATTTGGCAAATTATCAGGAGAAGGGCCTTACTGGTTTGGTAATTCCCTGAGTCTCGTCGATCTCACCTTCTATCCCTGGTTTGAACGGCTGCCGACGCTGAAAGAGTATCGCAACTTTAGCCCGCCGGCTGAGGCAACTCGCATCCAGAACTGGTGGCATGCTGTGCGCGATCGCCCCTCGGTTCAAAGTATTGAAAATCCTGTCAGCTTCTATTTAGAACGCTACGCCAGATTCGTCACTACTCCTGCCACTGCTGGAGCTGCCCGCAACTAAAAACTACAGCCCTAAATGACTTACAAGGGAGGAGATCAGCTGATCTTCTCCCTTAATATTTGTTATAGGGCAGAAAACTGACAGCTTGTAAAGCATATTTTTAACAAAAACCTAATTCTTAATCTATAAATAAACCATAAAATTGTTCTTTCTTACACTAAAAAATTGTAACTCTCAAAACCTCATTTCAATACTCAAAATGTCTAGAAATAAAGCTATTTAAATCAACTCATCAATTTCAGAAAAATGCCTTAAAAGTATAGAAATACCGAGCGAGAATGCTTGATTTTTAATTACAGCCATGCGAAACTACCATTTAGTAAATACGGTAAGTCGATTGACTTACAGTAGATTAATCGCAAAAGTCAGTTAGAGAAAGCACCTTGAAGGTAAAAACTGATAAATAAGGTGTTTTATAAGCATTGACTAGCCTATGAAAGACTTTAACCACCGCACGAATCTAAGCAAAGGCTAGAAATTTGAGCTGGATTCGCTTTCGTTTTGGAGATTTTCAATATGGGATCTGAACCTCGGGGCATGCATGTAGCGATTGAAGGAATGAAAAAATCCTTTGGTCATCAGACTGTTTTGGAAGGAATTGATCTGGAAATATTGCCTGGCGAATTTGTGGCGATCGTTGGGCGTAGTGGCTGTGGTAAAAGTACATTACTTCGCTTAGTCGCAGGACTAGATGCGCCCACAGAAGGTGATATTTACTTGAACGGAAAACGTTCTTATCGCCTTAACCCTACTGTACGCATGATGTTCCAGGATGCTCGCCTCTTACCCTGGGAGAAAGTGCTATCTAATGTGGAATTAGGTTTATTCGGCTCCAGTGGTTCTGTCCGCAGCAAAGCCTTGGAAGTGCTTCATGCAGTTGGGCTGCAAGAAAGAGCATTTGAGTGGCCTTCCGTTCTATCGGGTGGTCAACGCCAACGGATTGCCTTAGCAAGAGCCTTGGTGAGTGAACCTCCTCTCCTGCTGTTAGATGAGCCACTAGGAGCCTTAGATGCCCTGACTCGAATTGAAATGCAGCAGCTCTTGGAGAACCTTTGGCAGGAGCAGCAGTTTACCTCCCTTCTAATTACTCATGATGTCGAGGAAGCAGTGGTTCTAGCAGATCGAGTAGTGCTCATCGAGAACGGTCGCATCGCCCTGGATCATCGCATTGACCTACCACGACCGAGAGAACGAGGAAATGCCGTCTTTGCTCAAACGGTCGAGAAGATTCTACATCGGGTGATGGGTAGACCAGAGCCGAACCAGAATATCTTTGCGATCGCCTCTTAAATTTCTCGAATTGTTCCCTGCTAACCTTACTCAGTTTTTCAATGGCTACAACAATTTCTACTCCAGATCCAACCTTATTTCAAGGCGCTGCCTGGTACTATGCCCGCTATCGATCGCGCTATCCCCAAGCCCTGTTTGATCTATTAGCTGACCTCTTCAACTTGGATAGTACAGAACGATTACTGGATCTTGGTTGTGGCGCTGGATTGGTGGCAATCCCCTTTAGCAACCGGTTTGCAGAAGTCGTAGCGATCGATCCAGATGCAGAGATGTTGCAGGAAGCTCAAGCAGAAGCAAAAACACTCGACATCAATCACATTCGTCGGATACAGGATCGCGCAGAATCGATTTCTCCTGAATTAGGTCAGTTCCGCTTAGCTACGTTTGGTCGTTCTTTCCACTGGATGCAGCGAGAATTGGTTCTAGAGAAACTGTCTCCCCTGTTGTCAGAAGGCGGAGGCATTGCCATCCTCAAAACCGGAGATGATCCCTGGAATAGTTCTCTGCCCTGGAAGCAAGCCGCGATCGCCACTGTCAAGCGTTGGCTCGGGGAACGACGTCGCACAGGTCAAGCAGGCAAAGGCGTTTGGAAAAACCTAGAAGTACCTCACGAGGAAGTGCTGGCATCAAAATTTGTTCAGCAAAAAACCTTCGACCTCACCTTCGAGAAAACTTGGACTGTTGATTCTTATCTCGGTTATCTCTATTCCACTGCCTTTGCACTGCCATCCTTCTTTGGCAGCGATCGCGAAAAATTTGAGGCAGATCTGAAAGAGTCTCTACTGGCCGTTGAACCTTCAGGACACTTCACAGAAGAACTGACAGCCAGCGCCTTGGTTGCTTGGAAATAAAACCATTTCCGCATCACCACCAAATCTATGAATTTACATATTCGCATTCGTCGTCGTCGCTTCCTCCAAGTTGCACTACCTGGAATGCTAAGTTTATCGACCACTCTTGCATTAGGTAGTTGCAGCAAATCAGCCCAAAACACAGCAACTTCTAACATTAACCCCTCTGACATCAAAACCAAAGTGTTGCAGATGGGGTATCAACAAGCAGGAGATCTCGTCAGGGTTACAGGAGTATTGGAGAAACGGCTAGAGCCATTAGGCATTAAGGTGGAATGGGCTCAGTTTGCCCAAGGCCCACAACTGATGGAAGCTATGAACGTGGGCAAGGTAGATGTTGGTTCTGTGGGCGAAACACCGCCTATTTTTGCTCAAGCCGCTGGTGCAGATATTGTTTATGCTGTGGGGTCAAAGCGAACACCAGAAACAGGCCGTAGTAGTATTATTGCCGTGCCTCCAGAATCTCCGATTCAAAAGCTCGAAGACATTAAAGGGCAAGAAGTGGTGTTTCAAAAGGCATCAGCTTCTCACTATTTTATTCTGCGGGCTCTACAGGAAGTCGGTTTGAAGATTAGTGATATCAAGATCCGCAGCATGCCTAACGTAGATGCCAGAGGTGCTTTTATTGAAGGCAGAATCCCAGTTTGGGTATCAGGTGATCCCCATTATGCTTTGGCTGAAAAACTCGGTAGAATTTGCGTGATCAAGACTGCCGAAGGGTTGGATTCCCCAGGTGGATATTATATCAGCGGTCGAAAATTTGCAGAAGAAAATCCAGGACTGCTAAAGCTTGTGATCGAGGAGATCGACAAGATTGAGCAGTGGGCGACCAACCACCGCTCCGAAGCGGCAAAACTGATCGCACCAGAGCAAAAACTTTCCCTCGATGTGGCAGAGAGAATTGTTGGTCGTCGCACCTTCGGACGTAGAGCCATTAGTCCAGCGTTGATTCAGGACCAACAAAGAGTTGCAGATTTGTTTTACGAAAATGGTGTCCTGCCCAAGCCTGTCAACATTTCGACAGCTCTGCTATCGAGTGATCTCTATGCAGCGATTACCCCTACCACCATCAGTCAGCGATAGAGACTTTCAGCCAAACTAACGAATCACGATATCAGTTGTAAGAGGAATTTTTCATGGTTCTCGTTGCATCCTTTAAGTCACGGCAGCAAGGCATTCTGAAGCGAGTTCTAGCGGTTGCTGTGCCAGGTTTCATGATGATTGCAACCACGATCGCAGGTTGCACGGGCCAAGCTCCCAATGCCCAAAACTCCATCAACAAAACCAACTCACCTGGCACTGGTATTAAGACCAAAGTGGTTCATGTAGGTTATCAATCCTCTGGTGACATCGTTAGATTGAAAGGTGTTTTAGAGAAGCGGTTAGAGCCATTAGGAGTCAAGGTAGAGTGGGCACAGTTTCCCGCTGGACCGCAACTGATGGAAGCCATGAATGTCGGCAAAGTAGATATCGGTTCGGCAGGAGAAACACCACCCATCTTTGCTCAAGCGGCAGGAGCCTCTCTGGTTTATTTGGCAGGTCGGCAACCTTCCACAGGTGAAGGCAGTGGTATTGTCGTTCCCAGGGATTCACCGATTCAAACGGTTGCCGATCTCAAAGGGAAACGCGTCATCTTCCAAAAAGGCTCTGCCTCTCACTATCTCTTGGTGAAAGCCCTGGATGAAGTAGGGCTGAAGTATAACGATGTCCAAGCCGTAAGTATGCCACCAGGAGATGTCCGAGAAGCCTTTATTCAAGGCAAAGTCGAAGCTTGGGTGACTTGGGACCCCCACCTAGCGATCGCGCAAAAAATTGCTAATGGCCGAGTTCTCAGGGATGCCAAAGGAATTGCTACTCAGGGTGGATTCTACCTGGCTTCTAAACAGTTTGCCAAGGAAAATCCAGAATTGGTGCGGCTGATTTTAGAGGAAGTTGACAAACTGGGGCAATGGGCAGAAGCCAACCCCCAAGAAGTTGCTCAGCTTCTAGAACCAGAGTTAAAGCTAGATATTTCACTTTTAGAAACAGTGAGTCAGCGGCGGCGATATCGCCTCAGACCCATTACGCCTGAGCTAATTGCTGAGCAGCAAAGAATTGCTGATTTGTTCTACAGCAATAAGGTGTTGCCCAAACAAATTGATCTCAAAGAGGCCACACTCACACCTGAGGAGTATGCAGTCATTACTCCAACCACCATCAGCCAAAAATAACTCCTGGCCTCGATAGCACAATCATCTTTAGTCCCCTCTTCTTTGTCTTTACCGCGTCCTATGGTTAACTACAAACTTGATGCCAGACGATCTTCAGTGAGTCGTCATTCTTTCGCCGCCAAGTTGGCTGTTCTGCTCAGCGATCGCCGTATCCAAGCCTTGATTCCCTGGGCTTTTCCAGTCTTTATTCTCATTGTGTGGCAATTGTTCTCCTCGTTCGGAATCATTCCTACCCGAATCCTCCCTGCACCCCTAGCCGTGGTCACAGCAGCAATCCGCCTTAGTCAAACTGGAGAGTTGTTCGTCAATATTGGTGTGAGTGCGAGACGGGCGATCGCAGGCTTCATCATTGGTGGCAGTATCGGGTTCCTCCTAGGATTGTTCAATGGCATCTCCCCAATTGCTGAGAAGCTATTTGATACCTCCGTCCAAATGCTACGCACCATTCCCAACTTGGCACTGCTACCACTGGTAATTCTGTGGTTTGGCATTGGGGAAGAAGCCAGACTGTTTCTAGTTGCCTTGGGGGTAATGTTTCCCATCTACCTAAATACCTTCCATGGTATCCGCAATGTCGATCCAGGCTTAATTGAGATGGGGAGAGTCTACGGACTCAATACCGGGGCTTTATTCTGGCGAATCATCTTACCAGGAGCTATGTCATCTATTTTGGTCGGCATTCGCTTCTCCTTAGGAATTATGTGGTTGACCTTAATCGTCGCCGAAACAATCGCGGCTGATTCAGGCATTGGCTACATGGCCACAAACGCCAGAGAATTTATGCAAACAGATGTCGTTGTTCTAGCAATTGTCATGTATGCCCTCTTCGGTAAGTTAGCGGATGCGATCGCCAAAGCCTTGGAACGCAGGTGGCTCCAATGGAATCCCACTTATCTAAAGACTTAAAGGAAGTCATTACCCTTCTCTCAAAAAACTTCCGATGATAGCTATCCATCGTCAGATCTTTCTTTGCAAATAGGAAAAAGTGTGAGAATGCTCATAGAGCTTGTGATTAAGCGATCGCCCTCTTTCCTGATTCACCCTGAAAAAGTGGCGAACTTTAGGAAAGTATAAGGTCTATGCGAAGGGTCATGACTGTATGTTTTGTAGCTAAGCAGAGGACAAAAGCTTGCAAATGGTTACAAGGAAAGGGTTCCATGAGAATTACCACATTCAGAGCATGAAACCCTGATGCATCAGATTACTCTACTTCGAGACGCCTTGCGTCCCCACCTCGCTTGGCATGGAGTCAGACTGAGTTTTCTTGCCGCTTTTCTGATCGCTCTGCTGCGAGTTAAAACTATTAACTTTGCTGAACTTGCAACTGCCTTCGGCGGCAGGGCTCAAACTGATTCGCACTATAAACGCCTCCAGAGATTCTTTCGCGACTATGAAATGGATTATGCTGAGATTGCCCAGGTGGTCGTTGCTCTGATGGCGATTCCAGAACCGTGGGTGCTCTCCATTGACCGGACGCAGTGGCAATTTGGGGAACGCATCTTCAACATTCTGATGCTGGGGGTGGTGCATGAAGGAGTGGCTTTTCCTTTGGTGTGGTGCTTGCTCGACAAACGGGGCAATTCCAACACGGATGAGCGCATGAACTTGTTCAACCAGTTTCTGGAGCGCTTTGGAGAGCGAGACATTGCTTGTCTCTCAAGAAACACTTTCGACCGTAGAAGATTGGGGTACAACTTCAAAGCCGAGAGACTGAGCTGTTTTCTTCAGGTGTTTAACTAGGCGTTCTCGGTATTTTTGCTCGTAATAGTCTGCTCCGGGGTCGGCGTAGGTTCCCCCGCTAGACCAGAGCTTGTAAAACAGACGAGCAATCTTATGAGCCGTGGCTGTGATTGCCTTAGGGGCTCCTAAACGAGACCGTAGGCGTCGATAAAACGCCCCTAAGGCTGAGTGGCTATGACTAACCGCTTGAGCCGCTAACCGAAAAGCATTCGCGGCCCGATTCACCACCGAGCGAGTCTGAGAACTCAGCGACTTGCCTCCGGTAATCCGCGCTCCTGGACATAATCCCAGCCAGGAACAAAAGTGCTTGACACTGGGAAAACGCTTAGGGTCTAAGCCCACCTCAGAGAGAATCGTCTGAACACTCAACGCATCGAGTCCATTAACCTGGGTGAAATCGATGCCACTCACTCGATATAACTGCCCCCGCAAGTCAAAGACAGGCGCATTTTGAGTCGTCTTCCGCCGTTTGTTCTTCGCACTCGGTGGCGGTTGGTCAGTTTTGCTATCAAAGCTCATCAGACACTGCTCAATTTGTCCGTCACAAGCCGCAATCTGCTGCTGATGCAGATCATAGAGTGCTAACTCTTGTTGCAGAATGAACACTAATTCAGCCCGGTAGTTGCCGCTGAGCGCCTTAGCGATCTCGTCCTGGCTGCTGCGGATGCGCGAGTGCTTGAGGGCGGCTAAGATTTGAGGATCACGCTCTCCGGCGACAATGGCTCGAATAATGGACATCCCTGTTAAGCCGGTAATGTCGCTAATCACCTTGTGCAGATGCAGATTCATTTGGATTAAGGCATGTTGCATGCGTTGAATATGCACAGCTGCACTTTGAATCAGCCGCTCTCGTTGGCGGACATAGCTTCGTAGTACATACACTTGGTCATCAGGACGGAATGAACCAGCGAGCAAGCCATAGGTGTGTAACTTTTGGAGCCATTGGCAATCAAGCACATCGCTTTTACGTCCAGGAACGGTTTTGAGATGGTGAGCATTCACCAGTTTGACCTCTAACCCCATAGACTCCAGAATCTGAAAGACGGGAATCCAATAGACTCCCGTGGATTCCATGGCGACGGTGGTCACCCCACAACGCTTCAACCACTCTGCCATGGCTTGTAAGTCAGGGGTAAAGCACCCAAAGGAGCGGACATTGCTTTCAGCTCTTCCAGTAGGCACACAAACCCAATGCTCAGCAGACCCTACATCAATTCCTGCGGCATGGAGATTGAGTTGCTCAAGATGAGCGAATTCGGGAGGTAAGGCTTGAGGTTCGGCTAGCTGAGGCTTGCCAATCTGCGAAGTCTTTTTCATAGTGCTCCTCATCACGATGAACCTCCTGAGTGGGGGCAGGGTTAATGGCTAATCTCTCAAACGGGATAGGCTGTGAGCCTTCACCAATCTCATGGCCAGTTCTCCCCAGAACCACGCTCCTAATCAGACCTGGAAGGGTACTATTGACGTCTCGGTTTGCTGACTCAGGATTATCTCTACAATACTTCTATAGATTGCGTGCAGGAGTGTTTCTCCCATTCATGCTCAGGGCAAAACTGCCCTAGTAAGGCGCTCCTAAGAAACACACTCTTGAAGAATCGGTTGAGCAATGAGATCAAAGCCAAGTGCTTGAGCCTTCTTCTTGAGATGCTTGATGACCCGTTCTTGATGTTGGCGTTCGTATGCATTCGTCCCAGAATCTACATAAGTAGCTGGGACTAACCAAGCATAAGATGGCATAGAACCTCTAAACAGAGCTTTCCATCTTTATGCCTGCTCCCATTCGGATTAGCTTAAGCGAGGCAGAAGATTCGATGTTGAGTGAGTTGCGAGTTGCCCAAATGGTACCGCAACGAACGCGGGATCGCGCCCATATGGTTCGCTTAAATGTACAGGGATGGAACGTCCCTGCGATTGCTGAGATTTATGAGTGTCATGAGCATACCGTTAGAGCCACTTTGCGACGCTGGCAAGCAGGCGGATTGAGTGGGTTATGGGAAGCGCCAGGATGAGGCGCGAAAGCGACCTGGAGTGAAGCTGACAAGCAACTGCTAGAGACGTGGGTTGAGGACGACCCTCGAACCTACAACAGCACTCAACTCGCCCATAAACTGCAACAACAAAAGCAAATCACCCTCTCGCCCGATTGGATTCGACGGGGATGAAAAAAGGGGTTTCGTTGGAAACGCACCCGCCATAGTCAGCGAAACAAACAGGACTTGCTCCAGAAGCAATCCAAGCAAGCAGACTTAGAACTGTTGCAGCAAGCAGCACAAGAGCAACACATCGAGCTGAAGTATTTAGATGAATCGGGCTTTTGCCTGTGGAGCCCAGCCAGCTACAGCTACAGTCGCATCGGGAAACAGAAATGCCTGGAACAAACCCAGCACCGCTACGGCAGCCGGATTAGCATTTTGGGGCTTTGGCAACCCGACAAACACTTCGAGTATGCACTGGTGCAAGGAGGATTTAAGAGCGCAAGCTACATTAGGGTAATGGATTGGGTTGCTGCAACTGCGGCAGAAACAATCCAACAAACGGGACGGCTCACCGTTATCGTGCAAGACAATGGACCGATTCACACCAGTAAAGTGGTTCGTCAACAATGGGCACGGTGGCAAGAGCAAGGATTATTCATTTTCTTTTTGCCTGCTTATGGCTCACCGATGAATCTCATCGAAGCACAGTGGCGTCAACTCAAAGCGCATGAAATTGCAAGACGAATGTTTGACAACGAATATGATTTAGCTCTGGCTGTGATAGATGGCATGGATATTAAATGTCAAGAGGATAGACGTGTCGCGACAGAGACTTGGTGAGTGGGTGTTGTCAATCGAGACCTCAGATCGCAACGACAATCAGGGATCGCGACGACAACTACAGATC
>NZ_JACJPA010000057.1:0-14676 GCF_014695845.1 Trichocoleus sp. FACHB-591
GAAGCGGCTTCCCAGATGGGGTAGAAGTGGAGGCCGATCGCATTGGAGGAAGGAACGACAGCACCAGAGATGATGTTGTTGCCGTAGATGAGGGAGCCAGCGACGGGCTCACGAATACCATCGATATCGACGGGAGGAGCCGCGATGAAAGCGATGATGAAGCAGATGGTGGCGGAGAGCAGGGTGGGGATCATCAGGACGCCGAACCAGCCTACATAGAGGCGGTTGTCGGTGCTGGTGACCCATCCACAAAATCGCTCCCACAGGTTACCGCTTTCGCGTCTTTGTAGAGTAGTTGTCATAGTTGGATAAGTGCTGAATTAACTTGCTTGAATGTATTGTGATTAAGCAGTTAAGGGAGCCAAAACTTGACTGCCTAATATATAGGTTTAACCTAACTTCTTTCCTTAAGGCCGTTAAATAATATTTATTATTTGAGAGCACTCAATCGGAGGCAATGAACTTCTGTAAAGAGATTTTAACCTCGCGGCTTGGGTCGTTTCTGTGCTAATAGTTTCAACATTTAATCAACCGTTTAAGGTGGCGATCGCTCTTTTTAGAGAGCAATCATAAAAATATTCTGAAGCGGATACCTATAAGCTTTGGGTAACGAATGGGTAGGTTAACCCTAGCCTCAGAGCCAGAAGTTAGCGAAGATACGTTTAGAGATAAAAACAAATAAAAACCGCTAGCGACTTGTATAAATTAGCTAGCATTTAATAAATAGAAGCCCTGGTCAAGTTGATCGGGGCTTCCTTGTTTTAACAAGACTCAGGAGAGAGTGCTCTAGAAATCAAAGTAGATGTAGGGCAGACTGCCTTGAGGCGCTAACATCCAGACCAGGAAAAAGAACAACGGCACTAGCAAAAGCTTCAGCGGCCAATTAATTTGTAATTTCAGACCGCGATTGAAGGCATAGGCAACGCCCATTAAAGCCACAATTAACCACAACAGTAAGGCTATCTGCGGTCGCTCCATTTTTAACCCTTCCAGATAAATCTTTTGGGTAAATTGAGCATCTGCTGCATGGCCCCAGAGATGTTGCACGACCCAAGTGGAGTCCTTCAGGTTAGGTAAGCGGAAGAAGATCCAGGCTATAAACACCATCAGTTGCGTGATTAGCCAAGCAATAACTGCCCCCGGAATGCTGAGCCAGAAAGCTTTGAGGCTAGGGGTGCGATCGCTATAAACCTGGGTCAGCCGATGTACGACCAAAGCGAGGCCGTGGATAGCACCCCAAACCACGAAACCCCAAGCGGCTCCATGCCAAATTCCCGCAATCAGCATCACAATCATCAAGTTGAGGCAGGTGCGCTGTAACCCCTGCCGGGAGCCACCCAGTGGAAAATAAAGGTAGTTTCGCAGCCAATCGCCCAGCGTCATGTGCCACCGTCGCCAAAAGTCAGCAATACTGGTGGAGAAGTAGGGAAAGTCAAAATTCTGCGGCAAGTTGAAGCCGAGCAACATGGCGCTGCCTCGGACAATATCCACGTAGCCGCTAAAGTCTAAATAAAGTTGCAGACCATAGGCAAAGGTCGCTAACCACAAGTCGCCGCTACCTGCCCGCTGGATATTACTGAAGCAAAGATCAACAAAAGTGCCAATATTGTCGCTCAAAAGTCCTTTCTTCACTGCGCCACAAGCAATCAGCCAAATCCCTTCCACGATCTGATCGGGCTTAGGAAACTGCTGCGCCTTCAACTGGGTAGCAAATAGGTGAAATCGAGTAATCGGCCCAGAAATTAACTTGGGAAAAAACAGCTTATAAGCTGAGAACTTGAGAAATTGCTGGGTTGCAGGAGCACCGCGATAGACATCGACCAAATAGGCAATACATTCAAAAGTAAAAAAGCTCAGCCCTAATGGTACGACTAGATTTTCGTCTAGCCAGCTAGCATTTTGCTGAGCGGCGGCCCAATTTAGACCACCCCCCACACTAGAGAGCAAGAAGGGCACATACTTAAAGCCCACCAGCAATAAGACATTGGCGGCAATCCCGAACCACAACAGCTGAACTCGGCGACGATTCCAATCCTGTTGGGCAAACTGCCAATCTTCAATCCGCCAATCCGGTGGCTCGCCGATCGCCTGCCCAATGCGGAAATTGAGCCACAAACTTGCAAACAGTAGGGGAATATAAACCACCTGCAAGGAAGCATAGAACACCAAGCTGGCAATCAGCAGGGTCCATAATCGCCACCACGGTTCTCGCACCGACCAATAGATGCCGAGAACGAGGATCAGAAAAAGTCCGTAAGTCAGCGAGAGAAACGTCATGGGTAGGAGCAGAACTAGCTGGGCCGAGAATAGACAGAATCATCTCGTGAGGGATTGCCATCCGAGATCGGTCAAGTTTAGGGGGTGTTAGAGGCTGAAGTTTGCGATCGCGGCCAAGGAATCAGAGGGTCTTGAGCCAAACGGTTCGAGACTTCGTAGGCACCATAGCGATTTAGGTGGCTCGGGTCAGAAAAATAGTCATTTTCAGCCGGCCAAAGCTGACTCAAATCTCGAAACACAAATCCGTTCTCAGTGGCGAGTCGGAGCATCTGCTGCCGAAACTGTTCTTCATGTTCCATCCGCACCGCATCCAAGTAGTCTTTGGTCAGAGGTAAGTTCACGAAGACTAAAGGAATTTGCTTCGCTTGCGTAAACTGCACTAAAGACGCGAGCGCCTGTGTCTGTTTGCCTTTCAGCTCAAAGGAGTCATAGTCGCTATCATAGTCACCCGAAACTTTGGCGTATTTCTGGTAGTAGGTAGCAGGATTAAACCGCAGAGACAGCGGCAAGAAACCATCAAAGTCGATCGCGTAGAGGAGTGAATCTGTCTCAACACCCTCGGCATTCGGTGACGCTGATTTTGCTCCAAACTGCCCTTGAGTCGCTAGCAATTGCTCTAAAGTTGGCTCCGGCTTTAATACACCCGCCCACTGTTGCTGCAATAATTGTTTCAACTGATCGCGCTGAGCATAGGTCGCAGAAAAGGTACCTAAGGATTCGTTCATCCATTGGTTCAAGGCTTGATAACTAGCCGCTAAAGAAGTACCTACCGTTTTGTTGGTATCGGCGGGAGTTCCCGCGGGAGTTGCAGTACTCAGATTACTTGTTGCGACTGTAGTTGCAGCGGACGATGCAGTACCACTGGGTGTATCAGGAACTGTACCTGCTAAAACTTGCCGATACCCCTCAGAAGCCGCGATCGCATTGTAGGTAATATCAACTCGGCCACTGTTAAAGGCCCGGGCACCATCTGCCCACACAATCAACTTCGGCATCTGGGCAGGCGTGAGCACCTGGCGCAAAATCACATCTACCACTTGAGCCGTGGCCCCGTTCACGCCAAAGTTGAACACACTCAAGCCAGCATAGCCTTGAGCCGCCAAAGCTTTTTGTAAGGCGGCTGGATCAACGCCTCGCAAGGCTCTAGAACTCCCGATGATCAGGATATCGGGGGGGCCAGATTCCGCAAGACGCTGGTAGTAGAGCGCCAATTTTTCATCTAATTGCCGACTGTTGAAGGTTGGATAAGGCGATCGCGCTGCAGCCAAAATGGCAACCGAGGTAGCAGTCGCTTTCAGCGGTTCGGCAGGTAAAGGCTTTGCAGCAATTCCAGTCTCGTCTGCCAAGGATGCCGCTGGTGGAATCGACTCGGTAAAACCAGACGCATTAAAGGCTATTTTATCCTCCCCCGGAGATTTCTTTAATGATGCTGGGGGTTTAGGCACAGCCAAGGGTGGACGGGATTTACTAGCAACAGATTTTGTGGCTGTAGATGCTTTCGTTGACGCAGTTTTGGGCCGAGCATCTACCGAAGCTACATTAGTTCTGACTTGGAGAATTTGGCCCAAAACCCAGTCTGCTTGCAGGGTTAACAGCAGCCCTAAGGTGCCCCAAACGACAGCGACTGCCGCGCCTTTGTAGCCTGCTTGTTGCCCTAAAGGTTGGTCGCTAGGCAAGAACAACTGCGATCGCAGCAAAAGTTGTTGTAGCCTGTGAGTCACCCGCTGGGTCGTTTGGCTCAGGGCTGCTTGTAAAGCTTCGGACGTTAGCTCTGGGCGGAGACCAATTTCATTCGGTTGGGTTAATAACTCATTGACATAGGCATCAGAAGCGGCAAACTCTGGGGTTGCCTCTGGCACGAGGCGATCGCGAGTCGCAAAGCCAGCACCATAACTCCACAAGGGGCGCTTTTGACCCGCTCGACGACCATAAACTCGAATCCCCGACACATTCGGAATTTGGAGTTGCCGCACAAATTTAGCGACGGTTGGCCCCACCTGCTTTTGCTTGGGGCAAACGGGCGCATCGCTCATGATGTGCAACAAATCCTCTCGATCTAGGACTTGAATGCGTACCCCTCCAGTTGCTAAGCGCCAATCGAGGTTGGGGTTCAGCAAGCGACTCAGCAAGAATTGTAAGGCGGGGCGATCGCCTTGTTGCGCCAATCCCAAGGCTGACTCCGCCAAAGCGCCATGTTGAGCCGCAGGCAAGTTGAGCCAGTCTACCCAAGCAGGCGCTTCCTGACCCGCCACCTGACCGTAGAGAGTAGCAGCGTGAATACCCTGTGGGGCTAGGGCTTCTAGTAACGTTGAAATGGTGGGGACAACCGTTGTTTGGCTCGGTGCTCCACTCGCTGGCGCTGCCGATGAATTAGGTGAAGAGGAAGGTTTGACACTCTTGACACTACAGAGTAAATGCAGCGTAGATTCTTTTAACTCGGCCACCACTTCAACTTGATCTGCGGCCAGGGGACGATTCAGCAGGCGGGCGATCGCTTGCACATCCCCCCAACGTGCCCACTCTTTCAACATTTCGTCAGGCGGAGTCAAGTCAACCTGCAATCGCCAATCTGGACGCGGCTCGCCACTGACTTGGCTAAAAACTAAAGCATCGCGAAAACTATCCAGCTCCAAGCCTCGGAGTTTCTGCGCGATCGGCTCTGCCAGAGACGCTGGATCAGGGCTATAAGGCGCTTCGCAAATAATCCAAAGCCGCTGGTTGCGGTGCTGGCTGTCAGTAGCCGCATCAGGCGTACAGGGAATGGCCTTAGCTGTCACTTCAACGGCAACTCCCATTGCCCCCAAGGTTTCACTCAAATAGCGAGCGATCGCGTCAGGACGACCTTGCTTGGCTAAAGTACGATTGGGAACTAGGAGGGCTGTGCCCGCTGCCGAGGTGGAGTGAGGAGGCGCGGATGGGGCTGGAGCTTTGGGTTGAGTTGCTGTGGCTGGCGAGCCTGGAGGTCTATTAGATTTTTGAGTAGTTGGACCCGCTTTAACTACCGTTGTAGTTGAGTCAGACGTAGTTGAATTGGAGCGGGAGCGGATAGGGGGTTGTCGTAAGGTAAAGCTAGAGAGGTCAGGAGGCGGGGGTTGTAGATGCTTAAGTTGTTCTAAATGGCGATCAAGCTGGTTGAGGTAAATTGGCTCTGACCAACTGGGGCGATCGCTACTAAAGCCACGACCATAGAGAAAAATCTGGTAAATCGGATGGGGGTCGGGGGGTAGCAAGGCCGCTAAATCTGCTTGTGAAAGTGCCTCCACCACGCGACTCATTACCACTACTGAGTCAGGAGCCTGGTGCCCTTCACATAAAACATGTACGAGATTGCCCCGAACCCTAACTTGAACCTGCACTCCTTGCAGATTAATCGCTCGGACAACCCACTGTGTTATGACGGCCTGACGACCCGAAGCCCGTTCATTTACATTCAACATCAAAGCCCCAACCCGTTGGATTGATTCAACTGAGCAAGCTCGCCCTTTACGAATAGCACACCCTGGCTGCGTTACACCCCTCAGACAGATGCGATCGCTCCCAGAAACGCTATACTGACGAAGACTATCTCATCCTGAGACGCTGTGCAAATACAGCTTAGTCTGCGATTACCAAGCAATATTAAGCTCCCCAAATGACTGGGGATCGGTAGAAAGCTTTACAACTAGTTTGTCTAGCCTGACTACAACAGGGTGAGCTTTGACGCAGCGTAGCACATGCTAGCTAAGACGAGTAAGAAGACTATTAAGCCGCCTCAACCTGACAATTTTCCAACTAAACGCTTGATTAGCAGTCTGTAGGCCTTGCTATGCCATCCACTTCAAAGCGACCTAACCCGGATCAATCCAAATCCAGCCCTTGGCTTAGTCTAGCTACCGTTCCCTTGCTTGCATTCTTGTTAAGCGGTAAAGCCTTAGCAGAGTGTGTGCAAGAGTTGGGGCAGATGAGTGAAGAACTATTTAGAGGCGATCGCCTACCTAATATAGACTTTCCGGTCACTCATACTTCTAACTCCGAAATTTCCGAGTAACTTTAAGTCACTCGAATTTGCTACTATTTTCTAGCTCTGAATCTAATTTGCCCCAGTTGTACTGCCTGAGGCTGGTCTCAATCATCACTTGAGACTAAATCTCAAATACTTCTGAACTGGCTCTTAGTTAATTTCTGACGTTGTTTTTGCGAACTGCCTCAGAAGTTACGAGGTATAGATTCCAGAATTGACCTAACTAAGCGACGAATTGGGACAGAGTCAGGCTTTATTGACGCTAAAACCCCCCAAAATTAGAGCTTAACCCATAAAATTGTTGAGTATTTTCACTGGGCTGGAACAGACTCTATGAGTTCAACCTTCCATTCGTCAGATGATGCCTACAGCTCTGTAGCCATGTCAGCACCAGAGGCATCACAAACAATGGCTGTGAGCGCTACCTCAGAGCTGTTTCCGCATCAAAAAACGGCATTTCCCCTCCGCGAACGCTTAAAGGTCGTGGAAGACTTGTGGGAATCAGTGTTGCAGCAAGAGTGCGGCCAAGAGCTGGTGGACTTGTTAAATCAACTGCGAGCCATGTGCTCACCAGAAGGACAAGCCGCCAATGCCTTAGAGCCAGAAGTCTTAAAAGTAATCGAAAAGCTCGACCTTAACGAAGCGATTCGAGCCGCTCGGGCTTTCGCGCTGTACTTTCAATTAATCAACATTGTTGAGCAGCACTACGAGCAGCGAGGACAGCAGCAACAGTATCGAGCCGCTTACGAAGGCGGTGGAGCGCAGAATGGCGATCGCTCCCAGGATTTAATCGCCTCACTGATGGGCGAACCCCTTGATCAGCCTGCTGCTGAGCCACAACTAGATTTACAAGCCAATCTTTTAGAAAAGAGCCTGCAGGAAGCAAATCCACCTCGCCGGGAGATGGGGACATTTCACGGGCTATTTCCCAAGCTGCGAGAACTGAATGTGCCACCACAGCATATTCAAAGATTAATCGATCAGCTAGATGTGCGCCTTGTCTTCACCGCTCACCCAACTGAGATTGTTCGCCATACCATTCGGGATAAACAGCGGCGGATTGCCAAAATTCTGCGGCAGCTCGATCGGATTGAAGAAGCGGGTAATGCAGCCAACTTAGTGTCTTCTTGGGAACTAGAAGCCCTGCGAGAACAACTCACTGAGGAAATTCGCCTCTGGTGGCGTACCGACGAGTTGCACCAGTTTAAACCCACAGTTTTGGATGAAGTGGACTATACGTTGCACTACTTCCAAGAAGTGTTGTTTGATGTCATCCCTCAGCTCTATCAACGCTTCAAACGCGCCCTTGATACTTCATTCCCCCACCTGCGTCCACCCCAACACAGTTTTTGCAAGTTTGGCTCTTGGGTCGGATCAGACCGCGATGGCAACCCATCCGTCACACCTCAGATCACTTGGCAAACCGCTTGTTATCAGCGCAACTTAGTCTTAGAGAAGTACCTCCAGTCGGTGCGGCGGTTGACCAACTTACTTAGCCTCTCGCTGCATTGGTGCGATGTTTTACCCGACCTGCTGGAATCCCTAGAGCAGGACCAGATGCAACTGCCCGATGTCTATGACCGATTGGCGATCCGCTATCGCCAAGAACCGTATCGGCTCAAGCTGGCTTATGTACTTCAGCGCTTGGAAAATACTCAGGCCCGGAACTCCCGCTTGCAGACAGGGGATTACCTGCAAAACGAAATCCTAGAGAGCCAGCCTGCAAATACCTATCGCTCTGGAGCCGAGTTTTTAGCAGAACTGCAATTAATTCACCGCAACTTGACTGCGACTGGTCTGAGCTGCCGCGAGCTAGAGAATTTGATTTGTCAGGTGGAAATTTACGGCTTTAACTTAGCCCACCTGGATATCCGTCAAGAAAGCTCCCGTCACTCGGATGTGTTTAATGAAGTCGCGGAATATCTGCAAATTCTGCCCAAGTCTTACAACGAGATGTCGGAGGCTCAGCGATCGCTTTGGCTCGCGACTGAGTTGCAGACTAGACGACCGCTGATTCCCGCCGAGTTGCCCTTCTCCGAAAAAACCTGCGAGATTATTGAAACCTTCCGCGTGGTGCGGAAATTGCAGCAGGAGTTTGGCCCGGAAATTTGCCAAACCTACGTCATTAGCATGAGTCACAACGTTAGTGACCTGCTGGCAGTACTGCTGTTGGCTAAAGAAGCAGGACTCTACGATCCAGCGACTGGTGTTGGCACCCTTCAGGTAGTTCCCTTGTTTGAAACCGTGGAAGACTTGAAGCAAGCTCCCTCGGTGATGTTGGATTTGTTTGAACTGCCTCTGTATCGGGCTTTTCTCGCAGGGGGCCATGCAGCAGTGACTAACCCAGAGGGGATGCACCCGATGCTGCAAGAAGTCATGCTGGGCTACTCCGACAGCAACAAAGACTCTGGCTTCCTCAGCAGCAACTGGGAAATTCATAAAGCTCAGCAAGCGTTGCAGCAAATCGCTGAAACCTATGGAATTCATCTGCGGATTTTCCACGGTCGGGGCGGCTCGGTCGGTCGGGGGGGTGGCCCTGCTTACGAAGCAATCCTGGCGCAGCCTGGTCGCAGTGTGAATGGTCGAATCAAGATTACCGAACAAGGAGAAGTCTTAGCTTCTAAGTATTCTTTGCCAGAACTGGCGCTCTTCAACTTGGAAACCGTCACCACTGCGGTGATTCAAACTAGCTTGCTCCGTAATGGGTTTGATGACATTGAACCCTGGAACGAGATTATGGAGGAGTTGTCTCGGCGATCGCGGATTCACTATCGCGCTTTAATTTACGAGCAGGCAGACTTTGTTGACTTCTTCCACCAAGTCACCCCTATTGAAGAAATCAGTCAACTTCAAATCAGCTCTCGTCCGGCGCGACGGGGCGGCAAAAAAGATTTGGGCAGTTTGCGGGCCATCCCTTGGGTATTTAGCTGGACCCAAAGCCGTTTCCTAGTGCCATCTTGGTATGGCGTGGGCACTGCTTTAGAGCAGTTTTTACAAGAAGAGCCAGAAGAACATCTCAAACTGTTGCGCTACTTCTACTACAAATGGCCCTTTTTCAAGATGGTGATTTCTAAGGTGGAAATGACCTTGGCCAAAGTGGACCTACAAATTGCTCATCACTATGTAGGAGAGCTGTCAGAACCAGAGGACCGAGCCCGATTCGAAACTTTGTACGAACAGATCGCCAAGGAATACCACCTAACGCGAGATTTGGTCCTGACTATCACAGGCCATAAGCGCTTACTCGATGGTGATCCAGAGCTACAGCGATCGGTGCAGCTCCGCAACGGCACGATTGTTCCCCTTGGCTTCTTGCAAGTGTCCTTGCTCAAGCGTCTGCGTCAGCACCGTACTAGCTCCACCACTGCCATCATCCGCTCCCGCTACAGCAAAGGAGAACTGCTACGCGGTGCTCTACTGACTATCAACGGCATTGCGGCGGGCATGCGAAACACAGGCTGATATAGGTTGAACTAGCAAGCTGGCTTAGAATAAAACCTAAGTCAGCTTAATCAGCCCACCCAGTAGTCTTGTAAGAGGCGCTGATGTCTCCTAGACGTACCCTAATTTGCACGTTTACGGCGCTAACGTCCGGCATTTTTGGTGCGTATATGGGAGGGCAGCTTAGTCTAGCTACACAGAACCGAACTTGTGAAACTCAATTTTGGGGACCTAAACTTGTTTGTCAAGCAGCAAGTGCTCCTGGAGCTATGTGGCGGGGTAGTCTCACAGGCGTTTGGACTGGGGCAGTTTTGGGAGCTTTTGTAGCTGGGCTGGCAACCCGCAAAGTACCAGCAAGTCCAACGCTAATCATTCATCCCTCCCATCAGCCAGTTCAAAGTGCCACAGAGGGAGCCTCAGTTGTGCCCGCTATTACTTCTGAACCCGCTACATTAGCAACACCTGCCGCTCTCACCTCATTGCAAACAGAAGTTTTGTACTGTCTCTTGGCGCTTCTCACCACCAAGCAAATCAGTTCTGAAACTCCTAGGGCCGAGGCAGAGCTAGATACTACGATCGCATCACCCAACCTAGTAGAGCTGAAAACTTGGGCGGAAGACATAGCGCGATCGCAACCGGATACCTATGATGTAACCCAGCTTCCGAGCCTTCAGTCAGTCACCGTGGATGAAGCTCAGCACTTGTTAGTCGAAGCTGGCTTTTCAGTTCAAGCAGTAGACCAAGCTTGGCAACTCCTACAAGCCTCAGGCCAGATGCCTCCTCAGGCGTGAAACATAAAATCAGTTTGCCCGCTTCATGTTTGCCCGCTTTATAGCTGTTGCTCTAGAAGCAGTGTCCTAAAACCAACGCTCTAAAACCAGTCAAACTTCCCGTCTAGCGATCTAGGTCATTCTCTCGAAGGGGTAGACAGTCAAGGCAGGGGTTTAAGATGCTATTGAGAAACTTGATGAAGTACCGATGCAATTCTTCCTTGTGAAAGCGATTCAACCTATTTTGCAGCGTTGTCTAGGCATCATTCTGCTGCTGTGCTTGGCATGGCTATGGATCATCCTGTGGGCGACTCCCGCTTGGGCTCAGGTTGATACCGTCAACTACAACAACGCCAACTTAAACAACAAAGACTTTTCCCATACCAACTTAGTTGGCAGAACTTTTGTCGCTGCGGAAATGCGAGAGATTAATTTTCAGGGAGCAGATTTAACTAACGCCATCATGACAAAAGGTGTGCTACTCAATGCCAACTTAAGTGGCGTTAACTTCACTGGAGCCTTGGTCGATCGCGTCTTTTTGCAAGGAGCAGATCTTTCCAATGCGATTTTTCAAGAAGCCATTATGACCCGCACCAGCTTTGAAGGTGCGACTATCACTGGGGCAGATTTCACCGATGCTGTGCTCGATCGCTACGAGATTGCCCAGCTCTGCAAACGAGCTGAAGGAGTTAACTCAGTCACGGGAGTAGCGACGCGCGATAGCCTAGGCTGTCGCTAACGGTACCTGAGCCCACTGAGCCATTGCGGGCCAATTCAACACATCCTCTAGCAGTGACTGATAGCCAGCTACATTGGGGTGAAGGCCATCCTCGCACAGGCGCGATCGCCACCAGTCTTCACCCCGCTCTAGCCAATGCTGAAAAACGTCCAGATAGGGGATCTGACGCTCTGCACAGGCCAATCGAGTCACTTCTTTGTAACGTGCTTGCTCGCTCTGGCTGTAATGGAAGCAGTCTAGGAATGGCATCTTGGCTTCATCGATTGGCACCATGCCAACAAATAAAACTGGGCACAACTGCTTTGCTTGGTCTAGCAAATTGCTAATCTCAGTTTGAAATAACTCAAAATCGGTAAAGTTACGTCCCGTAGGTCGCCCCAAACGGGCAGAATCGTTCACTCCGATGGAGAGAATAATCAAATCTGGAACGCGGTTTCGGAGCTCCCCGCGATGGCGAAACTCACCGTCTAACCGTTGGGCTACCTGCTGAACTCCATCCCCTCGCACGCCAAGGTTATAAAGGACATGACCTGGAGTATCCGGGAGCATCCAACTGCGACGCAGGCGCTCTACCCAACCACCCCCGGCTGGATCGCCAAATCCATACACAATGCTGTCACCCAAGGCGACAATCTTCTGAGGGTGATGCTTAAAGACAAGCCCACGTTGTTGCTGAGAAATAGGAGATTCAAGGGTTCGCATGCGATCGCCTGAACGCTGAATCGGACTTTATCATTCAAACAAAAACTTTGCAAATCTTGATGCATCTATAGAAGCAGACATAAACGCAACTTTTAAGGATCAAACAGCGTCTGGGAGACTCCTGATAGACTAGAGATTGCTCTCCCAACTTAAGAATTCTATGCACAAGCGTTCTGTATTCGATACCACCCAAATCATGCGACGGGCTGAAGATTTGATTGGGGCCGCTTCTAATCGTTATCGGATCACTGTGCAAGTTGCCAATCGGGCGAAGCGTCGTCGGTTTGAAGATTTTGACAGCATTGATGATCCCAAGATGAAACCCGTGCTACGGGCGATCATGGAAATGTCGGATGAGTTAACTCAACCAGAAATTATTGGCGAGTGAAAAGACGAAATCAAATTCTAAAGTTTATTGCCACTGTTCTAAGTGTTGCGGGCTTAACTGCGATCGCAGCGGTAATGAGTTTGGGCAACCATAGCTTGCTCAATCCAGCCCCTGCTTTCTCTCAAAGCCCTGGTTTTTCCCAAAGCGTCGTCAGAGTTGATGATGCTTGGCAGCAAGTCTATAAGCAGATCCCTAACTTGCCCCGTGAAAACCAGTACACCAGCACAGAAACAGGTAAGGTAGACCCCAACAACACGTTGGTTCGACGCTTAATTCGCTATCACATTTATGTGAAGGGGCGACCCCCTGGATATCGCTTGGACTGGAAACTAACCTTGGCTGACTACTTGGGTGCCAACAGCCTGATGCAGGAATCTCAGTATCCAGGGTACGACACCTTAAAGACTAACCCCCTAGAAGGCGATCGCATAGCTATTGGTCGTTTAAATCGAGTCCAACGGAATGCGTTAGCGCAAGCTTTGACTAATGTGTTTAGTCCTCGGGCTAGTCAAGCGGCTCAACCCAACCCGAACCCAGCGAGTAATGTTCCATCAGGCTCAACTCGGCCTCAAGGGACTCCGACTTCACCAAGGCTCCCTCAACCAAAGCCAGGAGATGCGCGGTTGCTCTTGCCTTAGCAGTTAATGCAATTTAATTTAAGCGGGTAGTTGAGTGGATGTACGTCTGCTGAACTACCTTTACTTTTTAGGCTTAGTTTCTGGGCAGATACCACAGCATTTAAATGGAACGATTAGTCAAAAGTGGACCCGGTTGGCGACTGGGCTGGGACCCTAATGCCAAAGAATTTCAAGGGCTAGTCGGTGGGACAGACTGGGCCATTGAGATAACCGAAGCGGAATTAAACGATCTCTGCCGCCTGACTGAGCAGCTTGCTGGCACCATGCAGCACATGGCTACAGAACTAATGGATGAAGAAAAGATTAGCTGTGAAGCGGAAAGCGATCTCTTGTGGCTAGAAGCCGAAGGTTATCCCCATGCCTACAGCTTGCGTTTCATTTTACAAACTGGCCGCCGAGGAGAAGGCAGTTGGCCTGATTCGGCAGTGCCCGCTCTGCTACAAGCTATTCGAGTCCTGAAAGTTTTCTAATTTTTTGTGCCGAATTGGGAAGTTATGGTATAGTCGTAAAGCACGACGGGGCGTAGCGCAGCTTGGTAGCGCACTACTTTGGGGTAGTAGGGGTCGTGGGTTCGAATCCCGCCGCTCCGATCGCATAGAACCTGCTCAATGAGCAGGTTTTGTTGTTTTAAACGGTAGTTGCCTGAGTCCTTGTGGTTCTCAATAGCAATCCGCAAAAAGGGGCTGTAAACCGCATAGAGGGGCAGAGAATGAGTGCAGTTTGGTCTCACTCTGATCACAATCTGCACTCAATGCCAGCTAAGAAGAAAGCCGCTAAAGGAACCGTGGTTGTAGAAGTCATTCGCGATCGCTTGCGGTTGCGATGGAGCTACCAGGGGCAGCGATACTATCTCTACATGGAGTTGCCCGATACGGTAACGAACCGGAAGGTATCGGAAGCTAAAGCCCGATTGATTGAAAGCCACATGGCAGCGGGAGTATTTGACCGCACCCTTGACCGCTACAGACCAGAGGGCAGCAAACAGCAATCGCTCTTGGTGGTTGAGCTATTTCAGAAATTCACTGACTACAAGACCAAAAACTTACACCCTCAATCCTTGGCGAAGTATCAGGGGTTGCTGGGGCATCTAGGATTATTTTTCAAAACTAAGCTGGTTGTCCAAGTTGGGGAAACTGAGGCGGAGAAGTTTAGGAGCTGGCTAGGAAAGCGGATAGAACCGATTACTCTACGCGAGCGGATTTCGTTGTTAAATGCCTGCTGGAATTGGGCTATTAAAAAGAAGTGGGTTCACTCTAACCCTTGGCAGGAAGTGAAGGTGAAGGTGCCACGGAAGCAGAAGCCTAAACCGTTCTCTAATGCTGAGATTAAGCGCATTGTTGAGGGCTTCCATGCTGACCGCTACTACAGCCACTATGCGGATTATGTTGAGTTTTTGCTGGGAACTGGCTGCCGTTTGGGTGAGGCGATCGCCCTGAAGTGGCGACACTTAAACGATGATTGCTCGGTAGTGCACTTCATTGAAAGTTACTACCGAGGCCAATTTAAGGGATTGAAAACTGAGGATGATCGGTTTGTGAGTTTAACAGCACATTTGCAGAAGATGCTGTTGGCTCGCAGGTCCAAGAAGGTGGACCCGAATGAGTTGGTCAGGACTTACGCAGGGCAACTCTAAACTAAAGAGATGAGCTTTAGCAAACTCGAATACTGCCAATACCTGCTCAGCAGCCCGGTTAACTACACAGTGACGAACTTGGCCGACC
>NZ_JACJPA010000058.1:0-4043 GCF_014695845.1 Trichocoleus sp. FACHB-591
GTCAGCCAAGTTCGTCATCGTGTAGTTAATCGGACTGCTTAGTAAGTACTGGCAGTAATCCAGTTTGGTGAAGCTCATGCCTCTAGTTTATGTCTGTCTCTGCGTAAGTCCTGTTTGTGCTCCTCGGCGGCAAGCCGCGTCATAGCGAGCAATATCTCTCACGGGCACATACATGCTCTTTTTACCATTCGGCAGTAGTTTCCCTCGGCCCGCTCTTAATCGGGCGTACTTCAAGTCTTGCTTAGCACTTTGGGAAGCAGTCCCGCCAGCGGCAGAGCGTTCCAGTCGCACCCCGATGAGGTAGTCCCCCTCCTGTTTCAGCCCTGCGATCTGAGCTTCTAAAGCTGTGAGGCGTTGTTGCAAGCTTTGAAGGGATGGCATCGCTATTCGTGTTACATTATCTTCTCTGTAAATGTAACACGAATAGCGACTGACGCTGCAAATTCTCAATGCCGACATTCAGCTGTGAGTCGCTCTAACATCCACGCGGCTCGCCTTTCCACTGAGAGCCCAATGTCGTCTATATTTGTGGAGCGGTTGAGCAAGTGACCAGACTCAACAGAGTAGATGAGGATGGGGAGCGATCGGCAGGAATTTCTGCTACTCCAGCGTCAGGTCAAACAGAGGTTACAGGCTTACTGAGCGCGGCAGCAGGATTAAGGAGAAAAGTGGGAGCGAAATGCCACGCTTCTGAATCCGATTCCCAGCGAAGTGAAGGGCCGCGATTGGGATGTCTGCCCTACGATGAATGACCTTGCTTGACTCAGCACAAGCTGCTGCCTAGCTTCGTTACTATGCGGCAGCAGGCTGATGCTTTCGTCGCCATGCAGGTGCGCTTTGCGGCGACGCAATAGAACTTAAATGGACTAGCGACTAGATTCTGCGACTTTTTGGGAGAGGCTATAGCGGCCTTTAGGACCCCGATACCACTGTCCCTCTTTAGCTCCAGTGGAAAGAATGTTTAACATGCGGTTGCGAGCAATAGTGCGCACGTCTTGAGGGATCGCCTCGACAAAAATCTTATCAACTAGGTCAGGCACACTTAGGAGCTCCTCTGGCTGCCGCTGGAACACAGCCGTGATCGCTGTCGGTAGAGAAGTTTGACGGAAGGTAGGTTGCAGGTAATCCTGCCAGTTGTTCGATCGTTTGCCTGGCTTACCTGCTTTAGTGCCTTGAGGTGCTTTGCTGCTTTTCGCTGCGGCCCGTGGCTTAGAAGTAGAACGGCTTTGCTTGGGTTTTACCTCCTCTGGCTCTTCAGCAGCGGCAACAGGAGTTGGTGCTGAGGTATCTGAAGCAGCAGCGGTATCCTCTGTAGTGACTTCGGCGGGAGCGGCAGTATCCTCTCCAACTTGGGAGGAAGTCAAAGTGGGAGATGAGGTCGTAAACAGGTCAATCACAGTCTGGAGACTTTGGCGTTTCTCTCGAACTGCTGCGAGTTGTGTGGTGAGTTCTGCTTCTTGGGTGGCGAGGGTGGCATCGGCTTCGAGCAAGTTAGCAAGAATGCTCGGGGAAGCAGGCTGAGACGTAGAAGAATTGACCATAGGGAGGTGCTATATCAGCTATTTTGATTCAAGAGCATCATACAAAGCTCTTGTGTTTTCAGGAAGTCTCGCAAGTGGTAGCCAATAGGATGATTTTTGATTCCGATTTCCGATTGGCGATCGCTCAGCGGTTGATTTCTTACCCCAGTACTTATCAAGTTCTTGTGCAGGAACAAGTGGATCTAAGCGCTGCCCCGCGATTGCTGCGTATTTGTCAGACTTGCTGCCGTTGGCCCCAGTAGAGGATGTTAGTCAGCAAGCAGGCAGAAGCAACCTCTCTTGGGCTTCTGAGTTGAGCGATCGCATCTAGAACGCATCGCTGTTCAGATTACAGGTTGGAGCTAGCCATTGTTTTGTAGATCTCCTGATTGATTAGTGGTGGTTAAAACGGAGCACCTTGGTTGAGTTTGCCTTCTTGAATTACCCGTAGGTACGGTTTTTGCCGAGCTAAATCAGTCAATCCTTTGGCTTTTAGCAAAGTAATTTTGGCATAACGGATCTGAGCAATCGCCTCTTCCACTGACTCCCGGTCTTCTGGATTGGATACCTAGGCAAACTGACACAATTGGCCGTCTTATCTCATACATCATCGTTGGCCAGCGAGTTAGAGTTTGGAAGTCAATCATAGCGGACTTCTCCTTACTCGGCAGTAAACTGAGCTAGGACTTTTGCGTTCTCAATGCATCGCTGTTCACGGCTCCAATCTTTGGCAAAGGGCAAGGCTTTAGCAGGTGCCTTACCCAACCTGCCAGTACGTGAGTTCATAAAAATCACTTGCCCTTTTCTGGCTCCACAGAGCCAATGGGATGAGTCGCCGGAGTGGAGGTAGGGGGTTAGGACTTCAATCGCTTCTTCCCAGCACAAACCGAATAAATGGAAACGATTGGGATGCTGCTGGCAAAGAGATTTGAGTGTAGCGAGGTTTTCTCGTTTCGCTTTCAAGTTTTCTTTACCCTGCAAGTGCATCCAGGGAACACAACCCCCAATGCCAACCCAGGGTGCTTCGTCTAGGTATTGGTGCAAGATTGAGAGGGGCGCATCCCAGCTCCAGACTGGAACCAGGTTAGGAACGTCCCAGTGCTTAATTTGATTCCACCGGGCTAGAGTCGAGAGCGGTTCAGCAAACAGGTCAGGAGCTGCCATCCAATCGATCGACCGTGATCGGGCAATCTTAAATAGGTATTCCTCAATGTCAACAACTTCGGCTAGTTGGTGGCGAAAGCGTCGGTACTCACCGGAGTCAAGAGCCAATGACCCACCCCAATCTAAAACATGCTTCAAGTCGATCGGATCAACCAAAATGTTGGTAATTCCTGCTTGCTCCAGCATCAACTGCTCATCTTTTGAAGCAACCCCAGAAAAGTAAAATTTGTGCATGACTACCTTTGGTAAAGGGTTGTTTCAATCTGCTTGTTGGCGATATGCAGACCATCGGCAGCAGTGAACTTTATTGGATCTTCTTGATCCAGTAGAAACAGCCAGTTTGTTCCCCATTGCTGGTTCCAGGAGGAGTGGCTATGTTTCCACTTAACGCAATACACTGGGTGGTTCCCAAAGAGGAACAAGATGGTATCTTGTTGAGCTTGAAGCTGACCATAGATACCAATGCGGCCTAGGCCGTTAGCGGGAAGCAGTTTGAGTGGGTTAACTTCCCGGATTGGCATACCAGCGGATAAATAATTCATTGGTTTGATCAAAAAGGAATAGTGGCAAGCAGTATTGCCTACCTTAGTTGGGGTAGGGGATTCGCAACGGATTCACAGGTTTTGTAAGATTTCCAGAGCTGCGATTGTCTGCTGTTGTGCCAACATCAACTGTTGATCGTCTTTTCTGAATTGCCAAATGCGATCGCAGAAATGTTGCTGAGCTGGTTTCTTGGTAGGGATCTTGAACAAGGGTTTCTTATCCCGTGTCGTCTTCAACCTCTGGCAGGCAGTTTTCAAGAGTTATATCTGTTCTTCTAAGGTAAGGTTAAGTAACTTCCGGAGCTGGTAACTTCCGGAGCTGCTGAGCCTGAGTAGTCCCTGTTCGCTTGGGCGGAATGAGTTGTAAGACCGTCATACCCTGGCTCATTATCTCTTAGTAGTACTCAAGCAGCCTGCACTATTTCCTACTGCATCTGGCTGAATAAATAAATAGAAGTCTTGCCTTGATTCTCAATAATCAGTAGGAACCCCCTTCCGGCCAAACCAGTGTGGCGAATCATTCCACCAGCGATCAGAGCTAGATTATTTAAGTTTTGGTGATCAGGAGTGGGGTCATGAATTTCATTCCAAAATGCAGCTTTGCTCTCTGCTAAACCAGGTCTGCAAAGATCATTGCTTTTGCTGAGCTGTTGGGAAAACGGAATGAATCGGTTCAATATGCTTTCTATTTACTTTGTTTGGTTTAGAGCGTTTTCCAATCTAGTGAGGTACAGGTAGAGTGTAGAGAATTATTAGTGTTTCAGGGGCAATGAAAGCATACTCGCTTGACCTACGGCAAAAGATTATTGACACCTAC
>NZ_JACJPA010000059.1:0-7023 GCF_014695845.1 Trichocoleus sp. FACHB-591
GTTGGTTATGAAAGCCCTTCACAGTTCAGCCGTGAATATTCTCGCCTGTTTGGTGCGCCGCCGATTAAAGACATTGAACGTTTACGCATCACCTAAACATGGCGTTGCTGAAACAGTAATGAACGAAGTTAAGCTGGCAGCAGCACCATTCGATACCTCAAAGAGTGGAGCAGCGAGTGTTCTCTCCCTCCCCCCGAGTCATAGAGGTTTTGCTGAGGGTCTGGTCCTCTACCTCAATGAATCTGGGATAGACCTTCCAGCCATCTGTAACAAACTAAGAGAGCGATCGCTGCCTTGCCTACTCCCCCTTTCATCCATTTATAGAAAAGTTTGAAACAGGCTCAATCTACCTGTACTACAACGAGCTGGACTAATTTTGGCCTAAAAAATGCAAAAACACCCATGCTACAAGCGCAATTCCGGGTGTTTTTAGAACATGAAAACAATGAAAACGGTTGAATAGCCCCGTGAGTGGATCTCGAATACTCTGGTTCTTCAACGTTTCCCGCAGCTTCAAATTGGCGAGAGCTCATCGAAAGATGCATATTCTTCCAGCCCAGAGGTCCGTCACTTTTGCGTCTGCTCCAGTACCATCTAGAATTCCGAAGAGATTCCCTGCCGAGAACTCGCTGCCAAGTGATGTTTGTTTGACAACAGTGCTATAAGCTTCCTCCAGTTCCGCACGTGTAGAACCGATACCGATATTAGCCATTGTCGTATACGTCTTAGCTGCCTTTAAGCTTTGAGCATTCATATGCCAGCCAACGAAGCGTCCGTCTAAACTAGATAAAATAAGTCCATCTGCCCACGCCGTGGATCCAAGCTCACAATCGGCGCTTGTGCCTTGCTTGGCTGGTTCTCCACGCACCTTACTAACGGCTGCGACTACCTGCTCGTGCTCTGCACCAAATGGGAGTAATCGAGTCGAGCCAGTGTCCTGCTTAACAAGTTGCAAACCCTCTGCGCTCAGCGCCAAGCTAGTGGTACTTTGCTGAGTCGATGGACTGATGCTATCGGAGGTAGAGTCTACTGCCGTTGATGGGACGGGAGTGGTAGGGGAGGTGGAAAAAGTAGAATTGGAAGAGGTTGTCGATTCAGGAGGGGTCGTGGATTCAAGAGGAACCACCGTGTTGCAGCTAACGACGAAGAGCAAAAGGCACGGAATGAGCAGGCGTTGAACCATTGGAAAAGTCATTTGATTTACGGGTTGAGAATACTTTTATTTAGCGATCGCTGCCGTTACTGTATTGGTTTTTAACCTGCCATCTTTCATATACACAATGCGATCGGCAATATCCAGAATTTGATTGTCGTATATCACTAGCAAAACAGTGCAGCCTTGCTGGGGTAAAGGTAGCATAGACACTGTTGGCGAATTATTCATAGTTGAACTACCTATTCCGTCGTTGTTCGACTTACAAAACTCAATGAGTTTCAGCCAGGAAACGACGAAGATTGAATCTCTGTCAGCTCTCACATGCCCACTGTGTAAGGGGTTTCAGTATTAAAGTTGCGAGAATTTGAATAGTTTGTTTCGGATTTTTCCAAATTCTCAAATTCTCACTTATTAAATGATGCGATCACTGCATCCCACGTTTCATCTATCCGCTGCCTGTACTGGATCTTAACGATTGCACAAATGTTTGATACCCGGTGATGGTTTATGGCTTTGTTGCAGTCTCCTAAGCCCTCATAGACAACTCCTAGGTTCACTATAAAAGACAACAGGCGCTCCGCCCAGATGGTCTTTGGTCTCGCGCTCGATGGCTAAGCTTTGTTCGTAATACTCAATGGCTTTGTTACAGTCTCCTAAATCCTCATAGACAACTCCTAGAGCCCCCAAAGCAGATCCCTCAGCTCGGCGGTCTTTGCGATCGCGAGCGAGCGCTAGGCTTTGTTGGTAATAGTCCATAGCTTTGCCGTCGTCTCCCATCTCATGATAAGTGTGACCTAGGCTCCGCAAGAGCTCTACCTCGAATTGGCGGTTTTTGATCTCGCGAGTGATCGCTAAGCTTTGTTCGTAGTACTCAATGGCTTTGTTGTAGTCTGGTCCACTACTGTAAAAACCGGCTAAAGCCCACAAAGCCCATCCCTCGCCTCGGCGGTCTTTGATCTCGCGAGCGAGCGTTAAGCTTTGTTCGTAATATTCAATGGGTTTGTTGTGGTCTCCCCGATAATTAGAGGTAGTAATTAAACCTGCGTAATTGCTACCGAGTTGCCACAAGATCTCTACCTCGGATTGGCGGTCTTTGATCTCGCGAGCGACGGCTAAGCTTTGTTCGTAATATTCAATGGCTACGTTGTAGTTTCCCGAATTACCATAGCCAACCATCCCTAGCCGCATTAAAGCCTTGACCTCGCCTTGACGGTCTTTGGTCTCGCGAGCAATGGCTAAGCTTCTTTGGTAATGGTCAATGCCTTGGTCGTAGATGTCTATATTGGTAGCTAAAATCATGTAGACATCGCCGAGCATCCCCAAGACTCTTCCCTCACCTTGACGGTCTTGAAGTTGACGATAGAACCCTAACGCCTGTTGCCAAGATTGCAGAGCCGCTTCAAGTTGCTTCAGGCCCAATGAGTGTTGCTTCAGGCCCAATGAGTATTGCTGTAGGCCCAATGAGTATTGCTTCAGACCCAAATTCAACAACCGCTCTGCTGCTGTTTTCGCCGCTTGGCTCGTCTGTGCCTGCCCTGGCAACTCAGATAGTGACTTGCTGGGACTCCAACTCACAGACAGAGGTAAAATCAACACTGCCATGACTAGACTCAACAACCCCTGACGAGAAGTCATATCAGTACCCCGATAAAAGCAAAAGTCATTAGCTCACAGACTAGCTCAGCTAGGCTTGTGGAGTCATCCTTTGGCAAAGTCTAACGGTGGTTATTTCCTCAGTGAGCTCAGACTTTAGTAATTCCAATACCCAGTAGCGCCAGCCGCGATCGCCCTTACTTCTGGAAGCGATCGCTCCCCACAATTGAATGAAATTTGACCAACTTTGATCGATACCAAAACTTGATGCTGTTTCAAGCGTTAAAGCAAGATCTACTCAATAATAATGAGTCGGTCTTACATAATTGGGTGGCTGCAATTTCCAACCTTAACGATCGCAAAATTCTTGCAGTTGCAAAAGCTGGTTATCAGTATCTTGTACCTGATCGAGAGTTGAAACTCGAAGGTAGAGAGCACAGGTGGTTTGCTTCATGGAGCAAGGCCATCAAAAAAGGACCGTTTTTTGATAGGGCTCTAACTCAAAACTCCCATCCTGATTTAAGGTTGTTTCAGCCTCGTCAATTTCTACCCGTTTTTTGATAGGCCTTGACGCCTGAGTTCGTCATCAACGATCGCGATCGCTTGGGTTTGGTGGGAGTTAGTACCCACAGCTTTAGAAGCACTACTCTAACCTAGATAAGTAGCACGGAGGAGCATTGCGAGTCATTCAAGAGATTATCTGAGACAAGCGCTTCAACGGCGTGCAGTAGGGGAAAGAGACCTTAATGGCGTCAATTTAATTGGAGGCAACCTAGAAAGAGCAAATCTCGCAGGGGCAAACTTTCCGGATGCTTCGTTTGCGCCTGCGAGATTTGAGTCGGGCACTACTGCCGGATGCTAACTTAGATGGAGGACTTTTCTATTCATTTACTTACTCACACAAACATACCCGCCAGCTATAAATTGCAGAGTAGAGTTAGCAGGACAGTCCTGCTGAGTTATGCTCCCCTCAAGCGGATTAGAAGTTGATTGAACAGCGGGAACTGCACCTTCAGGGGCGAGGGCAGAACTTTCCAGAAAACTCGGTAGAGGAGCGCCACCATTACGCCCAACCGCTGGGAGTTCCAACAAAGCAGTCGTTGCTCTCCCAGAACCGTCATTAGTAACAGAGTTTTGATCCCCCGGATGTCCGTTAGGAATAAACAATTGCGGATGGTCAAAAGGTGCGCTCTGATTGCGAACTCTCGCATCAGTTAGAGCGTTCATGAAAGCCACTAGCGCATCTTTTTCTAGTTCATCCAGCCCCAGGTTCTCGATATCCGGGTCTAAGTTTTGGATATTAGTTTCGTGGAAATCTCCACCTCGATTGTAGAAATCCACTACCTGCCGCAGAGTTAGTTGCCCACCATTATGAAAGTAAGGAGCTGTAAGCGCTATATTCCGCAGTCCGGGTGTTTTAAAGGCTCCATCGACAGCTACTCTTTCAGTCGCACTAATCGGCGGCCTCAAATTGGGATCGTTGAACTTTCCATTCTGAGACAATCGCGACTCTGAAAGCGGGTTTCCAAACGGATCTTTCCCACCCACGCCTAAATCTTCCTGGGTAGGTCTGACACCAATGTTGTAAAAGCCGTTGTCATAAACAGCAACACCGTTATCGCCCATCACCATACGTTCGAGTCGTTCGTTTCGCACGTTTCTGACAGAAGCGTTGGTGAACTCAGCGCCGCCGTGACAATTAACACACTTAGCTTTACCCTCAAATAGCTCTTTACCTAGCTTCTGCTGAGCAGTTAAAGCATTACTATTTCCTTCCATATACTGGTCGAAAGGCGTATTATCGGAAACTAGCGTTGATTCATACAGCTGAATGGAAAGTCCCATAAACAGCGAGAAGTTGTAATCCATCAGCGTAAATTCGTCGGTAGCTAAAGCTCCCTGCGGTTGTTTGAAGATCCGGCTACCATCAGCACCAACTTTGATAACCTGCTGAGAGTTCCACCACTCTGGCTTAAAGGCATCTTGAACCATAGTTTGGTAGTTCTTCTGCTTGAGACCTGGTTTCGGCCAGTTGCTATATTTACCGAGAACGCTGTCTTCAGGATGCACAAGTTGCTTTGCCAGAGGACGTAAGACCTTTAGCTTTTTACCCGTTTCTCTAGGAATCTTCTTGCTCTTGACTCGATTAAACTTCTGACCGATATCGGGGAAAACACGACCACTACCAGATTCCTCAACATCGCTGAGGGGCGGGCCTACCGCCTGTGATGCTAGAGAGGAATTCTTAATGCTGACTTTTACTTGCTGTAGTGAAGACTGTTTTGTGGGTGCTTTATACAGAAAGGCATTTTTGTCCCTCGATCCAAAAGGATTGACGCCGTTAAAATCATTTTGCGCCCTTCCATCCCAGAAGTTGCGGAAGTTGAACACCGCATTAATTGTACTGGGTGCGTTGCGACCTGTTACCTGACGGACGTTGATGCCGTTGACATTGAAAACTGGATCTGGCTGCACCGTTACATTGTCTACAGCGCTACCGGGAATGATGTCGTTGAATTTGGTCAGATCGACACCCTGAGAACCAGTAATGTCGTCATTGTCAGATAGAACGGTCGAGGAGCGATCATCTGGGTTTTGCAGCTTGTGGAATGGGTAATCTTCTGGTTTCAGCGTATAATTAGGCCCAGTTCCTGAACTGAAATTTGTCGATGGTCCTGGGTGGAGCTGATTTTTTGCTCTGTTGTCAACTCCTGCATGGAAGTGGCAACTAGCACAGGACTGGAAACCATCGCTTCCTACCTGCATCTCCCAAAAAAGAGCTTTTCCTAAAGCGATCGCAGCTGTTTTATTCTTAACAAATTGTCCGAGATTATCCGGCTCTGGGATCGGTACACTTTTGAGCGAGGCTAGCGACTGCGGTTGTTCGGGTGGCTCTAGCTGAGCTGCTACGGTATGTCCAGCTAGGACGATAACAGCAGCGATCGCTACCATTACCAAGCTTTTTTTTATTCTCTTTGACAAACTCAAGCCGAGTCGATTAAGTTGAGATCGAAACGCGATCGCCAAGAACGCTACGTCTTTTATTTGTGTTTTCATTTTTCAATTGTCATAAGTTAGATAGTAAATTCAGCAAAGTAATACTCCTCACTATTCTCAAACTTTGACTTTTCCATCCACATAGGATGTATCTATCTTTTTGTCAAATACTTCAGCTTATAGTTGTTAAATATAAACCCAATAATATTTTTTATCGCGCTACTTGAGCCTTCTTAAAACTTGGATGAGCGGAGGGAAGTGAAAGGTCGTGATCAAAACACTAGGATCGCCCGTGGTAAACGTAAACGATGTTAACGAATTAATGTGTCAATGCTTTGCGCGTGTTACCTGAAGAAAATACAAATTAGTTTGGGTAAATGTTGAGGCGGCTGAAGTGAGAGTAGACGGCCACGGTCAAGCCAAAGTTTTAACGCCCACGAGATTGGCAAGTTGTTCAAGGCAATGGAGGGCGATCGCGTCTCTGAGCTTTTGAAGTATTGGCGCTTAGTGAATCAGTCGATTTCTTGGACTAGATCTAATAATTTTCGACGTTGTAGTTCCATGCCAGCACCCTGAATTCCGTCTAATCCCATTTTTGGGAGATTAAGCAGAATAAAAGGCGAAAACAGAGGGAAGAAACGCTGAAGAACTCGGGCTAATTCCCAAAATCAGGCGTATTATACAGAAAACTTTTCGGGCTAATGTCCGACTTGAAGGATTAAGCGGAATTGATGCGGGCTAATCACCTCTATAGGGCATTGAGTTAAACTCAGCGGAGCAGTCACCCACTCCGCTGGTCTGCAGAACCGTGCATGAGACTTGTCGCCTCACACGGCTCCTCAACAACTGGGTGCTTGTCATGCACACCTGAATGAACTTGGTCGTGGCAGTGCTGATGTAATAACGTCAGATTCTCCCATTTATGGTTTTGGTGATTTCTATCCATATGGTGGATTTCCATGAGACCCTCTGACTTGAAATACAATTTGCAGTACGAACATTGCCCGCGTTGTTGCTTCAACAGTTTGGCAATTTGCTTTGGTAGCTCTAGATGCTTTCCCATCCGAGTTGCCCAATAGCTCCAGTCTCCATCAAAAGGACTGCGATTGCCTTGAACCTTGACATGCCGAACAATTGGCGTTTCACCATGCGTACGAAGATGCACTAGTAGTTCGACACACCGATTTTGACAGGTAGAGAGAAGTCAGGGAAACTGGTTGAAAATCAACAATCCCCTCCTCATGCCAGAAAAGTACACGGTCACCCTCACCCCTGAG
>NZ_JACJPA010000006.1:0-4660 GCF_014695845.1 Trichocoleus sp. FACHB-591
CTAATGTGGTGGAGTTACTGCTGCGTCAGTTGCAAAAATTACCGACAGCAACACAGCAAGTTCTCTCCATCGCGGCTTGTGTTGGGTCTGAATTTAATTTAAAGACGTTGGCGCTTACCGCAGAGCGCAACTCCGAAGGAACCGTTTGCGAAAAAGCACCGAAAGCAATTTTTCAGGATTTATTAGAAGCAATACAAGCGGGCTTAATTCAACCTTTGTCTGACTTAGACGAAGATTTGTTGGTTCAAGAGTATAAGTTTTCGCACGACCGCGTGCAGCAAGCGGCTTATGCTTTGATTGATGAATCGCAGAAACAGGTGGTTCATCTTCAAATCGGTCGCAATTTGCTCGAAAAAACTTCACCAGAGCAACGATCTGAGCGGTTGTTTGAAATCATCGATCATCTCAATCAAGGACTTGAGCTAGCCACGGCTCGATCAGAACGAACTGAAATTGCCAGATTGAATTTAAGGGCAGGTCAGAAAGCAAAGGCAGCAACGGCTTATGAAGCAGCTTTTCAGTATTTCACTACAGGGCTTCAACTCCTCAATGCAGAGAGTTGGCAGCGTGAGTATGACCTGACCTTAGCGTTGTACTCAGAAGCAGCAGAAGCGGCGTATCTCCAGGGTTGCTTTGAGGCGATGGAACAGTTGGTAGAAGTGGTACTCGCTCGTGCTAAGACAGTACTTGATAAAGTGCAGGCTTACGATAGCAGCATTCAAAGATATTTGTCACAGGGCAACCTGAACGAAGCACTCAAAATTGGCTTGGAAGTGTTGAAGCTCCTGGGAGTGATTTTACCAGAAAATCCAAGTGAGTTAGATGTTCGAGGCGGATTGGAACCAACGGCGGCACTACTCGCTGAACGAGAAATCGAAGACTTGATTAATTTGCCAGAGATGACTGCACCAGAACCGCTAGCAGCAATGTCAATCCTAGCGAATATAGGGGCTGCTGCATTCATAGTATCGCCAGCACTACTAATACTGATTACTTGCAAAACGGTCAATTTATCAATCACCTACGGGAATGCTATCTGGTCACCACTGTTTTATGCTGCCTACGGGTTGGTTCTATGTGGAGTTGTTCAAGACATTGAATTCGGCTATAAATTTGGTCAATTGGCTCTTAGCGTGGCAGAACGACTGCATACCAAAAAAGGGAATGCTAAAGCATTATTGTTTTCGAGTACCCACGTCATGCACTTGAAGGTACATCTTCGGAACACAATACCACTGCTGTCTGAGGCTTATCAGAACGGAGTGGAAACTGGAGACTTTGAAACTGCTGGTTATGCTGCATATGAGGTATGCTATTACTCGTTTTTTGCCGGTGAGGAACTCACCCAACTAGAACAAAGAACAGCAACCTACAGCAAAGCAGTCAGACAAATTAGACGGGAAAGCCCCTCGAATTGGCTGGCAATGGTGTGGCAGACAACTCTTAACTTGTTAGATCGGTCTGAGAATCCCAGCCGCTTGATTGGTCGGGTATGTGATGAAGAGCAGGCGGTACCACACGCTATTGCAGTTAAGGATGGAATTGCAATTCAAATGTTTTATTTATACAAAGTTGTATTGTGTTATCTATTTGGAGAATATTATCAAGCTGTACAAACTGCTGTTTCGGCAAGGCAATATCTTGAAGAGGTGACAGCGATAAGGGTTTTACCTTCATTCTGTTTCTATCATTCGCTGGTTCTTTTGAGCCTATCACCTGATGCTTCAAACTCTAAAGAAGAAGCTTGGCTAAGCTGTGTTAACACCAACCAAGAAAAAATGCAGAAATGGGCAGAACACGCCCCAATGAATTATCTACATAAATTTTATCTAGTCGAGGCAGAGAAAGCGAGAGTTTTAGGGCAGTTTCTTGAGGCTGAAGAGTTTTATGAACAGGCGATTCAAGGAGCCAGAGAAAATGAATATATCCAGGAAGAGGCGTTAGCATACGAATTGGCTGCAAAACATTATCTAGCGCGAGGTCGGGAAAAGATTGCTCAGCTCTACATGAAAGAAGCACACTACTGCTATGAAAGATGGGGCGCAACTGCTAAAGTCAAAGATTTAGAAAAACGCTATCCACAACTACTCAATTCCAACCTGATTCGGCAATCGAACTCAATCTTGACCGCTAAAACGACTCTTCATCCGACTGCGGCAATCGATTTGGCTGCGGTAATGAAAGCAGCTCAAGCTCTTTCAGAAATCATCCATCTCGATCAATTGATTGCCACGTTAATGCAGGTGGTGATAGAAGATGCCGGAGCCGAAACAGGCGTTCTAATGCTCCTAGAAGACGATCAACTCACTGTGGTGGCTCAGTGTAGTGGGAGTAGACAGTGCAACCTGGAAAAGATCGCTGTTACTGACTGTGCAACGATTCCTGTCCCCGTCATTTACTCAGTAGAACGTACTCAAGAAACTCTGGTGTTTGATGATGCAGTCAGCGAACCATCTTTTTTGACTGATCCTTATATTCAACACCAACAGACGCGATCGCTCCTCTCTATGCCAATTCTCAAGCAAAGTCAGATGATCGGCATCCTTTATCTGGAGAACAATCTCAGTAGCGGAGTGTTTACCCGCGATCGCTTACAAGTCCTCAAACTGTTGATGGCTCAGGCCGCAATTTCACTGGAGAATGCTCGGTTATATGAACAGTTAGCAGACTATACCGAAACATTGGAAAGGAAGGTAGAAGAGCGAACTCAATTCCTACAGCAGGAAATCGCTGAACGTCAACAGACCGAAGCCGCATTACAACAAAGTGAAGCGAATTATCGCAACCTGCTACAAACCGCGAATTCCGTTATCATTCGCTATGATCCGCAAGGACGGATTCGATACATCAACGATTATGGGGTGAAACTTCTGGGCTATGAAGAACATCAGATTGTAGGGCGAACCTTATTCGAAACAATCATTCCAGACATCGAAACCTCTGGACGCGATGTCAAACCCTTTGTCCATAATTTACTGCGTAATCCTCAATCGTACCCGCAATGTGAGAGTGAAAACCTGTGTCGAGACGGTCGGCGAGTTTGGATGTCCTGGTCGAATCAAGCCATCTTCAATGACCAGGGAGCGGTCGTTGAAATCCTGTCGGTGGGCAATGACATTACCCAGCGCAAACAAGCAGAAGAGGCATTACAACGCAGTGAAGCCAAGTTCCGAACAATCTTTGAAAACTCACAGGTCGGCATCTTCCGCACCCGCATCGGTGATGGATTACTTCTCGATGCCAATCAACGCCATGCCAATCTGTTTGGCTTTGATTCACCAGAGGAGATCATTGGGCTTGAACACGTCATAGGCTATTATGCAGATCCCAGCGATCACCAACACCTCATTGAGTTACTGAAGCGGGATCGGGAAGTGCGAAGCTTTGAAGCCCAGATGCGAAAACGAGATGGGACATTGTTTTGGGGGCTTTTCTCTCTTTATCTGAATGCAGACGATGATTACATCGAAGGGGTGATTGCGGATATTAGCGATCGCAAACGAGCAGAAGCCGCGCTGCAAGCCTCTGAAGCAGAACTGCGGGCACTCGTTTCAGCCATTCCCGATCCGCTGTTTGTCCTTACTGCTGAAGGGCGACTGGTCGAAGCAGTCGAAGTGAAACCGAATCAGTTGTATCGACCGATTGAGGAGCAAATTGGTCAAACACTGCACCAGATTTTTGAAAAAGAGCAAGCCGATGAATTCCTGGGTTACGTTCGGCAAGTACTGAGCACCCAACAAACTCTCACGGCCGAGTACAGTACGTTTCTAAATGGGCGAGAAGCCTGGTTTTCGGCTTGCATTGCCCCAATCGACCACGATCAGGTGATTTGGTTAGTGCGAGATATTACGGCGCTGAAGCAAGCAGAAGCAGCCTCAATTTTAGAGGAGCGCAACCGCATGGCACGCGAAATTCACGACACACTCGCTCAGTCGTTTACAGGCATTCTGGCTCAGGTGGGAGCAGCAAAACAGGTGCTCACCGATGATGTAGAAGCAACTGGGGCACATCTAGACCTAATCAAAGAATTGGCGCGCACTGGACTGACTGAGGCGCGGCGATCGGTCGTCGCGCTCCGTCCTCAGCTTTTGGAGGAGGGCAGTTTACAGAGCGCTCTCCATCGTCTCATCGCTCAAATCAGAACTGCCGCCATGGATACCACTTTATATTATGAGATCGAGGGGGCAGTGTATGCTCTCCCGACTGAAGTTGAGAATAACCTACTGCGGATGGGGCAGGAAGCCTTAACCAATGCGCTTAAACATGCCAAGGCTGACGAAATTCGAGTGGAGCTAATCTACGAGCACGATCAGTTTTGCTTGCGCGTGAGAGACAATGGGCAGGGCTTTGGAGTCGGGAGTATTCCATTCTCTGAGGGGTTTGGCTTACTCGGCATGAGCGAACGGGCAGAGCGCATCGGCGCACAACTCACGATTGGAAGTCAACCTGGACAAGGAACAGAGATTATTGTCACCGTCAACCCTTGAGTGAGCATCACGATGAGCCAAGCTACGCCCATTCGGGTTTTGATTGCAGACGATCATGCTATTTTTCGGCAAGGCTTAGCCACGATTATTAACCGTGACCCAGAGATGCAGGTGATTGCCCAAGCCGAAAATGGGGAACAGGCGATCGCGCTCTTTGGGGAACACCAACCGGA
>NZ_JACJPA010000060.1:0-15152 GCF_014695845.1 Trichocoleus sp. FACHB-591
CCTTACCTCGCGATAACGCCCTTGCGCTTCACTACCCTTCACCTCCATCAGGTTGGGAGAGGACTTTCACCTCCTAGCGTGTACACATGTCCGGCACAAATGAACTACCCCGCCGCAAGCGGACGGGGTATCAGCATCAAAAAAGAGTCAATTGCTCATCTCTATGTAGCTGAAGATAGTCGTTGCCCTGAGCTTTAACGTATTTGGCAATCATGCTTTCATTACCATGTTTGCCGACTGTGCTGGCAAAGTAGCCATCACTCCAAAACTCTCCACCCCATAGCTGTCGTTTCACCTGAGGGCATCGCTTGAACACCTCACGTGCCGTCAAGCTTTTGAGCATCGTCACCAGTTTCGTCACACTGTAGCTTGGCACCGACTGCACGAGAAAATGCACATGGTCTTTGTCTACCCCGATTTCCACGAACTTGATCTCATAGCGCTTTTCAATCTCTAAGCACACCTCTTGCAAGACTGCATCAACTTGTTCATCGAACACCGCCCGACGATACTTAGCTGGAAAGACAAGATGGTATAGCAAAACCGTGACGTTATGGCTTTTGTGGATGTACTCACTCATCTCTGCATTTTACGCCGCAGAGCAGCGGGGAATCGACCCGCAGAAATTGAACTTTTGATGGTTATGCAATTCTTGAAGTTTTTAGCCCGAATTTCAAGAATTGATACAAGTTGATGAAACTAATAAAATATCATGTTGGGTCTCCGTACTTTAGCTAGTGCACTTAGAAGGTGTAGAAGGGTCTTAACTGCTGAAGATCTTACTGATGGCTGTATGCGATCGCTCTTCTTAGATCAATTGTACAGTTGATACTCCCTATTTACTTCACTAGTAATTGGGTTTACAGCTCTCTCATCAATGGAGCGATCGTTGCTCTTTATTCACTTCAGTGTAATTGTAATGGCGATCGCTCTTCTCTCATCAGTTGAGCGATCGCTACCTTTATTCCATACACTGTAACGGCGATCGCTTGCTCTCCCTTGGCTGCACGATATTTGGCGCTATAGGTTGTCCGATCGCTGCCTTCATTTAAGTCCTTACGCTAGCGATCGCTGCCTCTAATCGATTGTGCGATCGCTAGCTTTTAATCCTAGATCTGGTCATAGCAATTCAGTACATATACTTAATTTGCTGGCTATAATATATTCTTACTATGAAGCTCTTTAATAAATTGTGTTTTTCTTATAAAGCTATAGCAAACTCTATTTAGTTTCGGCTTATCTTGAATATTCTATAAATCATCAGCCACTCACTGAAAAATTTAACTAATTACTTATAGTTTTCATTCGACAGTGACATTTCTAAAACCTAGATTTAAAGGTAGGGATGCTAATCATGATGAGACTGTATAACTCACTTAATGCAAAAGGAATTTTATGGAAGAGTATATTAACAGCTATAACTCTTACACCGTTTGCTTATTCAGCTGCTCCACTACCAGCTCTGTCCCAGGTAATAGAACCTGTGGGATGTATTGTAGAAGATCCTTGCCCTAGTTTTTCTGGATCTCCTAATGCTGACGAAACTAGGTTTAGATTTATCTTGAACACTTCTGTTGAAGGCGTGAAACAAAACTCCAGTACATTTTTGTTTCCTAAAGCTATTCAGCAAGCTAGATATATTTGTATAGAACAAGCTTTTAATTGCCCTGAGGCAGGACTCACTATTCCCTTTAAACCTAGCAATCTGATAGCTTCTCGAATCAAGTCGGTTGATGACTTTGCAGATTTAGAGCCGAAGATAAACTTTGATCGTTTCAAGTTTGATGATTTTTCTGGTGATCCTGAAGGATTGATTGGTGGGACAAGGTATGATTCCACCTTGTTGAGCGAAGGCTCTAAATTTTCCCTCAGATTAGCTTTCCTAGTCCCACCCACTAGCCCTGATCCTCTCAATGATTTGTCATTTTTAACTTTATTTCTTCAAGCAAGAACTAGTTCATCAACGTTTCCTATTGCCGTTTCATTGCTAAATCAAACTAGTTTTAACACCTTCTTCGACCCTAACTTCAATTTTGTCTCTAAGCCTACATTGGAAGTTCCAGAAGCAAGCTCGGTAGTTGGATTATTAAGTTCAGTCTTTTTCTATACAGCAGTTCTGATGCATCAGCGAATACGAGGATTTATTAAGAAAAGCCACCCGTCATTAAAAGAGCAGGTATAAGTAGTAGATAAGGAGGGTTATAGATGTGTGATTTCTTAGGCTTATGTTCTTATTAACTACAAGCTTAATGAAAGCATTTGAAACTCTTCTTGATTTTTACTCAAGGTTTAGTTCTTAAGGCATATCACTTAAATTTTTGGAGGCACCCATGAAGTTGTGTAGTCTCCTAATAGGCACTGGAGTTTTTTTCTCTTATTTAATGTTGTTTCACTCGGTTTTAGCACAAGTAGAACCAGATGGTACAACTACAACCAATGTAGAACCTTGCAGCACCACATGTAGTATTACAGGAGGTACTCGCAGAGGGGGCAATTTATTTCACAGCTTTAAAGAATTTAATGTTGGGAATAATCAAATAGTTCAGTTTTCTGAAATTCCTCTGGAAGTCGAAAATATTCTTAGTCGCGTCACAGGAACTCATCCTTCTGACATTCGAGGGACCCTCAGCATAGAAAACAAGAGTGTGGCAAATCTATTTTTGCTCAATCCTAACGGCATTATTTTTGGGCCTAATGCTCGCTTAAGGATTCAGGGCTCATTTGTTGCTAGTACTGCTAGCAGTTTTCTATTTTCGGATGGGAGTGATTTTGGTGCTACTCATCCTCAGTTTCCCTCTTTATTGGCAATTAGCACTCCTATTGGTTTACAGTTTGGATTAGACCCAAAAGAAATTCGTGGCGAGGCTCAGGGGCAACAAACCTTTGTTTTAGAGGTTATGCCTGGTAAAACTGTGGCTTTGCTTGGGGGGCGTGTTTCCTTAACTGGAAAAAACATCAGAGCAGCCGGAGGCAGAGTTGAGCTAGGTAGTGTCTCCAGTCCTGACTTAGTAGCTTTAAAAGTGGTGAATACAGGCTTTACCTTCGACTATACAAGTGTTCAAGGCTTTGAGGATATTCAGTTATCTCAAGTTGCTCGTATCAATGTTAATGGTCTGGCTAATAGTTCAATCAGAAGAGGAGGTGCAGTTCAATTGCAGGGTAGAAAAATTATTCTCTCCGAAGGCTCAAGAATTTCCTCTACTACTTTGGGTCCTGAAGCAGGAGGGGCCCTAACAATCAATGCTACTGACTCTGTTGCTCTAAGCGGAGGTTCGTCCATACAAACTTTTACCCAGAATGTAGGTAATGCGGGAGATATAGAGATTAATGCTGCAAATTCTATTACGCTAACTAGCTCTCCTAACCAGACCACTATATCCTCTCAAGTTTGTCCAACTAATCCAAACTGTGGAAACGTTACTGGAAATGGTGGAAACTTAACTCTGAGGACAATAAAATTATTAGTTCAAAATGGATCACGTATAGATGCGTCCACGTTTGGATTAGGTAGAGCGGGAGATATCAAGATAGAAGCACCAGTTATAGAACTGACTGGCTCGCTTCTGGATCTAAATGCTCAGCCTGTAAAAATTGGTGGTGCTCCAGTGACTAGTGGTGTCTTTACCCAGGTTGGGACGGGAGCGATCGCTAACGCAGGCAATGCAGGTGACATAACCATCAATACCGAACGTTTTACAGCTACAAAGGGTGGCCAAATTTCCAGCGCTACCTTTAGTGGAGGGAATGGAGGTAGAGTAACGATTAATGCCTCAGACTCTATTAGGTTGAATGGAGAGGCATTGGGAGCAACTAAAGATGTAGGTAAAAGTGGTATTTTTGCTTCAGCTGAACCGGAAGCTACAGGCGATGCAGGAGCACTGGATATTACAACTCAAAAGCTGACTGTTGATGAGCAAGCCGAAATATCAGTAAGAAATTTTGGTAGGCGAGCAGGCAACTTAGTCATTAATGCTGACTCTATCGTTTTGAACCAAGGACGGTTGACAGCTAAAACCGCAGGAGAAGGTGGAGCAAATATTGTGCTCCGAGGTTTAGATTTATTGCAGATGCAAAATCAGAGCTTAATTTCAGCCGAGGCATTAAACAACACCAGTGGAGGCAACATTATTATTGATGCTCCTAATGGTCATGTCATTGCAGCTACCGATGCTGAGGTAGGTAATGGAAATGACATCGTTGCTAAGGCTTTTGAAGGTGCAGGAGGGGTCATCTTTATTCGAGCCACTGATATTATGGGCCTGCAAGAGCGGAAGTCAGTCGAAGGTAATGCTACCAGTGATATTGATGCTAGTTCTGAGTTTGGTGAGCCTGGTGCCGTTATTACTGAGTTTGCAGTACCAGCTGAATTGCCGTCTCCAACTCTTGTTACCTCTGACTTAGCTCAGGGCTGCCAAGTTACAGGCAGGCAAGCGAGTACTGAATTTTTCAATACGGGCCGAGGTGGTTTGCCGCCAACTCCCTACGATGCTCTGAGTAATAGCGATGTCTTGGATGATGTGCGGGTCCCTAGACAAGCAAGTGCTTTCATAGAAAAAAATGCTCCTTCTGCCTCCAATCCAAGATCTCCTGAGTCAATTGTAGAGGCTCAAGGATGGGTTATGAGTCAGGAGGGAACTATGCTGCTGGTAGCGGAAGCTCCTGGTACAGAATCTCAAAGTCGTTGCAACCTCCACTAGCGATCGCCTCAACAGGAGGTCGGATATGGAATATCGCAGAAGAAAAAGGTTGATTTTTAGTTCTAAACGCTGGCGATCGCGTCATCTCCTACCCATTCTGCTCTGTGCTCTCCTCAGGTTAGGATTTGTTCTAGGCGTTCCAGCGTTATCGGTTCAACCACCGATCGCACCTGTTACTGAAATCATTGCTCAATCCCCCAATGCTCACGCTTCTTTAAAGCAGGGGATCGATCGCTATGAGGCAGGTCAGTTTACAGCAGCATTAGAGAGTTGGCAGCAAGCACTCGGGCGATTTAAGTCTCAGAGCGATCGCTTGAATGAAGCTTTAGTATTGAGCAATTTGTCTTTGGCCTATCAACAACTGGGTCGCTGGCAGGAAGCTGAAGAAGCTGTGGCTCAGAGTTTAGCCATTCTTCGGCAGGAGAAACAAAGTGACGCTTTATATCTAGAAGTTTTAGCAAAAGCTCTTAACACTCAAGGACGCTTGCAGTGGTCGCGAGGAGAGTTGCAAGATGCAGTTGAGACTTGGCAACACGCAACTGTTGCGTACAAGCAAGCTGGCGATCACACAGGTACAGTTATTGGCTTAATTAACCAAGCCAACGCCCTTAAATCTTTGGGATTTAATATTCAAGCCGAAACCCAATTGGAAACTGTGCGACTGATGGTGCAGCAACAGCCCAGTTTGGAACTCAAAACAACAGGTTTACGCAGCCTTGGTACGGCTTTGAGGCGAGTCGGTAAGTTAGAGGAGGCTCGGTCAGCATTACAAGAGAGTCTCCAGGTAATTGATGGTACTAATTTAACGGCAACCAAGAGCTCTACGTTACTAGAACTGGGCAATACGGAGCGGGCATTGGCAAATAAGGCGATCGCGATTGGTAAGACCGATGAAGCCCAACAACATACCCAAACCGCGATCACCTTTTACCAACAGGCCACAGAAGCCACTACTTTACCGATTACAGAACTCCAAGCTCATCTTAATCAGTTCAGCCTTCAGGTTGAGATGGGACAGCAGCCCACGGCATTGATCCCTGTCATCACTGCTGAGCTAGCCAATCTACCTCTCAGCCGCACCACGATTGATGCCGAGCTTAATTATGCTAAAAGCCTGCTGCATTTGAACCATGCAGGAGCCGAGAAGCAGGTGGCTCCCCTCTTAGCTACAGCGATTCAACAGGCCCGTAGCCTCAATGATCCGATCGCCGAGTCCTATGGGTTGGGGCAACTGGGTGAGCTGTATGAGCAGACAGGACAATGGTCAGAAGCGCAAAACTTGACGCAGCAAGCTCTCTTAAAGGCAGAGTCCGCCCAAGCGGCTGAGGTGCGATACCGCTGGGAATGGCAGTTAGGGCGGTTGCTGGCCAAGCAGAGAGATTCGCAGGGAGCGATCGCATCTTATCGTGAAGCGGTTGAGTCGCTAGAAACCATTCGTAATGATCTCCTGCTTATCGATCCCAATATTCAGTTTTCATTTCGAGATGATGTCGAACCTGTTTATCGAGAGTTTGTGGAGCTATTGCTAACTGCCAAGCAGGGAGAGCAGCCGAGCCAAGACCGCCTTAGGCAAGCCATCCATCAAGTGGATGCCCTCCAATTAGCCGAATTAGAAAACTTCCTAGGCTGTAATTTAGCTGAGACGGTAGCGATTAGCGATATTGAGATTGATCCGACCGCTGCCAAAATTTATCCAATGCTGCTAGAAAATCGGCTAGCGGTTGTCCTAGAGTTTCCCGATCCCAAACAACCACTGGTGTATCACGAAGTTCTACAACCTCGTTCAGCAACAAGATCTTGGTTACAAACTCTACGGCAAGATTTGAGTGAGCCAGACCGTACCCCAGAGGCGATCGCAGAACTGCAAGTCGTCTATCAATGGTTGATTGCTCCTTTTGAATCGGTTCTGAAGCAAAACAACCAAATTCAAACCTTGGTCTTTGTTCCGGATGCCGAACTGCGAAACATTCCAATGGCTGCTCTTTATGATGGCAACCAGTATTTGATCACGAGGTATGCCATTGCTGTAGCGCCTAGGCTGGAACTGTTTAGACCGAAGCCACGGCCCAGAAATCTGGATGTGCTGCTAGGAGGAATTGGAGAGCCGCAAACGCTGAGAAACAGAACGTTTCCTAAAATTGAGAATTTAACCCCTGAATTGGAAGGCATCCGAAAACTCGTAAAGGCACAACAGCCTTTATTAAATGAGGCGTTCACGGAAGAAAATTTGGAGCGACGACTTAAAGCAGGCCGTTTTTCAGTCATTCACTTTAAAACCCACGGTATTTTTAGTTCTGATCCTGAAGAAACCTTTATTGTGGCTTATCGTGAATTAATCACTGGTGGAGATATTGGTCGTCTAATTCAATTGAGTCGTGCTCGTGAACTGAAACCTATTGAGCTACTCATCCTCAGTGCTTGCTCCACCGCTCAGGGAGACAATCGCGCTGTTTTAGGATTGGCTGGCATTGCGGTACAGGCAGGCACTCGCAGTGTCGTATCTACGCTCTGGGAAGCGCAGGACCTACCGACTACTCAACTCATGGTACAGCTCTACCAGGCATTACTGAATCCCAAGACCACAAGAGCCCAAGCCCTGCGGCAAGCTCAATTACATTTGATTGAACAGGGATATAGCACTCCCTATGTGTGGGCGTCCTATATTTTAGTGGGCAATTGGCTCTGATCCTGCCTGATTTTGCTGGAGTTGAATGGGGCCTACAATGGGTTTTTGAACTAGGTTTTCTGCGTCAATTAGGGTCATTAAATTGCGCCACCGAGTTCTGAGTTCACTGTTTTGGGGATTACTGCGGAGGCGATCGCTGAGTCGCGCGATCGAATCATACCAAACGTTTGGAGTTATGGCCTCGATTTGTTGCTTTCGTTCTGGTGTTGCTGCTACTCGCTGCACCCAGCCGTCAACGGTTAAAGGTTCATGGTTTCCTTGACAATAAAGCTTAACATACCAGTGATAAAATTTACCTTCCTCAAGCGCAGATTGGAGCGTTGTCGGTAAGCCAATGCTAGTAATTCCTGGTGTCTCAGGCAGCTTGAACTGAGTTTTGTAGAGCCGAGTGATCTCTTCTGGTCCCACCAAAACCGAGAATTCTGCTAAAATAACCTCCTCTGAGTGATAGGGAATATAGAGTAAAATCTTAGGATGGGCTGAAATAGTAGTCACAGGATTTTCTTTGGGTAATAAAGCTACCATGTGCTCCTGAACCGTGCCACAAGCATAAGTATTATTCAATCCTCCCCCCACATCTGTTTTATTTGGGGGTGGTGTCCGGGGCACGGACGGAGGCAACTGCGCCATAACGGAATAGGCGGACATAGCCGTCAACCCTAGAACTAAAGTCGGAATCATCAATAATTTCTGTAATCGCTGTTTCGGTGACCTAGGACTGTCGATAGGAAAAATCATGCTTGCCTCCTGATATCTATGAGCAAAGCTTTTGTCACACCACTAGTTAGCAATAAAGATAAAAGAGAGGGAATGAGGGGCATCCAGCCACCTTGAATCAAGATTGCCAGGCAAACTTGATAGAGAATGAAGACGACGACAACATTCATAAAACCCAGTAGCCACAATGAGCGAATCCACCAGGCTAGTAGGCTACCCAGAAAAGACCAAACTAATACCCAAAGCATATCTCCCCACTGCCAACCGCTCCACTGCGGCAAGGTCCAAATCAGGGGTCGGCCATCGAGAACGGCACTCAGCATCTGGCTGACCATGTGAGCATGAATCCACACACCAGCCATTTTTCCATAGGGAGTATTCAGTGTATCCCTACCAATTGGCGCAGTAATGCCAACTAAAACGATACGATCTTTGACGACATTCCGGTTCATTGACCCCTGTAACACTTGATTCAGCGTCACACGTTGACCAGGGAGATCAGATCGGTAATTAATGAGAACTTCACTGCTGAGACCGTTCAAATTTTGGTAACCACCGAAATGAGTTGAGAGTCGTTTGAAGGTCACAGAGCCAAATTGCCATTCTTGATTTGCATTCACATTTAGAGGTTGAATTCCTGCGGTATAAAGAAAACGGAAGGCTAATTGGAAGCCGAGGCTGTAAGGTATGGAGCAAGCTGAGGGAGAAGTTGCCAGGCTGGGATCATAGGAGAGAAGTTGTCGCCGAATTACATCCTGATCATCAAGAACTAAATCACTAAATCCCATCTGGCTGATTTGTTGGGCTTCAGAAAACTCCTCTGGAGGAGCCCGATTGATGTCTTGAGAACCAAACGAACAGACCGTAAACAGGTTGGGATATTTTTGAAACTGAGCGATTAAACCTGCTCGACCTTGCCCCTGAGGTTGGTGACGATGCATGTCAATGCCGATCGCCCGAGGACTGTGCTGCTCTAGCTTTTCAATTAGGGTTGCTAATGTGTGGTCTTTAAGTGGATAGCCATGTTGATTGGTGTCTTCCTGGGTGACCTCCACCACTAGAATTCGGGGATCGGTGCCTTCAGCAGGCCGTTGGCGCATTAGAGCATCAAAGGCTTTCAGTTCTATGCCCTGCAAGGCTCCTAGAAATCGAACGCCCATGACGATCGTAGTTATCAAGAGATTCGTAGCCAGGCCAATTTGCAGGCTTTTCCAACTCCGCGATCGCCCAGTTTCCTTTGTGGTAAAAACCTCTGGCTTCAAAGATTCATCGATCGCAGGACTCGCTTTTCCTAACAAGCTCTGCCAATCAATGGGAATCTCGGCTGGATTTTGGCAAATCACTGGAAGCCAGGAAGCACAAGGATAATCATCTTCTAGACCTTGGAGCTTTTCTCGGGCTTCTCGCACTGCTTGATAGAATGAACGACCTGAAGAGAAAGCTGTAAGTAGCTGCTTTAAAAACTCCTGTGCTACGCGATCGGGCACGGGCTCCCGCATTACGACTAATTGCGGAATGTTCAGATCTGCCATATCACGGGCTAATCCCAAGCCGTCACAGGAGTTAAAAATCGCAATTTTGAGCCCACGAGCGATCGCCGCAGTTAAAGCATTCTTGAGATGGGCGATCGTGAGGCTATCCGTTTGGTTCAGCACCATCTCGCCTAATTCCCCATCTGGCTGGCTAGTGCTGTGCCCCGCAAAGAAGAAAATATCCCAACCTTGCTGATCCCAAAGCTGTTGATCTAGGGCTTGACGCTGGGGTTCTACCAGAAATGTAGTTTCTACATAAGGCAGTTGCTCTAATAAGATGCGGTCTTGCTGAATGTCTATGCCTTGGCTGTTCCCTAAAACTGCCAAGATTCTGACCTGATTTGCTGAGGCTAGGCGGCTGAAAGAAACTTGTTTGTACTCCGGAGCACTCAGCGCCACTTCTGCCTGCGGATAATCATCAAAGAAGCTCCAGAGATGCCAGGGAAAGCGTCGCAACTGTCGATCATCGGTCTCAACAATGATGCGAATTTCATCTAAGGGTGATAGTTTGGTCCGCAGTCGGCGTTCAACTTTGCTAAAAGAGCTGGCATTGAGCCAGTCATCTAACTGATGCTTGAGTTGCTGAGATAGCTGATCAAACTTGGCCCTAGAAACATGAGTGACTCCTTCTTCCTCAATTTCAATCCCACTACGAGTAGAAGCATGATGCCCACAAAGGGGATGGTAAAAGGCTTCGTAAAGCGATCGCCATTGTTGATAAATCTTTGCTAGTTCTGGAGCTGATGGTAAACTGCCAGTTAACTGCATGGGTGTAGCGCCTTCGGTCTCCCATACCTGCGCAATCACAATTGGCAAGCCCTGTTGCCAATTGCCATGCCCTAACTTCAGAACTACGAGCCGTGACATTGGATACCGACGGTAGATGAGTAATTATCTTGGGTCAAACTACAAAATCTTCCGTAACGCTGTACCCATCCAGGACCACTTGCAATCTGAATTGCGTGTCTGGAGAACATTTGAACCGTTTCAGTTGAATGTAGTTATCTTGATCATCCGCTTGAACCGATTGAAGCGACTCCCCTGTATCAGAAAGTAACAATAGAATCAGATTCGCAGGTACATAAGTTTGCCCTGCCCCAGGATGAAGTTGAACCAGAATACCAATTCTTCCATCTACCTCTGCCTTCAGTGCCATGAGTAATAGAACCGACTGAGGAGGTGTGGCTGATTCTAGTTCAATGACTCGCACTGTCTCTACCAACTCAGAATTGGGGCGAGAGCGCAAACTCACCGCAACGGCTTCGGGTGCTACTCCTAGCAAAGTTTCTAGGGTCTGCCAACCTATGCTGAGTTGGCCTTGGAGCCACTGGCTAAGAGAGATCTGCCTTGGAGCAGACGCTTCCTGATTTTGCGATCGCTGTTGATACAGTTGCTGTCGCCAGGCAGGATTTTCCATTAAGGCTCCCCATAGGGTAAAGGGCACCATCAACCGAGGAAAAGCGATCGCAGAATTTCCTAGTCGTTGGATCAAATTCTCAGCTTGAATGGGGTTTAACACTGATAGGGGGGCGATCGCAGCCCTAGTCTGTTCTGAGCAAAATTGCAGAGTCACCCATAAAGTACTTAAATCTTGGGTGAGCTGGCGAGCTTCCATGCAGTAGGTGCGATCGTCTGGGTCATAATGGCCTTCGCTTTTAAGTGCCTGATGCGTCGTGTAACCCCAAAATCGCACCCACCGATCTGACGATTGAGCGTCCAATTTTACCTGAACTGCTAGATAGTAATCTGCGACCCAACTTGGAATATCAACCCACTCTTGAGGCACTTCCAGCTCAGCATCATCCATGGTTTCTGCTGGAATCAAGACTAGCCGCGTCGAACCAATTGTGATGGCACTACCATTGACCACCTCCCAGATAGCTGGATGTACCAGGGAATCCAGCCAAGTCGTTACCTTTGAGTCGTACTCAGCTCGTATCCAGGCTAATAGAACTTGGAGACAGACCTGATTGAGGTAAGCAGACCAACGACTAGCAAATGTGGAGTGCTGCTGACTTCGCTGCCAAGACTCTACCTCAACGGTTGATGATACCTCTAGCCACCACTCTGTTGGCTTCGCAAATACAAACACGGTCTTATCCCCCTTTCATCATTTTCAGCCACTCCTCTAGAGCCATGCTCATATCTTTTATTTGAATTGAAGTGGGTGAACTATGCAGTTTCTCCTGGCTCCACTGCACTAGCGCCGTCAACAGGGATTCTCTCGCCTTCGTCAATCGGCGTGAAACGGAAGCTTGACTCATAGCACACTCTTGCATAATTTGCTGCTGAGTCCATGACTCACTGTAATAGAGATGCAAAATTTTACGAGATTGACTATCAAGCTGCGCTAAGGCAGCTATTAACGCCTGATGCAGATGAGAGCGTTGAGAGCGGCGGGTTTGCATCTCCTCTTGAGCCACGAGCTCAGACAACAAAGACTCAGAGTGAAGATCGGGCAAATCATCTTGCACTTCTCCCAATTCCCAATTGGGCTTGAGGGCATTGAGCGAATTGATAGGAGGGTAGAGATAAGCCCGTACCCAACCTGCACAGTTGGTGAGCCAGCGCTCTAGCATTTCTGGCTGGCAATCTGAACTCAATGAAGTGAGTTGATGGTGGCGTTCGGTATTGTAGAGTTTGGCGATCGCCTCCCACACTGAGCGATTCGGTGGAGGTAGTTTTTCTCCCAATACAGCTTGAACATAAATCTGGTTAAAACAGATCCAAGCCAGTCGATATTGAGCAATGGTGGTAGGGGCTAGACCCGCTTGTTGTAAGGCTTCCACTAACCGCTTTTTGCTGATTTTGCGCAACAAACTCCAATTGCTACAAATATCTACTTCGTGGCGTTGACGTAGGCTACTGGTGAGCAAACTAGAAAATGCCATTGCTGCATAAGTTTTAAGACTCGCTCCTTTTTCTGGTTTGAAGTCTTGCAACACTGTCTCAACTTCAGCGATCGCCATTTGAAAGTAATCTGCCAAAGTGTAGCGAGGATTGGTAAATTTTTTGATTGCTTGTAGAGCTGTCCAGTAACCAGTCTCTTGCAAGTAAGCAGATAGATGCAAAGTTGCTAACTGAGGAGACGAATCCTGCCAAAGTTTGTACCAGTAGAGCGCCCAAAAAGCCTCTGAGCTAGGTGCTTTAAATGATTGCTCTAAGCAGCGCCGCATACTCCGATGCAATTTGGGCTCTACAGCCCAATGACTGAAATGATCTGCCTCAAACTGGACAAACGTTGAAAAGATCTCTGTAATGCCTTCGCGAGGATGCATAGATATCAAAGATATTGAGCCGTCTGACTCAAGGCTTTTGCTAGATCAAGCCTGGGATGATACTAGCCTAACTCAATTACTTGTTAATCAAATGTTTACTACTGTTTCAAAACGGATTGTAAATGATGGAGAAATAGAGCCCATTTTCTTGCCAGGTGTCTTTGCTCGCATCTACCGAGACTAGAGGAATTCCCCAATCGAATCGAGCGGTAAGGCAATCGCCCGTTTGCCAACGTAGCCCTAACCCAACTGACGCTAGAGTGTCTGGGTCAGGCTCCTCGCGATCGCCCCGATTCCAAGCCGTGCCAAAGTCCACAAAGGGGATGAGTTGCAGAACACTATCCCACCGACGAATCTGGGCAATGGGTAAGCGCATCTCTGCCGAGGCAAACACCCCATTGTCAGCGAGCAGAAGATCCTGACGATAGCCCCGCACCGTTTCTTGCCCACCTAAACCAAACTGCTCCAACGGCACTAGGGGTCGGTCAGCCAGTTGCACATCCGTTCGCAGTAACAACAGCGTATCAGGAGCCAGCAGCCTGACCCATTGTCCTTGGCCTCGCCAAGTAAAAAAGCGGCTATCGGGTCCAGTGTCGCTAATCGTAGCATCTAACGCATCCAGACCGAGACTAAATTGCGATCGCGCTGCCAGCACTTCTCGGTCACTGCGTCGTGTCCACTCCTGAAAAAATCGTAAGGCCGAAATTCGGGTTTTCCCTTGCTCATCGGCTCCTAAAGCGGGAAAGGGAATATCTCCACCGAGTAAGGAGGCTTGGCTTTCGCGGCGACTGGCGGTTAAGCCAATGGCAAATTCTTCACGAGGCGTCTCCACCAAAGGTTGGCGCAGGGTCAGTTCATAATAGCGAGAGTTGGCATCAATATCGAGCTGGTCAAACGGTTCTTCGATTACCTGGCTAGAGGAGCTGCCATAAGCGAAGTTGAGGGTGCCATTGCGGGCATTCAGGGGCAAGATGTAGCTGGTATCGAGGGAGTTGCTGCCAGCTGTGTTGCTGTAAGCGGCACTGAGACCGTCACCTAGCCCTAATAGATTGGCTTCGCTGAGTTGCAAGCGCCGCCGAAATGTTCCCACACTAGGCGATCGCCCATTGTCTAGCATCACCTGGGTATTAAAAGTTTCTGCTTCACTCACCCGGATTTCTAGGATGCTCTGCCCTGGTCTCGTTCCCGCAGATAATTCGGCTGAGAGGTTCTCGATCAGCGGGTTGAGTTGCAATAGTTGTAGCGCTTCAAGCAGGCGATCGCGGTTCAGGGGTTGCTTTGTAGCGATCCCCAACCGATTCCTCACATAGGTGGGTTTTAACCGCTGGGTTCCAGTGATTGCGATCTCTTCTAACGTTCCTTCGACGACTTGGATCTTGACCACGCCATCACGTAATTGCTGGGGTGGAATGTAAGCGCCAGAAGTGATGTAACCGCGATCAACATACAGTTGCGTCACGGCTGAACGTGCCTGAAACAGCTCTACGAGAGAAATAGGGCGCTGAGTGAACGGTTGTGTTACCGCAGCCAACTCTGCTGGACTAAAGACGGTACTTCCCTCGACTTTGAAGCGCTCTACAGTAATGGTGGCAGGCACGTTATCGGGTAGAAGTTGCGGTTGTGTCCCTTCAGGAGCAGCAGTAGGGGGCGGCAGCAACTCTTCGGGTGGCGGCAAAAGAGGTGCAGGGGTTTCCGGGGTAGGAACGGTCTGAGAGGGTGGCTCTAGAATGTCCGGTGGAGGGAAAGAGGTTTGAGCCAATCGTGGCTCTAGAGTCGGAGTTTGGCTGACCACTGGCGTCTTGGCTAACACTGAGGTCACCAAGGTACCATTGATCAACAGAATTAAACTTAGTAGCAGAGGCAGTTTGTTCCAGGACCTGTCTAGCATCTTACTAGTGTTCCATCTCCACTTCCTTGCACTAGAATGGCTTAACGTTATAATAACGACAATGATTTGCCTGCTGTTGGTAACGATAGTTATCGATATGAGACCTCGGCAAAATCCACAGATTTATTCTCAACCTTCGCTCTGTTTGCGGATGAGCAGTTTGCTAGATGGCGACCAATTCCCAGCTAACCCTCTTCTGTCACTTTAGAAAAACAATAAATAGTAATGCTCTTGAAGCAGTAAACCTTATCGGAAATAGAAAGGGATGTTGATTAAGTCACTCCTTGCCCTCTGGATCTGCAACTAAACCGCTTGGAGCTTCTGCTTCGCTTTTTGAGAGCGGTAGGTGAGTCG